>JAYTTD010000113.1:0-5227 GCA_043745235.1 Nitrospira sp. | reverse complement strand
GGATCGTCCAAAATCAAACTCCCGATACCCCGCTGTGCAGGCATATTCTAACACCGCACTATACAGGAGCATGTTGGGAGCCAGCCGACTGAATCGCTTGTCTGACGCTGCCCACGGGATTTCCAGCGTGCTGCGGAAACCATACAGAAGCCCCGAGGCAAGGGGAACTCCCTTCAGCGAGACCACACACAGTCTCACGTCTTTGGGAAAGGTCTGGACAATCGACTGAAAGAACCCTTTCTCGTACACCGGCGTGCCCAAATCCCGCATACATCGAGCAAACACACGATAATAGTCTTCGAGCAGTTCTTCGCCTCCGACGCGGACGTCCATCCCCTCTTTCTGCGCCCGCCGGATTTGGCTCCGCAACTTGGAGGGATAGACCTTCAGCAAGGTCTCATAGTCCGCAGGAAGCGCGAGTCTCATCGAAACCTTCCTGGAGCGAACCGGCCAGTCGGCTTCAAGAGGTTCAGCCTGCCTCAATTCAATGTGAGCCGCTCCGACATCCTTTGCCGTTTCCGCCGCCGCCGACAGAAGGGCAAGACGAACATCGGCGCGATCGGCCAGTACTCCACCATAATTAAAGAAGGCCATGGATGTGAGGAAACAGCCGAACATCGGACTCTTCGTCAATACGAGGGGAAGGACCCCTTGAACCATTCCTTCTTCGTCCCTGGCCATCAAATAGTATGTACTATGTCCAAATACTTTGCTGATGACCGCCCGCCAGGCCGTGAGATGATACCCCGTCGCCTCAGAATGCTCACCGACATAGCGGTCCCATGCGGCTTCTTCCTCACCTCGCTCAATGTTGACTATCGTGACAGTGGCCATATGCCGTACGCGACCGCGTCTCCGTTACTTCCTGTTCTGGGAACCCTTCCGCTCCTCACAGACACGCTCGAGCAGTTCTGCAAGCTGGCCAGAGAGGGCACGATAGCTGAACTGCTCTGTATCCGCCTGGGTAGGCGCAAGAAGAGCAGACTCGGACAAGAGGATGGACACGAGCGTTCGTTTGATCTCCTGCACCGTATTCGGACAGCAACGCCCCAATCGATGTCGCTGGACCAGGTTCGCCGTCGCCCCTTCCCCGCCGATCACCAGCAGCGGACGTCCGGCCACGATGTACTCGTAGATTTTTGCAGGAACTTGTAGGGGATAGTCAGGCTGCAGAATCAGCAGGACATCCGAGCGAGCCATTTCCTGCAAACACTCTTGGTGAGGAACGGGCGGAACCAACCTGAGAATCCCTCTTTCCTCCAAGGCTTTTGCTAACTGGGTACAGTCGGAATCGTTCACCTCCCACACACCCACAAATCTGAGCCGCAATCGGGAGGCACTCCCCATCCCCTCGTCGAGTAGTTCCTGGATGGCGCGGAACAACGCTATAGGACTCCTATTGCCATAGACGGTACCAAAGTGGGAAAGCTCGAGCGTCGGAGTAGCACCCTCTTCCGTTCTTGTGATCGTTCCACGATTGCCCTGCGAGGGAGACACCGAACGAAGTTCCTCGGCGTATCCATTCGTGATCGTCACAAACTTGTGCTGCCACTCAGGATACACAGAACAAAACCGCAACCGCAGTTCATCTGTATTCAAGATGACACGAGCTGCCGCAGCACAGACTCCTCGCTCAAGACTTGTGGCTTTCTTGCGCAACAATTTCGAAGAAAAGCGTTCGACCTCCTCTCCGTCTATCCACGGATCTCGAAAGTCGGCAATGAACGGAATATTAAACTCCTGGGCGAGCCGCTTGCCTACCAACAAACTCGTCCAAGGCCCGCCGGTTGCCCAAATGACATGGGGTCGCTCCTCTGCCGACATTTTCGCAAGAACCCGCACTGCAGGTCGGTACCAATGGCATTGTGGATCTGGAAAATCCAGGAGAGCCTCGGTGAGGAACCGAAAACAGGCTCTCACCGAAGATGTCGGTCCCTTTGCCGATTCCAGTGAACGAACCGGACTCCCTGCAACCATGGTTGGGCTTAATGTTTTCCCCTGCGTCAGCAGTTGACTGAATCGTTCACGGAACCGAAGAAGGCGACCGAGAGGGTTAGCATGCGGGACTCGAATGATCTCGACGTTAGGAGGAACACGATCCAGAAGTTTACGATCGACCGCGTGGGGGGGAAGAGCAGATCCATGGTCAGTGGCAAGGACCTTGGGTGCCCACCCATAGTCTGCAAGATGGCGACAGAAATTGAGCGGCCGCATCCCACCCGTCGCGGCAATGGGCGGGAAATAATACGCGATAAGGAGCGCCCTTCTCATTTGACTATAACCGCTCGACACAATACCCCTGTCTACCTATGGGCCTCGGCGGTTAACTCTCTTGTTCTGATAATACAGGATGATTGCTGCCACCCCATGCTTTTTCGGAAAATTTACCATGGTGATGGCAAGAGAGCTACTGATCCACGCACCCTACAGAACACCCGCACAATTCTCTCGGAGGCTTTACTGCCCTACCACGGAAATTCTGAAAGAGAAGGTGCGCACCTGACAGCATGGGGGACAAAATACCTACGACAGAGGTGCGAATTCAGGACCTGACGCACCACCATACCACTCATCTGTGACTTCAAATTCATCGCTCTCGTACACTCTGCTGACAACTTACATAAATTATTGCGGTCGAAAACTTCGTATCGTAGTTTTTGAATATCCTATCGCTACACGGTCACAGCAAAATGAACCGTGCCTCGCCCAACATCAAGATCGAGGGCAAACGGACAATTGCACATGTTGTCCAACTTGAGGGCAAGATTTCCCATGGCCAAGATGCTCCGTTGATCTGTCAAGAATGGGGTAAACCCTTTCATCTTCACGATCCAGCGCCACTGCCAGCCTATCGGTTTTTTTGTCGACCACAACCGTTATGTCGCTACATGCTCATGAGACTTCCCGCAGCCCTGAGAGCGTCGGCCGACCCTTCACGATTCCATTTTCAATCGTGGCGGCAAACCGAGCGGCTGTCGCTTGGCCCAGTCGTTCACAGATCGTCTGTGCAATCCGCTTGACCAAGGCATTCCAATCATATTCCTGCGCAACCATCCTCCGCCTTTCTACCAAATCGTCCTGAGTCGCCGCTGGAGACAGTGCGGCGAGGATGCTCTGTTCCCATTCACTCACATTACGCGCGAGCGCAATGACATGGCCGAATGATTCCAGCGATCGAATTGGAGTCGCCACAACCGGCTTTCCGCAGGCTAAATACTCATGCAGCTTGAGGGGATAGATATGTCGGGTATAATCGTTGAACACGTATGGGAGCAAGCAGACATCCATATGCTGCGAATATGCGCAGACCGTCTCCATTGGCTTGTTTCCGAGAAAGTGCACGTTCTGCAATTCGGATAATTCATCCACCAACGTCGCATCCACTCCCAGATAGCCTTTGGGCCCCACAAAAACAAAGGACCACTCCGTATGGCGAGTAGCTAGCTCGAGTAAGAGCCGAAGATCCAGCTGCGTCTTGATGTGCCCGACATAGCCAACTCTAGGATGTGGGATCTCTTTCAAATCAGCCGGCTCTGCTTGTGGAGTCGCGAATGCCCGATAGTCCACGCCGTTGGGGACAAAGAGCGTATGAGGATTGAAATGACCTTTACGATCAAGTAACGCCGGCGAATGGATGAACACCTGGTCCACTCGCTTGATCAGCCGCACTTCGCTACTGTCCAACGGCTGCTCGGATGGAGAAAAAGAATACTCATCGACGACATGATAGCAACTTAAGTCATAGGAATCGCTGTCCAAGACATAGTCGAAATTGGGACGCCAGAGATAAAAGACGATGGTCTTGCACCCGCGTCGCCGAAGCAACGTTGCCGCTCGACGAACTCTTTTCGTCGCAGTCCAAGAGGCCAGCGACGCTGGCCTGTACAGCTGTGGAAGCCACTTTTCTGGCTGATACAGCACAAAACCCTGGGGAAACAACTCCTGACGGTGGGATCGGTCCACTGGCTTTCCACCGCCAAGCCAGAGATCTCTCCATCCTCTGGCAGGCTCCGCCCACACGACTTGAAAGTACTGCGACAGGCGGGTCAACACCTGATGCCGCGACATCCAGGGTCCGCCCCATTCCTCCGGCACAAATGCGATCACCCCAATGTCAGGAAAGAGCGGTACGGACTGGCCTCTCGACTTTATGCCGTGGCCACCATTCTGTGAAACGGTGTCAGCCATCATTCATTCAGAAGCAAATTTGTTCCAGACGGTATAGTTAGAAAACATGTGCCGACAGCCTCAGCCACTCTGTCGGCCATCACACCTTGAGATGTCACCTCAAGTTGGATGAGACCATCTTCCGCAAACAAGGGACCGCCTGATTTTCCAAGACCAGGTAGAAGACGCGCTGTGAGCTCTGCGCTTTCCTCCAGATGCTTGACTCGATAACTGAACTTTTCATGGTAGCTCACAACCTCTGCTTTTACCGTTGGTAATCGGAACGGTCTCTTGGTTCGACCACCAAACCCAAAAGAATCGGCGACCCCGGCAAGCTTGAAATCATAGACGACACGACTTCCGACCGTGATTTTCCTCTCAAGAAGGCTCATAAACCGACCAAAAGTTTCGCTGTTGATGTAGGGACTCACCCCTTCCATCAACACCAGTACCTTTGCGTTATTATTCTTGTTCAACCAATGCTCAAAATCTGGCCATGCGTTGTCGTTCAAGTCGATGGGCATATACGCCACATGATCGAACCTGCCTCGTCGCCGAGCGATTCGTTCTTTGCCAGCGATAGCTTCCGGTTGGTCACACTCTAGCACCTTGACGCCGTTTTGTTTTAACACATGCTCGAATCGGTACGACCGTGTGTCATAGCCGCATCCGATATTTATGATGTACTGCACCTTGTCGGAAATCGCGTCGAGAAATATCCCGTCATAATATTTTGTTCGAGCGACAAGGTAATAATACAAGGGATTGGACCGCATGGTGGTGAGATCACTTTGACTGAGCCATGCGCAACGCCACCGCTGTAGTGCCGGCAAGAAATGTCTTGCAAATGTATCAGGACCCTGCAGTTCAGCTGTTTCGTGAATGGACTGGATATAGCGCCATTTCGTCACAGATATTGAATTGCTGAAGTTTTTCATCGCACTTTTCTTGAGACGGCTGACTATTGATCTTTCCGTAAATCATGACATCACCACAACGTAGCCTGCTTCCCGCACGCCGCGATGATCGAGGGCCGTTGCTGTGCGCTCTTGAGCTTGTT
>JAYTTD010000112.1:0-19969 GCA_043745235.1 Nitrospira sp. | reverse complement strand
TTGAGCCGCCATGGTGTTTGCGTCTTCGGCCCATTCCTTCCTCACTTTGTTCTCGAGTCCAAGACAACACATATTCTCAAAGGAGGAGCCCAATGGGTTCGAAGATCTATGTCGGTGGTTTGCCGTATTCCACAACCGAGCAGGAACTGAGCGATTTGTTTGCTGCTCATGGAGCGGTCACATCATCCAGAATTATCACAGATAAGTTCACCGGCCAGTCCCGCGGGTTTGGATTCGTGGAGATGTCCTCGGATACAGAAGCGCAGGCGGCGATCACCGCGCTGAACGGCACTGAGTTGGGTGGCCGCACGTTGACTGTCAACGAAGCGCGTCCCCAGGAGCCTCGCACTGGTGGTGGTGGTGGCCGCGGCGGTGGCGACCGGTACTAAGCCGCAACGAGTATTCACACGTCGGGGCTGCGTAAACGGCAGCCCCGCTATTTCCTTCCTCGAATTGCCCATCAACCCGATGCGTTTTTCGGCCATCTGACCAGGCCGGACCGTGCAGTCCCAGGAAGTGTGCCCCATACAAGGAGTCTTATGTCTACGTTTACTGATATGAATCTGCCCCAGTCCCTTGTCCAGCGCCTGACACAGGCTGGCCTGACGACACCCACGCCGGTGCAACAGGCTGCCATTCCATTGGCACTGAAAGGCCGGGACATTATGGCGCAAGCCAAAACCGGGAGCGGAAAAACACTGGCATTTTTGTTGCCGATTATCGAGCAGGTCATGCGGCGGGAGGCCTCTGCACCCGCGCCTGGTCCCTATACCAAGTCCGGACCAAGCCACGCTTCCGGACCGAAGTTTTTAGTGTTGGCGCCCACGCGGGAATTGGCGCTCCAGATTGAAATGGAGCTACGCAAGTATGCCCCGATGTCCGTGACCTCCTTGTCCGTGTACGGTGGGACACCGATCGAACGCCATTACCGCGCATTGCAACGACCGCCGCTGGTGGTGGTCGGTACGCCAGGGCGGTTGCTCGACTTGGCCGGTTCCGGTCACTTGAAGTTGGGTGGCGTGACGTTTCTCGTGATGGATGAGGCCGATCAGATGTTGGATCGAGGGTTCTTGCGGGATATCCAGCGGATCATTCGTCTCCTCCCGGCTGAACGCCAAACGCTCTTGTTCTCCGCGACATTTTCCGGAGACATTCAGACGCTTGCACAGAGTATGCAGCGCGATCCTGCTCGCATCTCTGTCGATCCGGGGATCAGCACTCCGACCACGATTGTACATGCCTACTATGTCGTGCCAGGGGATCAAGCGCGTACGCAACTCGTGCATACGTTGCTCCAGACCGTGACTGGTGGTGAACGGTCGATGGTGTTCTGTGATCAAAAGTATAAGGTGCGACGCTTGGCGTCCCATTTGGGTGGAGAACCGGCTTCAGTCGGTGCGTTGACCGGCAATCACAGCCAAGCGCAGCGGGAACGGACG
The DNA here is from genome assembly GCA_043745235.1 of Nitrospira sp. Classification (GTDB taxonomy): domain Bacteria; phylum Nitrospirota; class Nitrospiria; order Nitrospirales; family Nitrospiraceae; genus Palsa-1315. The sequence continues at coordinate 18,530 of JAYTTD010000112.1, read as the reverse complement.
CTCGGTGCCTTTCGGGCCGGCCGACTCCGTTCGCTCGTGGCGACCGATGTGGCAGCCAGAGGCCTCGATATTCAGGATGTGGCCCAGGTGATTCACTATGAATTGCCAACCAATCCAAATTCATATGTCCATCGGACAGGGCGAACGGGTCGAGCAGAGAAAGAAGGGGCGACGTTCTTGATTCTGTCTCAGTCCGAAGAGCGAGAGTATCTTCGAATGGTGAGACAATTAAAAATTGAAACGAAGAAGCTCGCCCTTCCCGTGTTTGTTGCGCTCCCGTCTCCGGCCCCTATGCCGGTCAGTGAACAGCAGGCTCCCCGCCATCGGCCCCGTCGAAGCGCGGAACCATCTGGTCGGCGATTTCGCGAGGGTGAAAACCGGGGGCCATCCCACAGGCCGGGAGCCTCGGTCGGTGGGTCTAGGCACTCACGCTATTAAGCTATGCTGATGCTGCCGGACCAGGAGGGATCCGGTGGTGTCTCGTGGGTTGTCGGTGTCTGGTGTGCATCCTCTCTATTGTGCACAGAGCCGTTTCCGATGGTAAGATAACGACCGAAAGGTCGTCCCATGCCGCCGTTTCAACTCGAAGCCCCATTCAAGCCCTGCGGAGATCAAGGCCAGGCCATCGATAAGTTGGTGGCCGGGATTGCGGCTGGCCGGAAGCACCAAGCGCTGCTCGGCGTCACCGGATCCGGCAAGACCTTTACCATGGCCAATGTGGTTGCGCAGGTGCAGAAGCCCACGTTGGTTTTGGTCCATAATAAGACGTTGGCCGGCCAGCTCTATCAAGAGTTCAAACAGTTTTTCCCTCACAACGCGGTGGAGTATTTCGTCAGCTACTACGATTACTACCAGCCGGAAGCCTATATCCCCCAAAGCAACACGTACATTGCCAAGGACGCATCCGTCAACGACGCAATCGATCAGATGCGACATGCAGCGACGGCCGCGTTGCTCCAACGGAACGACGTGCTGATCGTGTCGTCGGTGTCCTGTATTTATGGCTTGGGGTCGCCGGAGGTCTATCACGAGATGGTGGTCTTTCTCGAAGAAGGGATGGAGATTCGGCGGGAGAAGATTCTGGCGAAGTTGGTCGAGATTCAATATGCCCGCAACGATATGGATTTCCATCGCGGGACGTTCCGTGCCCGCGGCGACGTCATCGAGATTTTTCCGGCTTCGAATGACGCGGTGTCCGTGCGGGTTGAGTTATTCGGTGACGTGGTCGACGCCATTCACGAAATTGATCCACTCACGGGGAAGTCGCTCAGGAAGCTTCCGAAAGTCGCGGTCTATCCGAACACGCACTATCTCATTGCCCCGGATCGGTATGAGCGGGCGATTACAGGTATCGAAGAGGAACTGGAGGAACGCGTCGCCTATTTCAAGAAACAGAATCAGCTTGTGGAAGCCCAGCGGATCGCGCAGCGCACCAAGTTCGACCTTGAAATGATTCGGGCCATGGGGTACTGCCATGGTATTGAGAACTACTCGCGACATCTCAGTGGCCGCGCGCCCGGTGAGCAGCCTCCGACGCTCATCGATTATTTCCCCAAAGACTTTCTGCTGATTGTCGACGAGTCCCATGCGACAATTCCCCAAGTGGGTGGGATGTATGAGGGCGACTATTCGCGGAAGCGTACGTTGGTCGAGTACGGATTCCGGTTGCCGTCGGCGATCGATAACCGGCCGCTCATGTTCGCTGAATTTGAGCGGTGCCTCACGCAGGCCGTGTACGTGTCTGCTACGCCAGGCCCCTATGAGCTGGGGCATGCGGCTGGAGAGGTGGTCGAGCAGATCCTTCGCCCGACCGGTCTGATGGATCCAGTCATCGAAGTGCGCCCGGCTAAAGGTCAGGTGGATCATCTCCTCGGCGAAGTGCGGACTGAAGTGGCACAGGGGGGGCGTGTGCTGATCACCACCTTGACCAAGCGCATGGCGGAGGACTTAAGCGAGTACTACCATGATCTCGGTATCAAGGTGCGGTATCTGCACTCCGACATCAAGACATTGGAGCGGGCTGAGATCATACGCGACCTGCGGCGCGGGGTGTTCGATGTGCTGGTGGGGATCAATCTCCTGCGCGAAGGGCTGGATCTCCCCGAAGTAACTCTGGTGGCGATCCTCGATGCGGATAAAGAAGGCTATCTTCGGTCTTATCGGTCGTTGATCCAGACGGCTGGGCGGGCAGCGAGGAACGTGCGGGGCCATGTGATTTTGTACGGTGATGTCGTCACCAATTCTATGCAAATGGCGATCGGCGAGACCGGGCGTAGGCGCACGATCCAGGCTGACTATAATACTAGACACGGTATCGTGCCCACGAGCATCAAGAAGGATGTCCTGTCACTCGAATATGCCACGGCGGAAATGGATGATGTGCAACTGGATCTGGCCGCGGAGTCACAGGCCGTCTATGGAGCGGAGGAAGCACCCGAACAGATCATCAAGCGGCTGGAAATAGAAATGAAAGCCGCCGCAAAGGAGTTGGAGTTTGAACGGGCCGCGGTCCTCCGAAACCGGATTCGAGGGTTGAAAATGAAGGAGTTAGAATTGAAGCCCGAGGTCTAGCATCTTGCTAGATGTTCTTGTACAGATAGATGCCAAGGAACATTCCGAGGAGGCTGAGAAGGTTGATTTTTAGAGCGAAGCCGAGGGTGAGCTTAATGAGGACCAGATCGATGGTCAGCGGCTCGGTGATGCCGAGGGTAAAATTGGTGGCAAAGATCGACTGAATAGTGCCATGTGGGGCCATGATTCGGAGGATTTCTCCCAATACTCCGCCCAATAGTCCACCAATCAGAATGAAAATGAGCAGAATCCAGGGTGATTTTTTCACGGCAACCGCCTCATACCTCTCTGCGTAGTCTCACGGAGATGACGATCGACGATAGCGAAAGGCCTATGACATGTCAACAATCTCAGCCCAAAATGCAGGCCGCCCTGTCCCTTGACTTCATCTTGCCTTGTCCTTTAGACTCCACGATACTTTTTTTACTAAATCTTTCGAGGCGATCGGAGATCTGGAGTTAAGGCTTCGATTGCCTTTTTCTTTGTAGCGCTATGCTGGACGCTCTCAGCGAAAAATTCGAAAATATTTTTAAGAAGTTACGCGGTTCTGGAGTCCTCACCGAACAGAATATCGCGGAAGCATTGAAAGAAGTTCGCCTCGCGCTGCTCGAAGCCGATGTCAACTTCAAGATCGTCAAGGACTTCATCGAGCGAGTTCGCGAAAAGGCAGTTGGTCAGGAAGTCCTCAGGAGTTTGACCCCTGGTCATCAGGTCGTCAAGGTCGTGTGGGAAGAGCTGCGGGAGATGATGGGCCGTGAGCGAGCCGGTCTGGCTCTGGCCTCGAATCCCCCTACCGTCGTCATGATGGTGGGGCTCCAAGGAGCTGGAAAGACGACGACTTGCGGTAAGCTCGGGCGGTACTTCAAGGCTCAAGGGAAACGGGTACTTCTCGTTGCGGCGGATCCTCGTCGTCCGGCAGCCGGCGATCAGTTGGCCAGTTTGGGACGCGATCTTGAGATCGACGTGTATCGAATCGATCAGGCTCATGCTGCTCAAGCGGATGTTGTCCACATCTGCCAGGCCGGCGTGGAACGGGGCCGAGACCAGGGGTACGATCTCGTCGTGCTGGACACTGGTGGGCGTCTCCACATCGATGACGAGTTGATGGGGGAGTTGGTGGCGGTGAAAGCCGCTGTGCAACCGCACGAGGTTCTCTTGGTGGCAGATGCCATGACGGGCCAAGACGCGGTGACGATGGCCAGCCAGTTCGAGCAGCGTATCGGACTGACCGGCGTCATTCTCGCCAAGGTTGAAGGCGATGCCAGGGGCGGGGCGGTGCTGTCTATCCGGGCGGTGACCGGCAAGCCGATCAAGTTCCTGGGCGTGGGCGAAAAACTTGATGCGCTTGAGTTGTTTCATCCTGATCGGATGGCCTCGCGCATCCTTGGAATGGGCGACGTGCTCTCGCTGATCGAAAAGGCCCAAGAGACTGTTACGCGCGAGCAGGTGGAGGATGCACAAAAGCGTCTCACCAGCAATACATTCACGTTGGAGGATTTCCGTGCGCAGTTGGGGCAAGTCAACCGCATGGGTTCGCTGGACCAGATTTTAGGGATGTTGCCAGGCGGTCAGAAGCTCAAGGGGGCGATGGAAGGGCAGGTGGCGGAGCGGGAGATGAAACGAGTCACGGCCATGATTGACTCGATGACCTTTCGAGAGAGGCGCGACCATACGGTCATCAATGGAAGCCGAAAAAAGCGGATTGCTCGTGGAAGCGGGACGAACGTGCAAGAGGTGAATCGGTTGATTAAACAGTTTCTCTCGGCGAGAAAAATCGCCAAGGTTATGGCAGCAGGGTCGGGAGGGCGCCGGCAGTTCGCACAACTTATGCGCTCCAGGTAAGGGTCGAGAACTATCATCACGGGTGTTTCGTACAGGAGGAGGAAACTAGTGGCTGTTCATTTGAGATTGACGAGGACAGGACGACACAAGCGACCGCTCTACCGCGTCGTGGCAGCGGATTCTCGGAAGCCGCGCGACGGGCGGTTCCTGGAAATTCTTGGGATTTTCGATCCCTTGAAGGAACCGGCGATGCCGGAGCTGAAACAGGAACGGGTGTTGAGCTGGTTGCGCCAAGGAGCTCAGCCGACGGTCACGGTTCGGACGTTGCTTCGCCGGTGTGGTGTATGGAAACAGTTTGAAGCGGAGAAGGCGGCAAAAGTGGCGAAGAAGAAAGGCGCCTAGATACGTGACAACGGTTCAGGCAGATCTTGTCACGATTGGGAAGATCGAGCGCCACTTTGGCGTGCGGGGTGAGTTCAAGGTGCGATCCTTGAGCGATGTGCCCGGTCGGCTAGATCAGTTGACGAGGATTCATGTCTTGGAGCCAACGGGACAGATGGTCGACAGGACCGTGACTCATGTTCGGCGCGCCGGCTCGACCTATATCATGGGTTTTGCGGGTGTGACGACGCCGGAGGAAGCCGGGATGCTGCGCGGGGGATTGATTCAAGTGCCACGCTGTCCAGCAGCGACATTGTCTGCGGACGTTTATTTTGAATATGATCTCATTGGGATGACGGTCGAGAACGAGCGGGGCGATGAGGTCGGTGTGCTTGAGACGATTTTGGAGATATCGGAGAACCACGTCTTCGTCGTTCGCAAGGGGACGGAGGAAGTCCTCATTCCAGCCGCGAAGAATTTTGTAACTTCGGTGGATCTCGCGCGCCGCCGGATGATAGTTCGCGGGATCGACGATTTGGTTGAGGATCGCCATGCGGTGTGACATCCTGACTCTGTTTCCCGACATGGTGGCGCCGGTGCTCGGCCAGAGTATTCTCAAACGAGCACAAGAAAAAGGTCTGCTGCACGTTCAGGTGCGCAATTTGCGCGACTACACGCTCGATCGCCACAAGGTGGCGGACGACGTGCCCTATGGTGGAGGGGCCGGGATGGTAATGAAGGCAGAGCCTATCTTGCGCGCGGTGGAACAGATTCAAGCCGACTACGCAGAGGCCGGTGAGCAGATTCGCTTGCTGTTTCCGTCCCCGCACGGTCGTCCATTCACGCAGGCCTATGCAAACGATCTGGCGGTCGACCCGCGTCGGCTTGTCATTCTCTGTGGCCATTATGAGGGGGTTGATGAACGGGTGCGACTCGCCTTGCATCCGGAAGAAATTTCTGTCGGGGATTATGTGTTGACCGGAGGGGAGTTGCCGGCGCTGGTACTCATCGATGCTGCAGCCCGTTTGGTTCCCGGCGTCTTGGGCGATCCGGAGTCGATCGTAGAAGAGTCATTCACGGATGCGTTGCTCGAGTATCCGCACTATACAAGACCAGCGGAGGTTCGAGGCATGCCTGTGCCAGAGGTGTTGCTTTCAGGACATCACGAGGCCATTCGTCTGTGGCGTCGTAAAGAAACCCTGCGAAGCACCTATCAGAGACGGCCGGATCTTTTGCAAGATCGGGTCTTGAGTCTCGAAGATCAACAATTGCTAGACGAACTTACTCGTGAGGGCGTGCCGAGCATGCCTGTTCGATGTGGGGAGGAGAGGTAGTCTCATGAATCGGTTGGAACGGATACAACAGTCGTTTACGAAGAAGGCGGCGCCCATTTTTGAAATTGGCGACACCGTCCGCGTGCATGTGAAAGTGGTCGAAGGGGAAAAAGAACGTATTCAAGTGTTCGAAGGCGCGGTGATCGCCCGTAAAGGGTTGCTGAACACAGAGACTTTCACGGTGCGCAAAGTCTCTTACGGCGTCGGCGTGGAACGAATTTTCCCGCTCCATTCGCCGATCGTCACGCGTGTGGAGGTCATGCGTCAGGGTAAGGTGCGTCGGGCTAAGCTGTATTATCTCCGGGGGAAGAAGGGCAAGTTTGCCAAAGTCGAAGATCGGGAGTTCGTTGCGAGTGTAAAAGGGCAGTCCGGGGCCGCCCGTAAAGCCGAGCCGGCCGGAGCCGCCTCGGTCTCAAAGCCCTAGTCTCATTTCCTGGTTCCGCCGACCACGAGTGTCAGGTGTCCTTTCAACGGATGCATCGCGGGGCCACATCGTGGGACCTACCGACGAATTTGAGTTGGAAGCTCGGCGGCGCGGCTATCGCTATATCGCCGGTCTTGATGAAGCCGGACGGGGCCCTCTGGCGGGCCCTGTTGTCGCGGCGGCGGTGATCTTGCCCACTCGTTGCCGCTTGGTTGGTGTCGACGATTCCAAACAAGTATCCGAGTCTGAGCGCGCGCGGCTCTACGATGTGATTATCCAGCGGGCACGTGGTGTCGCTGTAGGGGTCGCCACAGAGCAGGAGATCGACCGTCTCAATATTTTAGAAGCGACTCGCCTAGCCATGCGTCGCGCGCTGGTATCGTTGGCTCCCCCGGCGGATTGCCTCTTGATCGATGCCATGACATTGCCGGATCTCGCCATTCCCTCACGCGCTATCATTAAGGGTGATATGTTGTCGGTCTCGATTGCTGCGGCATCGATCGTGGCCAAAGTCACGCGCGATCGCATGATGGCGGTGTACCATCTGACCTATCCTGAGTATAATTTTCTCTCCCATAAAGGGTATGGGACGGAAGAGCATTTGCAACAGCTCGCTCAATATGGTCCCTGCGCGATTCATCGGCGTACGTTCGCACCAGTCGCACAGCTCTTGAGTGGAAGTAGCAGTAGATGGCCTCTTTCGCCTATTGGCCTGGGCGAATCTTCACGGATGAATCAGTGACCAGCCTTGATCCCCGGAGACTGTTTGGACAAAAAGGGGAATCGGCGGCGGAGCAGTATCTACGGCGCAAGGGGTATCGGATCGTGGCACGCAATCTGCGTTCGCCGGTGGGGGAGCTGGACTTAGTGGCTGAAGACGGACAGGTGCTGGTGTTTGTCGAGGTGAAGGCGCGTCGGACCGACGCGTTCGGTGGAGCCATCCATGCCGTCCATCAACGGAAGCAGGAGAAGTTGATTCAGTTAGCGGCTCAGTATCTGGCCCGCCACCATATCAAAGACCGACTATGCAGATTCGATGTTGTCTTGCTGCAAGGCACGGATGCCGTTGCCTCGCAGATCGAGCATATTCAGAACGCCTTCGAAGTCTCCGGAGACGATCTCCGTTGGTAGGGCGACGATGATTCAACTGATCCACGTGTCGAAACAGTACGATCAGCGACTGGCGCTCTCAGACGTCACCTTCGAGATCGGCAAAGGAGAATTTGTCCTCCTCATGGGGTCCAGTGGGGCGGGCAAGTCGACGCTCTTGCGGATGCTTATCGGAGCCGAACGGCCTGATGAGGGACAGATCTTCGTCCATCAGAAAAACGTGACGACGCTCAAGCCATCTGACGTTCCGTATCTGCGCCGCAAGGTGGGAACGGTCTTTCAAGACTTTCGGCTGTTGCCGAAGAAGTCCGTCTTCAACAATGTGGCGCTGCCCTTACTGGTGCAAGGAGTTTCTCCAGCCGACATTCGTCGGAAAGTTACGGAGGCGTTACGAGCGGTCGGTGTCGAGCACAAGCGAGATCAGCTTCCAGCTGGCCTCTCGACGGGAGAACAACAGCGGGTCTGCATCGCACGTGCCATTGTGAATGGTCCGGTCGTCTTGCTGGCGGATGAACCGACTGGAAATTTAGACCCTGCCCTGACGTCCGAGATTATCGAACTGTTTAAACTCATTAACGCGCGTGGCACCACAGTTGTGGTGGCGACGCATGATCCCCTGGTTATGGCGCAAGTGAATCGGCGGGTGCTCACATTGTCACAAGGCCGGTTGCTGCCGGAACAGCGGGTGATGGGGTGAGGACGCTCTCATATCTCCTCAGAGAATCCTGGATCAATATGTGGACGAACCGGACGACGACGATGGTTGCCATTTTGACTACGGCCTTTACCCTGGCCTGTGTCGGCATCTTCTTGCTGCTTTATGTCAATCTGCGGGCGGCGGCCGGATGGCTCCAGGACGATATCAAGATCATGGTGTATCTCGATGACCGGCTCACCTCCGATTCGGTTGCTGAGGTGGAGCAGCATTTGCGGAGCGATCGTGCCGTCGCCGCACTGCTGTTTATTTCGAAAGAGCAGGCGCTGGGAGAGTTCAAGGCACAATTTCCTTCGGAGTCTCACTTGCTCGAGGGGCTGGGCCAGAATCCCTTACCAGCCTCCTTCGTCGTGGCGCTCAGCCCGTCGTTCCGTTCGCCAGATGCGGTGAAGCGATGGGCAGAACGGGTCAGGCAGGTCGCCGGTGTTTCCAAGGTTGACTATAATCAAGATTGGATCGACGCCCTTGCGACGGTGATTCGATCGATTGAGTTGGTCGCCATCGGCATCGGCCTCATTCTCTCGGCGGCGGCCGTCACCATTATCGCCAATACCATTCGACTGACACTCTTCTCTCGGCGGGATGAAATTGCCATTTTGCGTCTCATCGGGGCCACGACCAGCTTTATTCGAATTCCATATCTATTAGAGGGCGCGGTGCTTGGCGCTTTGGGTAGCACACTCTCGCTGGTCATGCTCAAGTTCATGTACGAATTGTTTCGGCAGCAAATGCGAACGACGGGACGATTTGCCGGGCTCGACAATCTCATGGCATTCTTTCCCCCGTCAGTCTGTCTTGCCCTGGTTGCGGTGGGGATGGGGCTTGGGTTTGCAGGCAGCTTCGTGTCGCTGCGGCGTTTCGGTGAGGCTAAGGCATGAAATGCTGGACGGGGCTCAGGGTCGGAGTCATGATCTGGGGGCTGTTGGGTGTTTCCTGGCCATCGGTTGCGGTTGCCGATCCGATGACCGACAAGATTGAGAAGGAACGCAAGGCTCTCGAACAACTCAAAGACCAGATCGAAGAAAAACGAAAACAGGCCGATGAAGCAGGGAAAAAGCGAGAGTCCCTCTTGCAGGGGATTCAGACACTCGACGAACGCGTATTGCGCTATCGACAAGCGCATCAGGAGATCAGCCGAAAGTTACGAAAGAAAGACCAAGAGATCGAGGTCATCAATACCCAGCTAGACGGTTTGCGTGTGAGTGTGCGAGAGCGTCAGGACGCCATTCTGGCTCGGCTGAGAGTGCAGTACATGGAGGGCCGTTTTGGATATTGGAAAACCTTGCTCGCTTCGGACACGTATGGTGATTTCCAGCGCCGGCTCCAGTATCTCTCGTCCGTATCTGAACGGGATTATGCTCTCATGGGCACGTTCCGAACCGATATGACTCGTATGGAGCAGGCGGAGCGGCAGCGGGAAGAAGCGCGAGTCGGAATGCTGTCGTACAAGCAAAGTACCGAGAAGCAGCTGGCTGAGATGAAATCGGTCAAGAAAGAAAAGAAGGTCTATCTCACCAAGATCACTCATGAAAAAGAGTCCTACGAGCATGCCCTCCAAGAATTAGAACGGTCCGCGTCGCGCATCGACAGCCTGTTGCGCGAATTGGAGCAGCGCCGTCGCGCGGCCGCGGTCCGACCTCCGACCGGGGGGATCGCTCCTCGTGGGGTGAAGGGCGCACTCCCATGGCCTGCTGATGGGAGCATTATCTCCTTCTTCGGCCGTCAGAAACATCCGACCTTCAACACCTATGTGCAGCGCAGAGGTATCGAAATCAAGACAGTCGAGGGGAGTGCCATTCAGGCAGTGATGCCGGGGTCCGTCGTCTATGCAGACTGGCTGAAAGGGTACGGACTCGTTATAATACTTGATCATGCGAATGGGTTCTTTTCGCTGTATGCCCATGCTTCGAAGATACTGGCGACAGTGGGAGCGCAGGTGGGGGCCGGGCAAGCGATTGGGGAAACAGGCGATACAGGCATGACGGGTGAAAATACTCTATACTTTGAGTTACGCCAGGGGGCGGAGCCGCTTGATCCTCTCCAATGGTTGGCGAGGCGCTAGGAAACGGGAAGAGGAAAGGACTGTATATTATGGAACAGGATCCCCAGCGACGATTCTGGATGTTCGGCCCGATGGTGGTGGTGGCGTTGGTCTTGGGCGTGCTGCTCGGCAAGGGATGGGAGCGGACCGGGCATGCCACGGAAACCTATGAGGAATTGAAGACATTCTCCGAGGTGTTGACCCAAGTTCAGAAGAGCTATGTCGATGAAACGAAGGTAAAGGATCTCGTCCAGGGGGCCATTCGCGGGATGCTCTCAACGCTCGATCCGCATTCAGCCTACATGACCGCGGATATGTATAAGGAAATGCAGGTTGAAACGAAGGGTGAGTTCGGGGGCGTGGGCATCCAGATCGGGGTGAAGGAGAATCGTTTGGCGGTGATCGCGCCCATCGAGGGTACGCCGGCCTACCGAGCTGGGGTCAAGTCAGGCGATTTTATTATTAAGGTGAACGACGAGACGACCAAAGATCTCACGTTGATGGATGCGGTTCAGAAGATGCGTGGCCCCAAGGGCTCGAAGGTCAATTTGACGATTCAGCGGGAGGGGACTCCCGATCCGCTCCAATTTACGCTGGTCCGCGATACCATCAAGATTGAGAGTGTGAAGTCGAAGGTATTGGACAATATCGGGTACGTTCGGCTGACCCAATTCCAAGAATCGACGGGGCGGGATTTGGGCAAGGTGCTCAAACAGTTCAAAGACCAGAAGCTCCAATCGACGATTCTCGATCTCCGCAACAATCCAGGCGGACTGCTGACCTCCGCTGTTGAGGTCTCCGAGCAATTTCTCCCTGGCGGAAAGTTGGTGGTCTATACGAAAGGACGTGAAAGCAAGAAGGACGAGTGGCTTTCCAAGGGGAAAGATCAGATGGACGATTCGCCCATGATTATTCTGGTCAATGAAGGATCGGCCAGTGCGTCTGAGATCGTGGCCGGTGCATTGCAAGATTACGGGCGGGCAGTGATTGTCGGTACAACCTCGTTTGGTAAGGGATCGGTGCAAACGATTCTTCCGCTGGGGGATGGGTCCGGACTCCGCCTCACGACGGCGAAGTACTACACACCGAAAGGGCGATCAATCCAATCAACCGGTATTACGCCAGATATTGTGGTGAAAGCTCAACCGCCGACCATTGTTGCCAAGGCAGGTGAGACGAAGCCCGGCGAAAAAGAAGCGGACCCGAAGCAAGCCAAGTCTACGGTCGTGCCGGGAAAAGATCAGCCGGCTCAGAATGGCAAAGGACAGGAAGAGGGCACTCAGAAGAACGGCACTGTGCCTCAGCCTTCTCCCGTTGATGTCTCAGGTGATTCTTCGCTCGAGCAGGACGTTCAGCTCCAAAAGGCGGTCGAGATGTTGAAGACCTGGAAGATCTTTAAGGAGCTTCCTCGCGCTTCATAATGGTGGGCTGCTGCTGTGAGGCGATAACCGCCTCCAGCAGCCGTTCTTCAGATCCTGAGAACCCGGGTATGGTGCGCAGTAGGTGCGATCGTACCAGCCGTTCAAGATCGGACAATGTGGTGATGCCCAGGCGGGTATAGAGGTACGCCACGAGCGATTCGGACAGTCCCGGGAGCTGTGTCCAGGCCTTCACTGCCTCTGGGAGCGGCGTTCTCAAGGCTTCATAGGCCTGGATCGTTCCAGTTTTGAGAAACTCTTCAATCTTGTTCGCCAGATCCCGGCCGATTCCCTCAATATCTTCCAGCGCCTGCCGTGAGGCGACGTCTGCAATGTCTTCCTCCAAGGCTTCAATGGTATCCGCTGCCTTCCGATAGGCTCTGACCCGATAGGGGTTCGCCCGCTGGGTGGCTAACCGTTCAGCGATCGACCGAAAGATGGCTGCGACTTGCTGGTTGTGTTGTGGGGCAGATATCATAGGCCGTGATGGTGCTATTGTGACGTGATGAGGGATGCGGGGGCAAGGGGGACGGCCCGCTAAGTTGGTTGACATTCTGAATTCTGCTCTCCTAGGATAAATGACGATGGCCGAGTCGATTCAGATTCAGGTGAACGGCGAACAGCGAAGCTGTCGAGCTGATGCCACCGTGGGAGATTTGCTGCGTGAACTTGCCATCAAGACTGAGCGTGTGGCGGTGGAGTTGAATTTGGAAATCATGGATCGCAAGGACTTCGATCACCGAAGTCTGAAACAAGGAGATCGAGTGGAGGTCCTAAGCTTCATTGGCGGCGGTGCGCCAGTGGACGCTCAGGGCAAAAGGGGGGGTGTCATCCATGCAGAATGATCGCTTGATCATTGCCGGCCATGAATTTACGTCTCGGCTATTCGTTGGGACCGGGAAGTATAAAGATTTTGTTGAAACTAAAAAAGCCATTGAGGCGTCGGGAGCCGACGTGGTGACTGTGGCGGTGCGGCGCGTCAATATTACCGATCGATCCAAAGAGAACCTGCTCGATTATCTCGACCCAAAGAAGTACACCATTCTTCCCAACACGGCGGGCTGTTATAACGTGGAAGATGCCTTGCGCTATGCTCGTTTGGCGAGAGCCGCCGGCGTATCTGATTTAATCAAGCTGGAAGTGCTGGGTGATGAGAGAACCCTCTTTCCCGATACGGCTGGATTGATCGAAGCGGCGAAGATTCTGGTCAAAGAAGGCTTTATCGTGCTTCCCTATACGAATGACGATCCCATCGTGGCTCAGAAGCTCGTCGACATCGGGTGCCCCGCCGTCATGCCGTTGGCGGCTCCGATTGGGTCGGGACTCGGTATCCGCAATCCGTATAATTTAAAGATCATCATGGAAATGGTCAAGGTGCCAATCATTGTTGACGCTGGCGTCGGGACTGCGTCAGATGCTGCCCTTGCGATGGAATTAGGGGCGGATGCCGTACTCATGAACACAGCTATTGCCGGGGCTCGAGATCCCATTGCCATGGCCGAGGCGATGAAGTATGCGGTGTATGCCGGTCGGCTTGCCTATAAGGCCGGGCGAATCCCGCGAAAACTGTATGCGACAGCGAGTAGTCCCATCGAAGGTATGCTCTAGCAGGATGCTGAAAACGTCCGCCAGCGGCGTTCTCGCATCGCTCAGAGGCTCAACGTACCGAAGCGTACGCCTCGCCTCTTCGCTCGCTGCGGCCTTGCTGGACGACCGTTTTGAGCATCCTGCTCAGCACCCAGTACTCAGCTCTTCTGATTTAGTGCCTCGCTGATGTCGACACTCTCTAGCCGTCTTCTTGTCGTCACAGATCGTCACCAGACCAACGGGCGTCCGTTGGTTCCCCTTCTGCAGCGGGTGCTCGCAACTGCCGTACCGATGATCCAACTCCGTGAGCGCGATCTCTCAGCCAGGGCACTCATGACGCTTGCGCGTGAGGTGCAGGCCGTGACGGCCTCGCGCAGGTCCCAGCTCCTCATCAATGATCGGATCGATGTCGCGTTGGCGCTAGATGGCGTTGGTGTCCATTTGCGCAGTAATAGTCTGCCTGTCTTGGTCGCACGGCAGTTGCTGGGAGCGCAATGTCTTCTGGGTGTCTCCGTGCATTCGGTTGAAGAGGGACTGTTAGCACAGTCCCAAGGGGCAGACTACCTCGTGCTTGGCCCGATCTATGAGACACCATCCAAACAGATGTTCGGTCCGCCGCTCGGCATTCACACTCTTGAGAAGGCGTGTCGACTGATCCGTATTCCGATTATCGGGATTGGCGGAGTGACGGCGGCGCGTGCGCATGAGATGCGGCATGCCGGGGCATTCGGTGTGGCAGTAATCACGGCGATTCTCGGCGCAGCCGATGTGGAGTCGGCGACGCGCGAGTTACTCGATGCCGTGACGCGTGTGCCGTGATGTGGGTCGCGCACGACCATCGTGCTGCAGGACGCCGTCGTTCGGTTGACCACCCCAGAAACGGATGATAGAATCCGCGTAGACAAGGACTTCTCGATTCAGTAAGGGGTTTCGCGTTCTTCGAGCGACGCCATGGACGGCAAGAAAGAAAGTCCGAGTCGATTCCGGTCTCTCCGAGATTCCGTCACGCAGATCACGAAGCGGTTGACTGAAGGAGAAGCGGACGTGGCATCACGCAACGACGAACATGTTCGAGAAGTTGAAAAGCTTCGTGTGCAGATCCAATCGATGGAAGAAGAAATCCGTCGGCTGTATCAATCCCGCTACCAGCTCGACCAAGCCACCAAACAGAACGAAAAGCTTGTTACGACTCTCCAGGACGCGAAGACGCAGATTGAGGTGTTGCGCGCTGAGGTTGAGAAACTGACCGCACCTCCCTCCGCCTACGCCATCTTTTCCAGTCTCAATTCCGACGGAACTGGAAACGTCTATGTGTCCGGACGAAAGATGAAAGTCAGCATGCACCCGTCAATCGATGGGAGTGCGATGCGTAAAGGGCAGGAAGTGGTTCTGAACGAAGCATTGAACGTGATTGAGGTCAAGGGATTCGATATCCAGGGTGAAGTTGTGCGGCTTAAGGACGTGCTGGAAGGCAATCGTGCTCTGGTGACGCTGCATTTCGACGAAGAAAAGGTTGCAGAACTGGGTGATCCGCTGCTGGCTGAACGATTGAGCGTCGGCGACCATCTGCTCTACGACCCTCGCTCCGGCTACGTGGTCGAAAAGTTACCAAGATCCGAGGCGGAAGAGTTGGTGTTGGAAGAAGTGCCCGATGTCGACTATGAGCATATTGGCGGGTTGCAGCACGAGTTAGAGCAAGTTCGCGATGCGGTGGAGCTGCCGTTCCTTCATCCGGCCCTGTTTTTAGAGTACAAGTTGAGCGCACCCAAGGGGGTGTTGCTCTATGGACCGCCGGGATGCGGGAAAACCTTGATTGCCAAGGCCGTTGCGAACTCGATCGCGAAGAAGCTCGGGCATCTCACCGGCAAAGAAGTGCGGAGTTACTTCCTGCATGTGAAGGGCCCGGAGTTGCTCAACAAGTATGTCGGTGAGTCTGAGCGCCAAGTCCGCGAAGTCTTCAAGAAAGCGAAAGAGCGGGCGGCGGACGGTAATCCCGTCATCGTGTTCTTCGACGAAATGGACGCGCTTTTCAGAACGCGAGGCACCGGGATCTCCTCCGATATCGAATCGACGATCGTCCCGCAGTTTCTCTCGGAAATCGACGGCATGGAACGACTCCGCAATGTGATCGTGATTGGAGCTAGTAATCGCCAGGATCTCATTGATCCGGCTGTTCTCCGCGCCGGGCGGTTGGATGTGAAGGTCAAGGTGGGTCGTCCCGATGCGGTGGCGGCCAAGGATATTTTCTCGAAGTACCTGACTATCGACCTGCCGTTTTCCGAGGAAGATTTGACACGCCATGGCGGAGACGCCAAGGCCTTGGTCGAACAGATGGCCGATCTGACGGTCGGGGCGATGTATGCGTCATCGGAAGAGAATAAGTTCATCGAGGTCACCTACGCGAACGGTGAAAAGGAAGTGCTCTACTTCAAGGATTTCGCAAGCGGTGCGTTGATCGAAGGCATCGTGTCGCGCGCGAAAAAGTTTGCCGTCAAGCGGGCGATCGCGAAGGAAGGTCGAGGTCTTCGGTCCGAGGACTTGATCCGCGCCATTCGGGAGGAGTTTAAGGAACACGAAGACCTCCCCAATACAACCAATCCTGACGACTGGGCGAAGATCTCCGGTAAAAAAGGCGAAAAGATCGTGCATCTTCGGACGATCAGCGGAGGCCCGGACGACTCGCGTCAGATCGAAACCGTTACGACAGGGCACTATCTCTAAGACGTCACACCCATGCAGGAATCTACCTCGCCGCCGACTCCCCGCGTGTTGGGAACAGAAACAGAGTTTGGCATCGCGTCACGCGATCCTGCCGCCGCAGACCCCGTCTCCAATTCCATAGCCGTCATCGGGCACTACCCTGGCCTGCCGGCCCCACTGGCCGTCTGGGACTATGAAAATGAAAACCCGCTGCTCGATGCGCGCGGATTCGAGGTGGAAGGGGAGCGGGAGCGTCCAAATCCCGAGTATAATCGTCAGCTGAATAAAGTGCTGGCCAACGGGGGCCGTCTGTATGTCGACGGCGCCCATCCTGAATACTCCACGCCTGAGTGCACCAACCCGCGAGAGATCGTGGCGTTCGAACGAGCCGGCGAGCGAATCCTTGCCCAGTGCCTTGCACAGATGGCGCGCGCCACTGGACGGGATTATTGTGCGCTGTATAAGAACAACTCGGATGGCAAGGGGAACAGCTACGGCTATCACGAAAGCTATTTACTGTCTCGCGCAGTTCCCTTCGAGCGTATTGTGAAGGTCGTGGCGCCGTTTTTTGTGACGCGTCCAATTTTTGCCGGGGCAGGGAAGGTCGGCGTAGAGAATCAGACAAGCCCGGCGGATTATCAAATCTCGCAGCGCGCTGATTTCTTCGAGTGCCTGGTCGATCTCAATACGATGGTCAGGCGCCCCATCGTCAATTCACGCGATGAGCCGCATGCGGAGTATGGCAAGTATCGGCGATTGCACGTGATCGTCGGCGATGCCAACATGGCGGAGCTTTCGACCTACCTCAAGGTCGGTACGTTGTCTATTGTCTTGGACCTTCTGGACGCTGGGGCGGATCTGCCGCAGTTTGAGTTGGACGATCCGGTGAAAAGTATCAAGCAGGTGTCCCGCGATCTGAGCATGAAGGAGACGCTCAGACTGACGGGGGGCCGCTCGACGACGGCGGCGGCGATTCAACGAGCCTATTTGAAGGCCGCCATGGGATACTATGCCTGTCACGATCTCTCCCAAGTCACGAAAGATATTCTTGTCCGCTGGGAAGAGGTGTTGGATAAGTTGGAGCAGGATCCGCGGCTCTTGGTGCGTGAGTTGGATTGGGTGGCGAAGCGCCAGATGATGGAATCCTATATGGAGCGAAAGGGCTGTGGGTGGGACGACTCACGGATACGTCTGATGGATCTTCAGTATCACGATGTCCGTCCTGACAAGGGCCTCTACTTTACGCTCGAACGCAGCCACTTGATCGAGCGAATCGTGCAGGAAGTCGAGATCGCGCGAGCGGAGTTCACCCCGCCTCCTGGGACGCGCGCCTATTTTCGTGGACGATGTGTCAGCAAGTTTGCGAAGTCGCTCTACGGGGTCAGCTGGACCTCGGTGCTCTTCGACGTCGGCAACAACCAGGTTAAACGGGTGCCATTGATGGACCCGCTCAGAGGGACGGCCTCCCTGACGAGCGACCTCCTCGATCAGGTCGAGACCGTCGACGCATTACTGGAAAAGCTCAAAGCTTGATGAGTAAGGACTCCTCGCGATTCACACTATGAAACTGCCATTTCTCCCTAACTACGACGACCCGAGTTTCTTCGACTTTTTGACGCAACAGCACCCTGCGCTGACTCCGACCGGACGGAGTGGATTCCTACAGGCCCAGGCCGCGGCCGAGCCGATGCGCGGAGCCGGCTCGATGAGTGTTCCTCAGGCCACCACGGTATTGGCGATCAAATATCAACAGGGTGTGGTGATTGCCGGAGATCGTCGCGCGACGGAAGGATTTCAAATCGCCGAGCGTCGGATCGAGAAAGTCTTCAAGATCGACAAGTATTCCGCGATGGCGATCGCCGGCGCGGCTGGCCCCTGCATCGAAATGGCCAAGCTGTTCCAAGTCGAGCTGGAGCATTACGAAAAGTTAGAAGGTGTGCAACTATCCTGTGAGGGGAAGGCCAACAAGCTCGGACAAATGGTCAAGGCCAATTTGCCGATGGTCTTTCAAGGGCTGGTCGTCATGCCGCTCTATGTCGGCTACGATCTGAAGCGCGCGGAAGGCCGCATCTTCAAGTACGATCTCGCGGGTGGCCGGTACGAAGAGTCGGATTACCATGCGATAGGGTCAGGCGGGAAAGATGCGCGCAATGCGATGCGGGAGCATTTCCTCAAAGGCCTGGCTGAACCGGACGCGCTGAAGTTGGCCCTGCTGGCTCTGTACAATGCGGCTGACGATGATGTCGGGACCGGAGGGCCGGATCTGGTACGGGGCATTTACCCCACTGCGAAGATTGTGAATGCGACCGGCATTATCGATGTGTCCGACCAGCAGATCCGTGGCATCTATGACGGGCTGATCGCGACCCGTCGTTCCAAGGAGAATTAAGCATGCCGATGCCCTATTACGTCTCGCCCGAGCAGATGATGCAGGACAAGGCGGAGTATGCCAAGAAAGGCATCGCCA
>JAYTTD010000111.1:0-58787 GCA_043745235.1 Nitrospira sp. | reverse complement strand
AGCGAGGAAGTACACTTCCTCTCCAATCGGACGCATGGTGATCGCAGCATGCAAGGTCACTGAGAGATCGTCGGCGGTCAAGGCATCGACCTTTTCTGTAAAACTTTGATACCGGATGTCGTACTCGAACACGTCATTCCACGGCGCACGCCAATAGAACCCTTCTTTGAGCGGCTCCTTCGTCAAGCCCGCGGTCAAGGGATACCACCGAAGGCCACGCTTCCCGACGTCGACGGTCGTCCCACACCCGTACATCAACAACAGAATAGGAATCACCAGCACGGTCGCGCGAGAAAAAGTTGGGCGGTTCATAGATCCTCCTCTTGTAGTTGTAGGCCTTCTTCTTATTGCTGCAACCTCTCGGCGATCACTGGCGCCGCTGCCGTCCCGTTCGAGCGACCTCCGCATGGGCTTCAGCCCGACGTTCCAGCTCTTGAGCCGCTGCGGCATAGTACTGCGAGAGCTGCCGGGCTCCACTGACCCAGTCCGACTGAGGGCCGAAGAGACGCTCATACCGGACGGCGCTCTCGACAAGCGCGGCAGCCTTCTCCCGCAAGTCCATCGCCTGGCCCCGATAGTAGCCAGCAGTGGCCATCTGATCCTGCGAGGGATCGAAAGATGTCATATCGATCGTCTCAACAGGCTGTGCGCAGCCGGTACCGGCAAGCAAACAGAATACGATTAGAACACCCCGTCCAACGCGGGGCGAAACGGTCACACGCCACAGATTATTCATAGTATCCCTCCAAGTTACCCCTGCGCGGTTCAGCGCATGGCGTCGATCATGGGATACACCCTAAAAATTAGGCATATCGCCGTAACACATCTACCCAATGGCAAAAGCCTGATCGAGCCAGCCATGAGGAGTAACTTCCTAGAGCCGTTCAGAACATTTCAACGGAGGTCTTGGCTGCCCCTGAAAAATTCGATGATCGCCTTGTTGCTCCCGGGCCATGTGGTATGCGACCCCGTGCCTTCACAATAGCGTGTGGCAACCTTGTTCTTACAGCCCTTATACGTAACACAACCGTCCGCGTCTTTAACAGGGAGGGTGGCTTCGCAGCCGTTACAGGCCGCCCACCACTGTATGGCCTCTTTACCATACCCTGGGAAAAGGCTGTCATGGTTACTGTGCATGACCATCACGGGAAGCGGGTTCGGACAACTCTGTTCTTCCAAGTCTTCACCCCTGATGCCTGCCGCACTGGGAGCAATCGCCGCTGGAATATGTTTGGTGTCTGTGATAAACGCGATGCCCATGGCAATTGTCCCGCCATCGGAGTGGCCGGTGAGAAAAATCCGTTTCTTGTCGATACACCATTTCTTTTCGATCAGTCCTGGTATTTCAGCAAGCTCTTCAATAGCTTTAGAAGTCATTCTTCGGTGATCGGCATACGCCACAACAAAACCTGCCACGGTTCCTTCTTGCGTGAGATGCATATAGTCTTCTGACTCATATCGAGTTCTTCCCCCTGGGGCGTAGATCATGAGTAACGGATGGGCAACGCTGGAATCGTAGTTCGCTGGCGTTTTGACCATATAGCGAATACCCGCCGAGGTCTTTTCGTCATTGCTAGGGCCTGCACCACCTGGCTTTGTTCCTGGCTCGCAGCGAAGCATATTACTGTCGACTGTATACGCAGCCTCACTAAGCATTTTGCCGCGATCAACGGCTTCAGCATTATTCTTTCCGGCATATTGGATTGCACCAGCGCCGACAAAACCGATCATCAGTAGGCCTATTGCTACGGCAATAATAGCTAAACGACCGGGCTGTTTTTGCCGGAAGCGTAACCACTCAGGCTTAAAGATACCGACAACCAACAGAACTACCGAAAGGGAAATCATCACCCTGAAGATAATCAATGGCAACGCGTTCATCGGTTGTCCCTCGTACCGTTGACCCTAGCTGAGGTTATACTGAAGCCCGTTGAATTTTCAAAGAGCGACTCCTCCGATTGAACCGCCGAACTTCTCCATTCCTCCTCTCCCCCAAATGAGTCGGCCAGACTAGCCTTCACTGCACGCACCCTCCCAGCCCCATACATCCCTCACCGGGGTAGCCTGATCGATCCTCGAATGCGCGCGTCGAACGAGCACCTTCTGAGCGTGCGCGTTCCGCGAGCAGGAAGACGACCAGGCTGCCCGTCTCCAACCGTCACGAACAGAACCTAACGAAGACTTGCGGTGGATACGACGATCCTCGCTTCTTTCTGTCGAATACTGTCTGTCCGTATCCGCTCTCGCTCATCCTCGCGCGCCGCGCCTGCGACCTCTCAAGGCTGCCCCTACATGACCGATAGCACACACGTCCATTCGCAGGATCACTCACGCACGAGGGCTCCATGCTCCGTTGGTCGCCATCGACACAGACGCGCGCCTGCCTCACCACATTCTTGCTCGCGCTCTTCATCTTTGAAGGACAAGTATGCGCCGCCCCGCGGGAGCAATTGATTCCCATCTTGGGCGTGACCACCGGCCAGAACCAGAACGGCACGGTCTCCTATCTGATGGTTTCGTTCGACGAGCGGCAAGACCAAACGGGCCTGATGCTGCACTTCCGCACGACACCCGGCCAATTCTCGCGCATGGCTCAGACGTCAATCGAACAGGCAATTAGACGGAGCGCGCAATCCCTGGGAATCTCCACCGACTCCTGGACAGTCGAACTCTCCGTCCCCTATGCAGGCATGACGATCTACGGGGACAGTATGTCGGCAATGGTGAGCCTCAGCGTCGCAGCCATGGCGCAAGGCAAGACGGTGCCGACCGGTTATGTGCTCACGGGAACAGTGACTCCGGAGGGTGAGATCGGTCCGGTCGGATCTGTCCCGTTAAAAGTGCAGGCGGCAAGGGCGGCGAAACTCCGCCGGGTGGTAGTCTCCAAGCAGACGCCTGCTGCCGAGCAGACAGGGAACCTTCCGATTTCGATCCAGATATCACCGGTGCAATCGGTACCGGAAGCCTTGGATGCCCTCACCGACTCATCCCCCACGAAGTCCGCTATCACCGAAGGCGAGCCACGGTAACGCCATCTCCGCCTTCTGCCCGATCTCCCGCACGGAACTCCGACACATAGGGCGAGTCTTTCAAATAGTCTCGCAATGACGCTTTGAGTTTCCCCGTGCCATGGCCATGAATGATGCGCAGAAACGGTACGCCTGCCAACGTCGCACGATCCAGCGCCGCAACCACGTCGTCCAACGCCTCGTCCGCCGCCTTCCCTCGAACATCCACGACCGTCTGTTCATCAAGACCCAGCCCGCCGCCCGACGAGACCCGGCGAGGACTCGATGATGATGGCGCCGGCTTCGACGATGCTGTGCACTCTCGGGCGAGACCCACGAGATTCGCCACGGTGGCCAGCACTTCTCCCTCTCCCACCTTCACCCTCACGCGTTTCTTCCCCTGCGGGATCTCCAGAAGTGTGCCGGTCATGCCAAGCCCGCTGATCTCGACCTGATCCCCCACCCCCAACTGTGCAAGCGGAATCGGTGCGCCGGCCGGGGCCAATTCGGCTTTCGTCTGCGCCTCAAGCTCGAACAATCGTTGCTTCGCCGCTTTGGCTTTAATCAGCTTCTGTTCGCCCTTGACGGTATCGACCGCGGCTTGCACTTCAGCCCGCGCGCGACTGAACTGCTCACTGAGTTTTCGCTTGAAGCCCTTCTGCGCTTCACGTTCGTTCTCTTCAAGATGAGCCAGCTGTGCCTTCGCTCGTTGTTCGGCCTGTTCCGCCTCACGCCTGGCTTCAACAGCCCGGGCCAGGTCGTCGGCCAACTGGCGCTGGGTGGCTTGCAGATCGTGCAACATCGTTTCCATGACGCGCTCATCTTTATGCAGCTTCTGCC
The DNA here is from genome assembly GCA_043745235.1 of Nitrospira sp. GTDB lineage: Bacteria > Nitrospirota > Nitrospiria > Nitrospirales > Nitrospiraceae > Palsa-1315. Next base: position 54,939 of record JAYTTD010000111.1, on the reverse strand, counting down.
GCGCGTCATCCAGCAAGGCCCGGTCCATCCCTAACCGACCGGCAATCTCTAGCGCAGACGACCCACCGGGCACCCCCATGAAGAGCCGATAGGTCGGCGAGAGCGTCGCCACGTCAAATTCGACCGCGGCATTTGCAAAGCCGGGCATCGTGTGAGCCAAGGCCTTCAGTGACCCGTAGTGCGTGGTCGCGACGACTTTCATCCCTAGCGTGGCCAACCGACAGAGCAACGCTTCGGCGAGGGCCGCGCCTTCTACCGGATCGGTCGAGGTCACCGGTTCATCGAGGAGGACCAACCATTGCCGTGAGACGGCATTCATGTCACTTCTGCGTTGACGGTCGGTTTCATCCAGCAATTGGATCATCTGGGTCATGTGCGCAGAAAAGCTGGACAGATCGCGGGCCAGGTCTTGGGCATCGCCGATATCGGCATAGACGTCGGGAAAAATCGCCATGTCGGATTCCGCGTCACAGGGTAAATGCAATCCGGCCCGGACCATCAAAGCAAAGAGCCCAACGATCTTGAGGGTCACGGTCTTCCCGCCCGTATTGGGACCGGAAATGACAAGCACGTGGATCGATTCATCCAAGAAAATATCGTTGGCGACCACCTGCTCTTTCGACAACACAAGCAATGGATGCCTGGCACGCAGCAGACGTACACGCCCTTCTGCATTGAGCCCGACAGGATGCGCCTTCAGTTGGCGACCGAACGATGCCCGCGCCGCAATACCGTCAAGCACGGCCAGCGCATCAAGCCCCGCCAGCACGAACTCGGATTGTGCGGCGACGAGGGCGGACAACTCGCGAAGGATGCGCCGCACTTCCCGTTCGATCTCAAGATCAGCCACTTTGATCGAATTGTTCAGTTCGACCAGCTCGCGCGGTTCAAGGAACACCGTCGCCCCACTGGCCGAGACGTCATGGACGATCCCCGGCACCCGTCCCCGCATGTCGGCTTTCACCGGAATGACATACCGGCCTTCTCGCTGGGCGAAATACTGTTCCTGCAGGACATCCTCGTAACGACGCGAGTGCAGGATCTGATCTACATCATGCCGCATCTTCTGTTTGAGCGCATGAGCCTGATGGGTCAAGCGCCTCAACTCCGGCGTCGCCGACTCTTTGATCGAGCCATCGAGGTGGATCGCCGCATCCAGCGCTGCTTTCACTGGTCGCAGTTCCCCGACCGATTGCAGGGGGTGTGCGGCGGATGCCAGCGCGGGAGCGTCTGGTTGATGCCGCCCCACAACACGGCTACTCTCCTCCAGCAACTCCAGCACCATCGCGCAATCTCGAAGTTCCTGGACCTCCAACGCCGCCCCTTTCTTCGCCCGGGCGAGCGGGTCTCGAATATCAGGAAATGCCAAGGTCGGCAGGGCTTCGCCGGATGCCTGTAGCTGTCCCATCTCCGTCGTTTCCTGTTGACGCCGTTGCGCATCGTGGAGGCTGGTCGCCAATTCGAGGGCACGACAGCGCGCCGCCCCCATCGTCGATCGAGCGTGCCCGGCAAGGGCTTCGAGCAGTCTGGGCCACTCCAACACCCTCGTGGTCTGTTCAAAGAGATTCACTGCTACCTCAAAGGGGAGTATCTTCCGCTAGGGTCGCCGAACTCTAACGAACCCAGCGACAGAGACGCAAGGCACAGGTCCGCAGACCTCGCAGAAGCTCTGTCAGTATCTGGTTCAAACGGCGGTGAATCTTCTGTGATCCAGCGCAGGGTTACCGCCTTTGTATGTCTTGACAAGGCCCAGGGGCGTCGATACTATCGGCCTTATTCTGGCCGGCATATTTAGCCGGTTTTTTCGTGAAGGATCACTCATCATGGCTATTCGGATCGGTATCAACGGATTTGGGCGGATCGGACGGAACGTTCTGCGGGCATCACTCGGTGATCCTGACTTGCACTTTGTCGCAATTAATGACCTCACAGATGCGAAGACGCTCGCCTATCTTTTGAAATACGACTCGGTACACGGGACGTTACAGGGAAGTGTCGAGGCCAAAGGCGACCAGATCTTCATCAACGGCAAGCCCATTAAGGTGCTTGCGATGAAGGACCCCAAAGAGCTTCCCTGGAAGGATCTGAATGTGGACATCGTCATCGAATCGACTGGCCGCTTTACTGACCGCGAAGGCGCAGCGAAGCACCTCTCTGCCGGGGCCAAGCACGTCATTATTTCCGCGCCGGCGAAGGATCCGGATGTCACCATCGTACTAGGCGTCAACGACGAGGCCTACAATCCCAAAACGCACCACATCATCTCCAACGCGTCCTGCACGACCAATTGCCTGGCTCCCGTGGCAAAAGTTCTGTTGGATAATTTCGGCATCAAGCACGGCGTCATGACCACGATCCATTCCTACACCAACGACCAGCAGTTACTCGATCTGCCCCATAAAGATCTGCGACGTGGGCGCGCGGCAGGCATGTCGATGATTCCAACCAGCACCGGCGCAGCAAAAGCGCTGCATTTGGTGCTGCCACAGCTCAAGGGAAAAATCGACGGCCTCGCCATCCGCGTGCCGACGCCGAACGTCTCGCTGGTGGATCTGACCGTTGAAACCGAAAAGGACTGCGATCTCGCCTCCGTTAATGCTGCCTTCCGGAAAGCGGCGAACGGCCCAATGAAAGACATTCTATTCTATTCTGAAGACCCAATCGTTTCGATCGACCAGAAGGGCGACCCTCATTCAGCCACATTCGATTCCCCTCTCACGATGGTCATCGACAAACGGCTCGTCAAGGTGACGGCCTGGTATGACAACGAATGGGGCTACTCATGCCGGGTTCGAGATCTGATCAAGGTGATTGCAGCAAGAGCAACAGAGCGCTGAGCGGAGCAAAGCAATACGATGCCTGCCGCAGTTCGAGTCTGTTTCACCCTAACCCCCATTCCTGCAAGAACCGACCTGACGGAGCCGCGATGAAACTGCGCAAACAAACGATTGACGACGTCGTACTGCGAGACAAGCGCGTCATCATCCGGGCCGACTTCAACGTCCCCTTGGACGATGAGCACCAAATCACCGACGACACCCGCATTCGCTCGACGCTCCCGACTATCAATCGAGCCATCGACGACGGCGCCAAGGTGATCCTCTGTTCGCACCTGGGCCGACCGAACGGAAAGTTCAACCCCAAGTACAGTCTAGCCCCGGTGGCAAAACGCCTGGGACGGCTCATGGGCAAAGACATTCTGTTTGCACCCGATTGCATCGGCCCAGCCGTGGAAGCGCTTGTCGCCAAGATGAAGCCTGGCGACGTCCTCCTCCTTGAAAACCTCCGATTCCATCAAGGGGAAGAGGACAACGACGACACCTTCTCGAAAGCGCTGGCGGCCCTCGGCGATGTCTATATCAACGATGCGTTCGGTGCCGCACACCGGGCTCATGCCTCCACCGTCGGCATCGCCAAATTCATTCACGCCTCGGCCGCCGGTTTCCTCCTCAAGAAAGAAATCGAATACCTCGAGGGAGCGGTCGAAAACCCCGTTCGCCCGTTTGTCGCCGTTCTCGGCGGAGCGAAAGTGTCGGGGAAGATCGGCGTCATCGAAAATCTTGGCAAGCGCGTCGACAAAGTCATTATCGGCGGAGGCATGGCCTTTACCTTCTTAAAAGCGAAGGGAATGGAGATCGGCAACTCCCTGGTCGAAAACGACATGTTGGACTTTGCCAAAGGCATCGAGGACCATGCCCTTTCCCGCGGCGTGAAATTCTATCTGCCGGTCGATTGTGTCGTCGCGGCCAGCCGAGAGCCTGGGGCGGAGTCGAAGATCGTCCCGGTCCAGGAGATTCCAAAAGGGTGGTACGCCCTCGACATTGGACCGGCCTCCGTCAAGCTCTTCAACGAAGCCGTCCAGAACGCGAAGACAATTCTGTGGAACGGACCGATGGGTGTCTTTGAAATCGATGCCTACGCCCGAGGCACCCTCGCGATGGCCCACGCGATTGCCGATGCCTATGCCCTCACAATCGTCGGCGGCGGTGAAACGGCTCTGGCTGTGCATCGAGCCGGCGAATCGGAGAATATGTCGTTCATCTCAACCGGCGGCGGCGCGGCGCTGGCATTGCTGGAAGGCAAACAACTCCCGGGCTTGGCCGCCCTCCCGAATCGAATCTAGTAATCGCTTCGTCGCCGAACAGCCCACTGAGTTCACACCTTCTATTACTATTGAGACACTCGTGCGCAGACCCCTCATCGTCGGTAACTGGAAGATGAACAAGACGGCCGCAGAGGCCGTGACCTTCATTCGCGACTTCCGCGAACGAGTGTCTGCATCGCCTCACGCCGACGTGGTCCTTGCGCCGCCTTTTACAGCCCTCGAATCGGCCCACAACGCCTTGGGCCTCTCCTCCTGGATCAACCTTGGCGCACAAAATGTCCATTGGGACACGCACGGGGCCTTCACCGGAGAAGTGTCTGCTCCGATGTTGCGCGAACTAGGCTGCCGTTATGTGATCGTCGGCCATTCTGAACGTCGCACGCTCTTCGGCGAACGAGATGAGAGCACTCAGAAGAAAGTCTTGGCAACGCTGAGACACGGGCTCTCTCCAATTCTGTGCGTAGGAGAATCGCTGGCGGAACGTGAGGCAGGCCGAACGGAATCGATCGTCACCGCTCAACTCAGCGGCAGCCTGGCAGGATTGACCACACAGGATCTTGCAACCGTCACGATCGCCTATGAACCGGTCTGGGCCATCGGCACGGGACGAGCTGCCACTACAGAGCAGGCCGTGACTGTGCATCGCTCGATCCGCTTGTTTATGGAGACCAGCTGGGATAGCACAACAGCTTCGGCTATTAGAATTTTATACGGTGGAAGCGTTACGCCCAAAAACATCGAGTCGCTCCTCGCCTCGGATGCGATCGACGGGGCTTTGGTGGGTGGGGCTTGTCTCAATCCCGATTCGTTTGCTACAATTGTCCTCATTGCTCAGAAGCAGCGGGCCTAACTGATCGGAGTGGCATGTATACTCTTCTCATCGTCATTCATGTGCTGATCTGTTTTCTCATGGTCGGCGCGATCCTTTTACAATCGGGGAAAGGCGCCGAGATCGGCGCGTCATTCGGAGGCTCCAGTCAGACCGTCTTCGGTAGCCGAGGCCCCGCCAACTTCCTGAGTAAATTCACGGTCGTCGTCGCGGCCGTCTTTATGGTGACCTCGCTCAGCCTGGCCATTCTCGCGAAAGAACGGACGTTTTCTTCCACAGTCATTGATCTCAAAAAGAAAGAGACCTCTCAGACCGCTCCCGAATCCCCGGCCACAACACCGGCAGCCCCAACCACCGAGAGCCACACTCCAAGCGACTCCTCCTCAAGCGGACACTAGCAAAACGCTAAAAAAGTCCGCCAGCATCAGAAGACCGGTATTGGGTGTGTTTGGTTGAACAAGACCAACGAGATGAACCAGATCAACCTGTCCCGGTCTTCGCGCGAATCTCGCTCGAATGGCGAGATCCGCGTCATGTCTTCTTAACTTGTTGCCAGAGCAATAATGCCTTGGGAGGACCTAGTGGGAGATACGAGGGAGAGAACAGAAACTGTTCCGTGTCCTGCTACAGACGAGTGAGCCATGCCTCGTGGGAAGGATCCTCCCCACGCACGATGGAAAAGAAGGTCTTCTGCAGAGATTGAGTAATCGGACCTGGCGCGCCGGTTCCAATACGGCGGTTGTCGATCTCCCGCACAGGCGTCAGCTCGGCAGCGGTCCCGGTCACGAACACTTCGTCCGCAATATACATGTCATCGCGCGTAAAGCGCTCCTCCACCACGGAGATACGCTGCTCCCGCGCCAAATCGATGACGGAACGTCTGGTGATGCCATCAAGGATCGAGGTGAGCGGCGTGGTCTTAATTTGCCCTTTACGCACAATGAAAATGTTCTCCCCCGTCCCCTCGGACACATACCCTTCGGTATCGAGCAAAATGGCTTCATCGTACCCATCCGCTTTTGCTTCCCGCTTCGCGAGAATCGAGTTCACGTAGTAGCCGGAAATCTTGCCTCTCGTCATCGAAACATTGACGTGATGACGCGTGTACGATGACACGCGGGCCCGCATCCCATTCACGAGCGCATCGTCCCCGAGATAGGTACCCCAAGTCCAGGCCGCGATAGCCAGCTTGATTGGATTGTCACCGGGATAGACCCCCATCGCTCCATGCCCGATATAGACGAGCGGACGAATGTAGCAGGCCTCCAGCTTATTCACCTTGACTGTCTCTACAATGGCCTCTGCGACCTGCTTCTTGTCGAAAGGCATCTGCATCATAGCGATATGGGTGGAGTCGAACAGCCGATCAACATGTTCCTGCAACCGGAAAATTGCGGAGCCGGACTTCCCCTTGTAACAGCGAATTCCTTCGAACGCAGCCAGTCCATAATGGAGTGAATGGGTCATCACGTGGACCTGTGCATCCGCCCAATTGACGAACGATCCGTCCATCCAAATTTTTCCTTGTGGCTCAAGCATAGACAACGAGGACGAACGAGTGAACTATGGATTGCCAAAACCGGAATATAGCAGCGGGCTGGAAGAAGCGTCAAGCAAACGACGGACGTGGCATAGCCAGCAGGCAAGCATGAACCAAGGCGCAAGTCTTTCAGGCGGGCATCTGAGGGGCACGAATCTGCCCGCTCAGTAAACTGGCAATGTGCTTTGCAGCTAACGGACTGATGCGAACAAGATCCAACCCAAAATCACACCCATTCACCCACTGAACCGTCGCTCGTTCAATCTCTATCGGCGGGCCATCGTCCGCAAATGTGACGCGCAGTGCCAGATCGAGGCCTGGCTCAACCGCATGGTCACCTTGTGCACGCATCCCCGATTGAGACAGATTGGTCACCATACCTTTCCCGACGCATTTCCCACTGAGATAATAGAGAACGAGCCAAGTGGGTATGCGACGATAGGGACGTAGCACAAATCGAGTGGCCCGTGGTTTCGGTAATACGGCCATTACTGTCTCCAATCCATGAAATGGCTCAACAATGAAATACCAGCATACGCCAAGAAGCCGGAAGCAGGATAGCCCACGAACAGGCTAACCCCAAGGAGGGGGCAAAGCTTGCGAAAAGACCCCCGTCAGGGGTGAAATTTCAGAGAAGAGCACGCCTTTACCTTGACAGGCCTCAAATCCCTATGTTACACACTCAACTTCTCTAATGGAGATGAGGGCTTATGTACGCTATCATTGAGACAGGCGGCAAGCAGTATCGAGTTGAAACTGGATCATTGGTCCAAGTGGAGTCCCTTCCTGGCGAAGTCGGGGGGACGATCGAACTCAGCCAGGTTCGGCTAGTTCACGGCGACACAGGAATAGCAGTAGGGCAACCGTTGGTCAAAGGGGCTACCGTCAAAGCCGAGATAATCGACCAGGGCCGAACCCGCTCCATTACCATCTTCAAGAAACAACGGCGCAAAAACTATCGGCGGACCAATGGCCATCGACAGGGCTTTACCAAATTGCGCATTACCGGTATCGAAACGGCCTAACGAGGATCAGTCATGGCAACAAATAAAGGCGGCGGATCAACTAGAAACGGGCGCGATAGCAATCCGCAATATCTTGGGGTCAAGGCCTACGGCGGAGAGACGGTGAAGGCCGGATCAATTTTGATCCGTCAGCGAGGGACGAAGTTCTTTCCCGGTTTCAACGTGGGCTTGGGTAAAGACCACACCCTCTTCGCCCGCATCACGGGGATCGTGAAGTTCGAACGCGGCCGCGGGCGACAGAAGGTCAGTGTGTACTCCGCGCCTTCAGTTTCATAGCGCATCTTTCCTTATTTTCTCGTTACAGTGTCGTTACCGCGAGGACTCCCGGCATGAGCAGAGGTGCGGCGGGATGTTCCTCACAGGTCATGTCTACACAGCTATCATGCTGAAACGGTGCACCGATGTTTGTCGATGAAGTCCGTATCCATATCGCAGCCGGCCGCGGCGGCGATGGTGCCTGCAGTTTTCGGCGCGAAAAATTTGTGCCGCGCGGCGGGCCGGATGGTGGCGATGGCGGCCACGGTGGCGATGTCGTGTTTGAAGCGTCGCCTCGCATGACCACGCTCCTCGACCTCCGGTACCAAAAACACTACGAAGCAGAAGTCGGTCGCCAGGGTGGCGCCGCCAATTGCTCCGGGAGAACCGGAGAGGATGTGGTGGTCGCCCTTCCAGTCGGCACCGTCATCTTCGATGATCAAACTGGAGAACTGTTGGCAGACCTCGTCACCCCTGGGCAACGGTTTGTAGGAGCGCATGGAGGACGAGGAGGACGAGGGAATAGCCATTTCGCCACGTCGACCAACCGCACACCCACGGAATTTGAAACAGGCACGGAAAGCGAAGAACGGTCGCTCAGACTCGAGCTGAAACTGTTGGCGGACGTCGGGCTCGTGGGTTTTCCCAATGCCGGAAAATCGACGCTCATCGCCGCAATCTCAGCAGCACGGCCGAAGATCGCCGATTATCCCTTCACCACGCTGACCCCGAACCTAGGGATCGTTCGCTGGGGAGAAAAAGAAAGTTTTGCCGTCGCTGACATTCCAGGAATCATCGAAGGCGCCCATGAAGGAAAGGGACTGGGGTTCCAATTTCTTCGACATATCGAACGCACATCATTTTTGCTGCACATGATCGATGTGTCGGAATGGGCTCCCGAGGAGCCCGTCAAGAGCTTCGAGATCATGCGTCAGGAATTGGCTGCCTACGATGAGCCGATCACCACACGCCCCTTCGCGGTGGTCGCGACAAAAATCGATGTGGCTGGAGACAAGGCGCGCCTGCGCGAGTTGCAGAAGTACTGTACCCGTCATCGTTATACGTGCCTCCCAATCTCTGCCGCCACGAGAGAAGGACTCACGGAACTCGTCACCTATGTTGGGCAACAGGTGGCGCAGCTTCGAGCCGCACCATGCGAGACAAACTCCTAAAACAGGCCACCCGCATCGTTATCAAAATCGGGAGCAGCCTCGTCGCGTCCCGAGATACAGGGCTGCGTCCGGAACAGATCGATCGGCTCGCGGATGAAATCGCGGCACTCCGGTCCAGCGGGCGTGAAGTTTTGATCGTCTCTTCCGGCGCGATCGTTTCCGGCATCAAGAAATTAGGCCTGAAGGAATACCCCAAAAGCCTCCCCGTGAAGCAGGCAGCTGCGGCGGTCGGCCAGAGCCGGCTCATGTGGGCCTACGAAAAATCGTTTGAGCGGGTCGACGTCAAGGTGGCGCAAATTCTGCTCACGCACCACGACCTCGCCGATCGACGGCGGTTTCTCAATGCGCGCCACACCCTGACTGCGCTGATCGGGTTCGGCGTGATCCCCATCATCAATGAAAACGATACGGTCGCCGTGGATGAAATCCGCGTAGGCGACAATGATACCCTGGCTGCCGAGGTGGCCCATCTGGTCGACGCGGAACTGCTGATTATCCTGTCCGATATCGACGGCCTATTTACCGAGGATCCACGCAAGAACCCCGCAGCCACGCTAATCCCGTTGATCCCGGACATTACCGAAGAAATCGAGGAACGAGCCGGTGTCTCCACAACATTCGAAGGTACTGGAGGCATGGCTACGAAAATCCAAGCTGCCAAGAAAGTCAGTGAATATGGCGTGGCTACCTTGATCTTGAACGGGCAACAAGCCGGCCTCCTTCCACAAGTATTAGCCGGCGGATCAGGCGGCAGCCTCTTCCTCGCGAAGGAACGTCGCTTCACCAGCCGCAAACATTGGATCGCCTTCACTCTCAGGCCGCGAGGGACCTTGACGCTCGATCCCGGAGCCGTCGAGGCGCTGGCCAGACGGGGCAAGAGCCTGTTGGCTTCCGGCATCCTAGAGGTCAACGGTCCGTTCGATACGGGAGATGCAGTCAGTTGCCTCAACCAGGATGGCAAAGAATTCGCCAAAGGACTTGTGAACTTCTCCTCCGATACCTTGGCACGGATCAAAGGACTCAAAACGACCGAGATCCAACAGCAACTCGGCCCGCAGGAATACGAGGAAGTCATCCACCGGGACAACCTCGTCATACTGTAGCTATAGGGCCGAGTACTAAGGCCTGAGGGCTGAGTTATGATTGAACCCGATTCCAAACCCTCAGCACCCAACACTCAGCACCCAGCACCCGGTATGCGTCTTGGACTATTGGGTGGCAGTTTCAACCCCGTGCACAATGGTCACCTGGCCATTGCACGCCAGACACGCGAGGCCCTCGGGCTCGATAAAATCCTCTTCATTCCCACAAGTCACCCACCCCATAAGCCGAACGGCAGTCTGGCACCGGCACAAGACCGCTATGAAATGGTTCGCCTTGCCATCGCCTCAGACTCTTCTCTCGCCATCTCAGATGTGGAAATCCGTCGGCCAGGTAAGTCCTACACGATCGACACCATTCGCCTGCTACAGCAAGAATATGGAGTACAGACTCAACTGTTCTTTCTGATCGGGCTCGATGCCTTTCTGGACTTCCCCTCCTGGCGTGACCCTCTGACATTACTGAAGCTCTGCTCATTCGTTGTCCTCTCCAGGCCAGGCCTGTCGTTTCGTTCCCTCTCAACCGTCGCACTGCTTCCGCCGATTCCATACCCTTCTCTGGCGGACCTGGATGCAGGACGGATTTCCCGAATCGAGGCGCAGATTGGGACACAACGCCTGATCTGCCTCAAACTACCACCCAGCCCGATCTCCGCATCGGACATTCGCGCTCGAGTCCGCCAGGGACTCCCTGTGGCAAATCTGTTGCCGCCCTTAGTGGAATCTTATATACTTCATCATCATCTCTACCACGAGGAGCGCAATCGCACGAACAGCTAGGTCTACGGCCCTCGCCATTGCCAGGGCCATGCTCGATAAGAAGGCCACCGATGCTGTCATTCTCCAGGTAGCCCCGCTGACCTCTGTTGCCGACTACCTGGTCATAGGCTCTGCGGATTCGGATCGCCAGGCGAGTGCCATCGCGGACCATATCGACGGCCTCCTCACTCGCGCTGGCTCCAAACCACTGAGCGTCGAGGGCACAAGGTCCTCGCAGTGGGTTCTGATGGACTTCGGCGATGTTATCGTCCATATTTTCAGGCAGGATGTCCGGGAGCATTACGCACTCGAACGACTGTGGGCCGACGCGAAGCGCATTGCCATCCCCGGCGAACCGCCGGCCGCACAACCGGCTGCCACCCCACGGCCCGTGAAGCGGAAAAAGGTATCCGCGAAAACAAAGGCCTAGACCGATGCTCCGACTGCTCACCACCATCTTCCTCGTCAGCGCCGGAATCTTCCTCTACAGTTATTTTCGCGAGTTGAATCCTGGGGCGATTTCAGTCCGGACCAGTCCCTCCATCCAGTTTGAACTGAGTCCTGTCACACTCGTCGTCTTTTCCATGGCGGTCGGCGCCGTGCTCGTGGCGTTGGCAGTCGGCATGCGGCAAACTGCCCACGTCATCGGCAACTGGCGCAGCACACGGCTGTTGCGGCGCAAGGAAAAAATCGATGCACTCCACCGTGAAGGCACCCATGCCTTCATGTCGAAACGCACCGTCGAAGCCATTGGCCTGTTCGAAAAGGCGCTGGCCATGGACCCGAATCGTGTCGACTCGCTGCTCTGGCTGGGAAACATTTACCGCGCGGAAAGCAACTTCGCTGAGGCGATCCGCCTGCATCAACGAGCGAATCGCGTCGACGAACGCAACATCGAAATTCTGCTGGAGCTGGCCAACGACTTGGAGGGCGCCAAACGCTATGAGGACGCCTTGCAGACCCTGCACAAGATGCTCAAGATCGAACCGGATAACCTCACCGCGCTCATCCGCAAGCGCGATCTGTTGATCAGGCTCGAAAAATGGAGCGAGGCGCTCGAAATCCAACATCGCCTCCTCAAGGCCAACCTGCCTGAGCCGGAACGCCTGGCCGAAGCTCATCTCCTCACCGGCTGCACCTACGAGGTCGGACGCCAACTGCTGGAACGTGGCCACCCCGATAAGGCACGACGCTACTTCCGCGGCGCCATTAAGAAAGACCGGACGTTCTTGCCGGCCTACATCGGCATTGGCGAAATCTTGATCCGGGAAGGCAAGACCAAGCAGGCCGTAGAAATTCTCAAGAAGGTCTACGCCAAGACCCGCAGCATCATCATCCTGCATCGCCTCGAAGAACTCTTTCTCGAACAGGGCGAACCTAGCGAAATTATCCGTACCTATCAGGAGGCCCTCCGGCAAGACCCGAACAACCCCGCCCTACAGTTCTATTTAGGCAAGCTCTACTACCGACTCGAAATGGTCGACGAAGCCTTCGACATCCTCTCGACCGTCGAAGGGATACAGGACCAATTAGTCGATTACCATAAGATCATGGCCAATCTCTTTCTTCGCAAGCAGCACATGGAGCAGGCCGTCGCCGAACTTAAGAAAGCCCTGCATTTCAAGAAACGTGTAGTCGTCCCCTATATCTGTACCGCCTGCCGGCAAGAATCGACCGAATGGTCTGGTCGCTGCCGCCGCTGTGAGACCTGGAATACGTTAGTCGCGCTGCCCTGGCCGAATGCCGGGCAAACGGTCCCCGGTCAAGACAGCGGACCCCTTTCAGTCTCCGCGGTCCCCTACCAAGGCATTGCTTCTCCCTTCGAAACCGTGTAGGTTTTCGGCCAGTCTGGCTGCCTCACGTACGCGCAGCCGTCCGCATCCCAGTCAATGTAACCTCTACAGATGATGGAGTGTCCCATGGTCGACTATCAGGATTTCGCTGCCAAAGCCTTGCGCGACGAGACGCTCACACGAAGCGAATGTCAGGCCGTGCTCGACACTCCAGATGAGCAGTTGCTGGGACTCCTCCAAGCCGCCTTTACCGTCCGATCCCACTATTTCGGCAAGACCGTTCGCCTCCAGATGTTGCAGAATGCCAAGAGCGGGGCCTGCCAGGAAGACTGTCACTACTGTTCCCAATCTGCGATCTCCACCGCTCCCATTGAGCGCTATAGCCTCGTATCCCAACAACAGATGATGGATGGTGCCCGACAGGCGGCCGCCTCGAAGGCCCAACGCTATTGCATCGTCATCAGCGGAAGAAGCCCGTTGGATCGGGAGATCGACGAAATCGCCGGTGCCGTGCGCTCGATCAAGCAAGAGATTCCGATTCAGATTTGCTGTTCACTGGGCCTCATGAACGAACAACAGGCCAAGCGACTGAAGGCGGCGGGAGTCGATCGAGTGAACCACAACTTGAATACGAGCGAAGCCTTTCACGCCGAAATCTGTACCACGCATACCTTCCAGGACCGACTGAGTACCATCCGGAGCGCTAGAGCAGCAGGATTAGAAATCTGTTCCGGTGGGATCGTCGGCATGGGAGAGAAAGACGAAGACCTCATCGACCTCGCCATGGCACTTCGCGAAGTCAGGCCGGACTCGATTCCACTGAACATGCTCCACCCAGCGACAGGCACACCGTTAGAAAACTGCGACCAGCTGACTCCTCAACGCTGCTTAAAAGTCCTCTGCCTCTTCCGATTCCTCCACCCACGCACCGAAATCCGCATTGCCGGAGGCCGCGAACATAACCTGCGCAGCCTCCAGCCCTTAGCCCTCTATCCAGCCGACTCCATCTTCGTGAACGGCTACCTCACGACACCCGGCCAGCCGGCCCCCGAAGTCTGGAGCATGATCGAAGACCTAGGCTTCAAGATCGAAGTGGACTATCAGCAGGCTGCTGAAAAAGGCCCCCAGCTTCGTTCTCAGTCGCTCGAATCGCTCAACGTACGGAATTGAGCCTACTTGAGGCAAGGTAACTATCCGCTCGCATTTGATCGAAGCGAGCGGCTCAAGCGAAGCTTGGTATGTACCTCCTCGGGGTCCTCGCTCCCTGCGGGCCTTGCTGGACGCCTTTTTCAGCAGCCTAGCGACAGTCGGCTCTATCGGATTGCCCATTTTCAGCAGATGACTTTTCAGCACCCTCTACTGGCGGGCGTATGAAAAAGAAAGTTTCAACGGAGAGCAAACGTTTTTCTCAAGCAGTCGGGCGTGCTCTCCGAAGAGTTGCCAAAGTGGCACGCAAGACTGCCCGGATGCACGGCACACCGATATACGTTTGGGAAAACGGCAAGGTCGTGGCGAAGAAACCGTGACCGTTTCTCCTTTCGTGAACATACTGACCCGACCGCTAAATAGTGCGTATTGTTTGCCCCCTCTCCATCCAGGAGAGCACTGGGGTGAAGGGAAACCCCGCCAAAACAACCATCATCCTATCATTTCCAGGGGAGAGCAGGATCCTATCGATGCTGCGATACGCACTATTTAGCGTTCTCATCAGTAACTCCATAGCCACCGACCTCGTGCCCCTAGCCTTCGCCATCAGCTCTCCCAGCCTCTCGCCTCTCGCCTCGTGCCACTCGCCCCTGACCTCTCACCTGCACTGGTGATTTCCCATAGAGAAAGGGGTATTCTGCAGCTGCGTGGAGCACTGCAGCTGCAGACGCAGTCGTTACTCCATAGGACTGCTAGAGACTCAGAGGCAACGAATCAATGACTGCTGAAACCCACAGACAACTTGCGAATTTTATTTGGAGCATCTGTAACCTTCTTCGGGGACCGTACAAGCGGAATGAGTATCGCAAGATTATCCTCCCGCTCACGGTATTGCGACGCTTCGATTGCCTGCTCGCTCCGACCAAGGTACAGATCCTTGCCGAGCACGCCAAGATCAAAGCCAAGCCTGAAACGGTCGTCCGAAGCCTCCTCCAGAAGATCTCCAAACGCCCCTTCTACAATCTCTCAAAGTTGGATTCGCCAAGCTGCTCGACGACCCCAACCAGCTTGCACCCAACCTCAATAGTTACATCAATGCGTTCTCGAAGAATGTGCGCGACATTATGGAGCGGTTTGCCTTCGACCAGCAGACTGCGAAGATGGCGGAGAAGAACCTGCTCTATGAGGTCATCAAGTCATTCAGCAAGATCGACCTCGGCCTGGATCGAGTGGACAACGTCCAGATGGGCTACGTCTTCGAGGAACTCATCAGGATCGGCGCGGAACAATCCAATGAGGAAGCCGGGGAGCACTTCACCCCGCGAGAAGTCATCAAGTTGATGGTCAACCTTCTATTGTCGCCGGAGAAAGATCTTCGCCGAAGTCACGTAGTGAAAACGATCTATGATCCGGCTTGCGGCACGGGCGGCATGCTGTCCGTGTCCGAGCAATACATCCGTGCTCTCAACGCCGACGCCACCCCGCTCTTATTCGGCCAGGACTGGAACGACGAGGCCTGGGCCGTCTGCAAAGCCGATATGCTGATCAAAGGGGAGGACGCAGACAACATCATCCTGGGCGACACCTTCACAAAAGATGGCTTCGACCGAGATAAAGAGGGCAAAAAGACCACGTTCGATTACATGTTGGCAAATCCACCCTTCGGTGTGGAGTGGAAGCAGCAGGCTCGCTCCATCGAACAGGAGCACAACTCTCTCGGTTACGAAGGGCGATTCGGGGCTGGACTACCACGCATTAACGACGGTTCGCTTCTGTTCCTCCAACACATGCTCTCGAAAATGCGGGCTGCAAAAGAGGGTGGCAGTCGCATCGGCATCTTGTTCAACGGTTCACCACTCTTTACCGGTGATGCCGGTAGCGGTGAAAGCAATATCCGTCAATGGATCATCGAGAACGATTGGTTGGAAGCTATCGTCGCACTGCCGGAACAATTATTTTACAACACCGGCATCTCGACCTACATTTGGGTGCTCACCAACAAGAAGGGTAAGGAGCGTAAGGGAAAGATCCAGCTCATTGACGCTCGCTATTTCTGGAAGCAGATGGAGAAAAGCCTCGGCAAGAAACGCCGGAGGATCGGTGATCCATCCGATAAACCGAACGACCCCGATCATATCGGAGACATCACTCGCATCCACGGCAACTTCAAGGATGGAGAAACGCGACACTTCACCGAGGAGAATTTGGTTACCAAGCTGCCGGTGCAGCGCGAACATGTCATCAGTAAAATTTTCGACAATGCGGATTTTGGCTTCCACAAGATCACTGTTGAACGCCCGCTCCGGCTGAACTTTCAGGCCACACCAGAACGGATCGCACGGTTGGAAGAGGAAAGCGGCTTCAAAAATCTGGCGACCAGCAACAAGAAGAACGTGAACGCTCGGCTCGAAGAAGTCGAAGCCGGAAAAGAACGACAGAAAGAAATCCGCGCCTTAGCCCAAACTTTCGGCAAAGCGAACGGCGTCAAATTATACAAAGACCGGAAGGTGTTCCTCACGGAGCTGAGGGAGCTGGACCGTAAGCGCAACGTGCGGCTCGATACCCCCGAGCTGAAGGCCGTGCTATCCGCGCTGGGAGAGCGTGACGAATCTGCAGAAATCTGTCGTGATCGTGACGGAAATCCCGAACCGGACTCAGAGCTGCGCGATACAGAAAGCGTGCCACTCAAGGGAAGCATCGAGGAGTACTTCAAGCGCGAGGTGCTGCCCCACGTACCGGACGCCTGGATCGATCACGACAAAACCAAGGTCGGCTACGAAATCCCGCTCAACCGCCATTTCTATCGCTATGAACCGCCGCGGCCACTGGAGACAATCGAGGCCGACATCAAAACGCTTGAAACAGAAATCCTCAGCCTCTTAAAGACCGTCACGACCTGATACAGAGGGCTCCGATCATTTGACATACCTCCCGCTTTATATCAATTTGACACCCCTCACTTGACATAGCGCGTGGCCTAGGTCAAATTCGGCAAGGAGGAGCCGAGAGGCCTATGAATATCAGTGAGTTCAAGTCCGGGGAGTACGAGCAACAGTACGAGTACCGAAGCTTTCTGCCCAGCTCCATTAACTGGGAATGGACTCTCTCTGATCCACAGATTCTGACGCTACTGGAAGAGGCCAATCGCCTGCTTGGGGAGTTGAACGCCTTTTCCCAGCTCATCCCTGATGTGGACTTCTTCATCCGAATGCACATCACCAAGGAGGCCACCACCTCCAGCCGCATCGAAGGCACCCAGACCAACATTGAAGAAGCTCTAGTAGACAAGCGCGACCTCGACCCTGATAAACGCAATGATTGGCAGGAAGTACACAACTACATCCAGGCCATCAATGTGGCAATCAAGCAGTTGAGTCACATGCCCTTATCCAATCGGCTGTTGCGCGAGACCCACGCGGTGCTGCTGCAAGGCGTGCGTGGCAAGCACAAACAGCCCGGAGAGTTTCGCACCAGTCAAAACTGGATCGGCGTCAGCCTCAAACACGCGGCGTTTATCCCTCCCCACCACCAACACGTGCCGGACCTCATGAGCGATCTGGAAAAATTCATGCACAACGACCAGATCCATGTCCCACACCTGCTCAAAATTGCCCTCATCCATTACCAGTTCGAGACGATCCATCCGTTCTTGGATGGCAACGGCCGGTTGGGCCGTCTGCTCATCGTGCTCTATCTCGTCAGCTTCGGTCTGCTGCATAAGCCGGCGTTGTATCTTTCCGATTTTTTTGAGCGTCACAAGGGCGAATATTACGATCAGTTAATGGCCGTCAGGACCACGCACAAGCTGAAACCGTGGTTGCAGTTCTTTCTGCTCGGCATGCGTGAGACGACCGCCCTCTCCATCCAAGTATTCAAGGACATCATGGCGCTCAAGGAACGCATCGAGCGCAAACAGATGCCGACCTTTCATGTGCGACGTCAGGCCAATGCTCAGGCGCTGATGCGCTCTCTCTATGGGGCGCCGGTGACCAACATCAAAATGGTGACCGACCTCATCCAAGCCCAAACCAACACGGCCGCTGCGCTGATCGACGATTTCGTCAAGCTCGGCATCCTGCGCGAATTCACGGGGCAGAAACGAGATCGCCTCTTTATCTTTGAAGACTACGTCCGCCTGTTCAAACGCTAGCGCCATGTTCAAACCCTACGAACAGTACAAACCCAGCGGCGTAGAATGGCTCGGTGACGTGCCGGAGCATTGGAAGGTGAAGCGTGGCCGGTTTTGCATGCGCGTAAATCCCTCTTCAGAACGTCTTCGCGAGTTGGGACCCGAGGATGAGGTCTCCTTCGTTCCGATGGAGGCTGTCGGAGAATACGGTGGTCTGAACCTTGAAATTACAAAACAACTTGGGGATGTGGGAAGCAGCTACACTGAATTTCAGAATGGCGACGTAGTTGTTGCCAAAATTACGCCTTGTTTTGAAAACGGAAAAGGAGCCTTGGCAGAAGGCCTAAGGAATGGTGCGGCTCTAGGAACAACGGAGTTACACGTCTTGCGCGTATTGCCTGCGCTTGATCGGCGGTTCCTATTCTATCTCACAGTTTCGTCTGTCTATCGAAAGACTGGTGAGGCGGAGATGTATGGCGCTGGTGGACAGAAGCGTGTTCCTCCAGAGTTCAATAAGGACTTCCGCACACCACTACCTCCTTCAGTTGAACAGGTCTCCATCGCCGACTTCCTTGACCGCGAGACGGCGAAGATCGATACGCTGGTGGCGAAGAAGCGGACATTGATTGAACGGCTCAAGGAGAAACGCACCGCGCTCATCTCGCGCACGGTCACCCGCGGCCTTCCGCCCGACGCCGCCCGCACCGTGGGCCTCGACCCGCATCCCAAGCTCAAACCCTCCGGCATCGAGTGGCTCGGCGACGTGCCGGAAGGCTGGGAGTTAAAACAACTCTTTCGTATAGTCACGACAATGCAAACGGGCCCCTTTGGGAGTCAGCTTCACCAGACTGATTACATTGAAGGGGGCGTCCCATTGATCAATCCAAGTCACCTTGTTGACGACAGTATTGTTTCTGACGACAAAGAAACAGTCACAGATGAAACTGCAAAGCGATTGACTCGTCACAAACTTATGCCCGGCGATGTGGTGTTTGCGAGGCGCGGAGAAATAGGCCGTTGTGCCGTCGTTGGTAAAAAGGAATCTGGTTGGCTTTGTGGTACTGGCTCTATGGTTGTCCGTCTTCGTGATTGCGACGTGAGATATTTTGTTCGAGTGTTTCGAAGTACTGGTTTCAGGATGCTTCTGATGATGAACGCGGTAGGCACCACCATGTTGAACCTTAATCCTTCAATCGTAGGTCGGATGAGAGTTCCACTCCCTCCACTTCCTGAGCAGTGCGCCATCGCCGACTATCTCGACCAGGAAACTGGGAAGATCGACCAGATGATTGCCAAGGTCAAAGCCGCCATTGAGCGGTTGCAGGAATACCGCATCGCTCTCATCACAGCGGCCGTGACCGGCAAGATCGACGTGCGGGGAACTGCCACATGAGCCAGACTACTGAAAAATCCTTCGAGAGCTACGTGGAGACCATTCTCAGCCGCTCAGGCTGGCAATCCGGCGACAGAGCTGAATGGGATGTGGAACGAGCGCTGTTCCCGGCGCGCATCTTCGTCTTTCTGCAAGACACACAGCCGAAACTCTGGGAGGAGATGCAGAAACTCCATGGAGCGGGGCTTGAGAGTCTTCTGCTCACTACTTTAGTTAAGGAGCTGGACCTCAAGGGCTCCCTCCATATTCTGCGTCATGGCTTCAAGTTCTACGGAAAGACGTTCCGGCTGGCCTACTTCAAACCCGCCCACGGATTGAACTACGACGTGCTGGATCTATTCCGAAAAAACCGCCTAACTGTCACGCGCCAAGTACTGTGTCATCCCGGCCAACACGACACAGTAGATATGGTCTTTGCTCTGAACGGTCTCCCGGTGGCGACCTGCGAGCTGAAGAATCCCGGCACAGGCCAGAATTGGCGACACGCAATCCGACAATATCAACAAGACCGCGACCCGCGGGCTCCGCTCTTTCAGTTTAAGAGCCATGCGTTGGTCCATTTTGCCGCCGACCCGGACGAAATTCACATGACGACTGCTCTACGGAAAGAGGCCACGAACTTCCTCCCGTTCAATCGCGGCAGTCATCCAGGTGAAATTCAATGCGGTGGAGGCAATCCACAGCATCCATCCGGTTACCGCACGGGATACTTCTGGGAAGATGTGCTCCAGTTCGACAGCCTCCTCGACATCCTTGGCCATTTCATGTTTGTCGAAAAAAAAGACGAGAAGGTGGACGACGGCAAAGGGGGCATGAAGCGAGTCACCAAAGAGACGCTGGTGTTTCCTCGCTATCACCAGCTTGATGCCGTACGAAACGTCGTGGCAGCCGCCAGACAGGAAGGTGCCGGTCACAGCTACCTGATTCAACACTCTGCCGGCAGCGGAAAGACCAACAGCATTTCCTGGCTCTCACACCGGCTGGCGAGCCTCCATAATCAGAATGATGAAAAGACCTTCGATTGCGTCGTTGTGATCACCGACCGGAAGGTGCTGGATCAACAGTTACAAGATGCGATCTACCAGATCGAGCATGCGCAAGGGGTGGTGAAAGCAATTGACGAAGATGCCAAGCAACTGGCGGCCGCTTTGATCGATGGCACCAAGATTGTGATCACCACGTTACAGAAGTTTCCTTTCGTCTTACGCGGGCTCCTCCACGTCGCGGGGGCTGAGAGCCAGGAGATCGCGACTGACGAGGAAAAGAAACAGGCAAAATCCTGGGAGGCGGCCATTGCGGCAAGAACATACGCCGTGATCGTGGATGAAGCCCATTCGAGCCAGACCGGTGAAACCTCTCGTGAACTCAAAGCTATTCTTGGGGCGGCGGCCATAGAAACGGAAGAAGCGGAGGCGGATTGGGAAGACCGACTGAATCAAGTCATGCAGTCGAGGGGCCAACGGCCGAATCTGAGCTTCTTCGCATTTACCGCAACACCCAAAGGAAAGACGATTGAGCTGTTCGGCAGAACCGGCGCTAGCGGCAAGCCTGAACCCTTCCATATCTACAGCATGCGGCAAGCGATCGAGGAAGGTTTCATCCTCGATGTGCTCACAAACTACACCACCTATGCTACGTATTTCCGGTTGCTGAAGGCTGCGGAAGATGACCCGGCGATGCCGAAACGAAAGGCGGCGCGGGCGTTGGCCAAGTTCATGAGCCTGCATCCACACAACATCGAGCAAAAGACCGAAGTGATGGTGGAGCATTTCCGTCGGAGCGTTCAACACCGGCTTGGTGGCAGGGCCAAGGCGATGGTCGTCACGTCGTCTAGGTTACATGCAGTGCGATTCAAGATCGCCTTTGATCGGTACATTCAAGAGAACGGCTATACAGATATCCGCTCGCTCGTCGCATTTAGCGGCACGGTGAAAGACCCCGACACCGGGCTTGAATATACGGAGCCCGGCATGAATCCGGACATCGTCACAGGCAAACCCATCAGCGAGGCCCAGATTCCAGAGCGGTTCGATTCCCCTGATTACCAGGTGTTGCTCGTAGCCAACAAATATCAGACCGGCTTCGACCAACCGCTGCTTCACACCATGTATGTGGATAAACGACTCGACGGAGTACAAGCGGTGCAAACTCTTTCCCGGCTGAATCGGATGATTCCCGGTAAAGATGCGCCCTTCGTGCTGGATTTCGTCAATGACACCGACACGATTTACCAAGCATTCAAACCCTACTACGACAGAACAGGCCTCCAGGAATCATCCGATCCATCGAAACTGGAATCATTGAAACATGAACTCGATCACGCACAGGTCTACTACTGGAGTGAGGTAGAAGCCTTTGCCCAGATCTTCTACAAGCCTCTTGAGCGCCAGAGCCCAGCCGACCATGCCCATATGCAGCGACATCTTCAGCCTGCTGTGGATCGCTTCAAGGCTATCGCAGAAGAAGACAAGCGGAGGGGATTCCGCGACAAACTAAGCGGCTATGTCAAGGTGTACGCTTTCCTCAGTCAGATCATTCCCTATGCCGACCCAGAGATGGAAATGCTTTACAGCTACGGACGGTTCCTGCTCCCGCATCTTCCGTTCGACCGAGACGGCCAACTCGTGAAGGTGGGCGAGGAAGTGGCGCTTCAATACTACCGGCTAGAGCGCCTGTTTTCCGGCGCGATCGAGTTGAAAGAGGGTGATGCCCGGTACGTGAAAAGCCCGACAGAAGTCGGCACCGGCAAGGGTAAGGACGAGAAGGCGCCGTTGTCGGAGATCATTCAGGTGTTGAATGAGCGATTCGGGACACAGTTCGCGGAAGAGGACCGCCTGTTCTTCCAACAGATCAAGGAAAGGGCCTGCAAGAATACGCAGGTGATCCAGACTGCGTTGGCCAACCCGCTGGACAAGTTCGAGCTGGGCATCCGGAAACTGATCGAAGACTTCATGATCGAACGGATGGGTGAGAACGACAAGATCGTGACCCGCTATATGGCTGACCAGGAGTTTCAGGGGTCAGCATTTCCGATTCTTGCCAAAGAGATATTCGAGACGGTGAGGCAAAGCGAATCTGACTCTAAGGGCATCCCGCCGTCGGCTAACTAGTTCGCAAAGAAACAGCGTGTTACCCACCGTTTCTGTGTTCCTGCGCTATTGACTTATGTGCGCAAATTTATGAGCCGGGAGTAGGCTCTTCTCTTGCACTGCCACGTTTCCAAAAGGAGGACCTCCCGCCGTGATCCTACTGCGCCCGCCGAGCGAACCTCTCGCACCTTGCTTTTCATGCACTCACTATGAAGAGCGGCCTGGCTGATTCCCCTCTACGCGCGTCCAACATAAAATGATCCGTCAGAGCTTGTTCGTACCCCCAAGGGTGGTCTGGATCTATCCCTGACTACGCGCATCGAGCGACCACAGCTTCATCGTGGGGGCTCTGCGAGCACAGAGCCCATGCCAGCTGTCTCGCCACTCCCCTTCCAAGCTTGCTCTCGTTTTCCCTTCCCGAGGAGCGGCCAGATTTGGGCCTCAACTGCGCACGTCGAACGACCACCGTTTCATCGTGGGGGTTCCGTGAGCACAGAGGGCCAACCAGGCCGCTCCTCTCATTCGTCCTGCCACATGATTGCTCGCTGATGACCCTGTGAAAACCTCCGTCTTTCAAGTCGGTTATGAGCCTTTCGCGTTGACACCTGCCTGATTCTTGCTACAGTTTGAACACGATGCTCACCATGAAGTGCCCAGACTGTCAGCAAGACCTTGTTGAGATTCCGACAAACCAAGGTCCGGAGCTCGATGTCTGCTCTTCAGGACATGGACTCTGGCTCGATGTAGGAGAAGTGATTTTTTTCGTAGAGGACTACACTTCACTGAAGCGGGCTCTTGGCGATGCCGGAGGCATCGCCGTCATGACAGAGACATTGTGTCCTCGATGCGGGCATCACATGGAGTCTGAAACGGTCTCTCGCACGTCCTTCCTGAGTTGCGATTCCTGTCATGGGTGGTGGCTTCCTCACGGAAGCCTCACTCATCTGAATGAAATCTATCGAGGCGCAGCGGTTCCGATCCAGATCCATGAAGCCGAGCTGTACACACGGGCAGAGGCTAGACATCGCGCACTCAACGAAACGCCGCGCAACCAACCCAGGTTCAAGAAGGCAGGCGCCAACCCGCAGGGCCTGTGGTTCTGGGCTCTATTCTTCGGATTCGCCTTTGTGATCGGCGGGCTTATCTTCGTCGCTGGGATCGGTAAGGCCATGAACACCGCTCAGTGGAGCCGGCCGCCGGATCAAACCCTGCTGTACTTGGCGGCAGGTACCGTAGGAGGTTTCGGGCTCTTCGTCTACGGATGGGTGGTTCACCAACGAAAGCGCTTGATCGAAAGCATTCCGACCTCGACTATTCGT
This sequence comes from Nitrospira sp., assembly GCA_043745235.1. Classification (GTDB taxonomy): domain Bacteria; phylum Nitrospirota; class Nitrospiria; order Nitrospirales; family Nitrospiraceae; genus Palsa-1315. The sequence goes on along the minus strand of JAYTTD010000111.1, from coordinate 31,285 downwards.
TCGCTCGCTCTGGGGTTGGTCGAAATCAGTGGACGAGCACAGCCCGAGGAGGGCCTCCTCTCCTCGCCCTTCAGTGGACTTCCCTGTGTGTTCTATTCCTATGCCGTTGAAGAGCATGTCGGCGCTGGGAAGCATGCACGGTGGGAGACCATTGCGAAAGGCACTTCTGAGCAACCCTTCTTTGTCAGCGATGCAACCGGACGTGTGCGCGTCGCACCCCTTGGCGCTGAGCTGATCTTGCCGGACGCACACACTTCTCGAAGTAGCTGGCTCGGAGAATTGCCCCCCACCACAATCGCCGGCTTGAATCGACTGGGGATTTCGACCGAACGCTGGATGGGGAGCAAAACATTGCGGTGCCGGGAATCGTTCATCCTACCGGAAGAGCAGGTCTACGTTCTCGGAACCGCCCATGAACACCATGGTGCAAGCGAGCTCATCGAAAACTCCTCTCGCCTATACATCGGTAGCAGCCAAGACCACGAGTTCATCATCTCGGACCGAAGCGAAAAAGAGTTATTGTCCCGATTGCAGTGGCAAGTGTTGGCCTTATGGGTTGGAGGTCTGACGCTTGCTGCAACCTGTGTGCTCATCATCTTCACGTACTACGTGACAACCGTATCGTAACAGCCATATCTAAAAGGAGAACGCCCATGAATGGTACATTGCTGATCGGAATCCTGCTGGTGATGGGACTGGTGACACTCATCGCCTATGTGGTCGGCGTCTACAACATGCTGGTTCGACTCGCTAACAACATCGACAAGGCGTGGTCGAATATCGACGTTATTTTGAAGCAACGGCACGATGAACTCCCCAAGCTCGTCGAAGTGTGCAACAGCTACATGACGCACGAGAGGGAAACCCTGGAAGCCGTGACCAAAGCCCGCAATGCGTACGGAGCAGGCCAGAATATCGACGACAAGGCACAGGCGGAAAATCAGATTGTCGGCGCCTTAGGGAAACTCTTTGCCGTGGCCGAGCAGTATCCGGACCTGAAAGCCAATCAGGAGTTCTTAGCCGTTCAACAGCGCATATCAGCACTGGAAAACACCATTGCCGATCGACGCGAGTTCTATAATGACTCGGCCAATCTGTATAATATCGCCATCGAGCAGATCCCTACGGTCTGGGTAGCGCAGCAGACCGGATACACAGCGAGGCCGTTACTGACCGTTGCACCATCCGATCGCAAGGATGTGCCGCTTGCTTTTGCCAATCGTACGCGCATGGCCGCGTAGATGACCCTTCCAAGCTTGCTCGTTCTCCCTTCCTGAGGAGCGGCCTGGTTTAGTCCTCAACTGCGCACGTCGAACGACCACCGTTTCATCGTGGGGGTTCCGTGAGCACAGAGGACCAACCAAGCCGCCTACTCCTCCCTTAACCCCTCCACCACCGGCTGCCTTGCGGCCCAGCGAGCAGGAAAATACCCGGCCACCAGGGCGGCCGTGAGTGCGAGTCCAACGGCTTGCAGAATCACTCCGCCCGGAACCGACATCTGAATCGTCCAGCCGAAGGATTGTTTATTGATCACGTGAATGAGCACCAGGGCGAGCAGCAAGCCACCTACGACGCCCAGCGCGGTCCCGATCAACCCGAGATAGGCCGCTTCCCACAAGACTAATCGCTCCACTTGCCTCGTGCTGGCGCCGATAGCCCGCAACGAGGCAAATTCACGTCGTCGCTCCAACACGGCCGTCACCAAGGTATTGACGATGCCGAGCACGGCCACCAATACGGCAATGGCTTCAAGGACATAGGTCAACGCGAAGGAGCGGTCGAAGATCTCAAGAATCTCTCGCCGCAACTCGTGGTTTCGGATGACCAACGGTGGAACCGTCACTCCATCCAGCCCGGCAACATGTGTGACAATCGATTGCCGAACCTGTTCTGCATCCGCCCCGGTAGCCAGATAGACGGAAAACACTGTGACCCGATCGTCGTGCCATTCTCGCTGATACCATGTTCGATCCATCACCATTTTCCCGCCGTCGGTCGCATAATCGTAAAAGACCCCTTCGACGGATACCGCAACGGGTCCTGCCGGCGTCGTAATCGAGATCGTGCTCCCTTCACGAAGCCGTAATCGAGTCGCCAACACTTCCGACAGGAGGACGCCGCCGGTCTCGGCGGCTCGCTGCAAGGCCGCAGTCGAATCTCCATGAACCATCCGATACCGGCTGCGCTGCGCATGAAGCCGGAGATCTCGTGACACCAACGCCACTGGCTGACCATCGACGCCCACAGACACTTCCCTGAGGGCATCGACCGCGGCAATGCCGTCAATCGCCGACAGGGTCGAACGCCAGGTCCCTGGCAAGGCACGCGACGCTTGCCCGACCTGCTTTCCCTGGAGCCAGGATGGCGGGGTCACGATGAGATCGGCCATCACAGTCTCATCCACCCAGACCTCGACCGTGTCACGAAAACTGCGAACCATGACGGCCACACCGATCATGACCGACAATCCCACCATCAACGCCGACACCGTCACCGCATTCCGTCCAGGATGGCGCGCCGCCTGGTCTGCCGCGATATGCCGAAGGCTCCCCCCGAGCATCATTGTTTTGCTCTCCGAGCGAGGACGCCGCATACCCAAGGCCTGGATACAGAGTGGCGCAAGACAGGAGAGAGCCCCCAAGAGGCACATGGTCGAGAGATAGCCAAAGAGCGGCAGGTCTCCGACCGGCCCCATCAGTGAACAGAGGCCTGCCAGCAGCAGCAACACAAGGCTAATCCAACCATACAAGCTAGTCTTCAATCGACGTGTCGATTCATAGTCTCCCGGTGCCAAGGCACGGACCGTCACAGTCCTGCCGGCTTCCACGCTCGGGCCCAAGGCTCCCACCATTGAGACGATTGTCCCAAGTAGAACCCCTTTTGCCACTGCCGTGAATGTCAGCATGTCCATCGGCTGGATCAACCCGCCAGCCGCGACCGGCACATACAGGTCTGAGATCGTTCGGCTCACGAGCGCTACCAAACTCTTGGAAAGCCAGACCCCGCCGAGTCCTCCTACTAGGCCACCAAGAAGACCGAGTAATCCTGCTTCCGCGAGAAACTGGCCGGCGACCCGCCGCTCCGTCATGCCTAGTGCGCGATAGATGCCGATCTCGCGCCTCCGCTGCGCCACAGCGAAGGCGATCGTGTTGTAGATCAAGAACACCCCCACAAGCAGACCGACCCAGCTCATAACTGACAGATTGAGCTGGAAGGCCCACACCATGTTTTCGACCTGCTTCGTCCGTTGCGTCGGCCGTTGCACGACAAGATGGGGAGGGAGAACTGTGCGCACGGAATCGATGATAACGTCGAGCGATCGATCAGGCGTCGTTACTAGCTCGATCCTATCCAACCGTCCGAATGACTGAAACAACAACTGCGCCGCAGCAATGTCCATAATCGCAAGCCGATCCCAGAGAGTCGAACGCGCCGCCTCGTGATGAATCAGCCCTGCGACTCGCAGCCGTACGACACGCCCGCCCGCCATCACTTCAAGGACACTCCCGACTCCCACATTCAAGTCGGTAGCAACCTGACGGCCAAGGTACAGTGCGTCCGAAGCCAGGAGCGCCTCCAGCGCTACTTCGGTGTCATCCTGCGGAATCTGAAATCCGCGCGTCCCGACCTCCGCGAGTAGATCCAGTCCCAATATCTGAAGTGTCTGGCCACGCGACTCTCCCTGAGCAACCACGACCGATTCCTCAATGACCGGGGCAGCGCTCACCACCCCCTCGACCGCACGGACAACTGTGATCACCGATTCATTCACACCGAGTTCTCGGCCAGAAATTTCCAATGTGGTGGGACCGGCTACTGTCGTGACAGCTTGTTCAAACGATCGCAGTACTTGCATATTCGCCGTCCCGATGCCTACGGAGGCCAGAACTCCCAGTGCCACTCCCGCAATACTGAGCAGGGCGCGAAATGGCCGCTGGAGCGCATGAGCACGGATCAGGGCAAGATGGAGAATGAATGGTATAGTCATCTAGCGCATCTGCACGGTATGAACTGAACAAATCCTCATGGATAAGGGAGCAAGGATGAAGCGAATGAATCGGGCCAGTAATGGAGCCCTGCACAAATTAGTAGTTTCGTTTACAGCGATACAGACCTTTGCTAGACTCGCGTGAGTTGATGATGGGAGGTTATTGATGGGCGTGCGAACTGCTCTGAACCGAAAAGTCCAGCCGCTACAAGAAGAGATCGACGCCGATCTTCTCACGCCTCGGCAGAGTGACATCCTTCGCCTGGTATCGATCGGGCACACAAACCGTGAAATTGCGGAGATGCTGGAAATCAGCGTGCGCACGGTCGAAGTGCACCGATTCAACTTGATGCGACGATTGAACGTGAGAAACGTGGCGCAACTACTCCGACGAGCCCTGCAGTTGGGTCTTCTTGCCAAGTCGTTCGGAGCCAAGTAGGCCTACAGCTCCTTCAGCTTTCCCCGGCAATCCTCCAACTTCGTATAGCCCTTCTTGCTAAGCTGTGCCGCCAGCTCTGTTTCCAATCGGCCGAACACGTCGACCCCCTCCTCGACCAACACCGTCCCGATCTGCACGGCCGACGCGCCACAGAGCAGATGTTCAAAGGCATCCACACCGTTGACCACGCCGCCGGTCCCGATAATCGGCATTCGTCCTTCGAAGATCTTCCAAAAAGCCCGCACATTGGCCAGCGCAACCGGTTTGATGATCGTGCCACCCAATCCACCGAACCCACCCTTGGGCTTGATAACGACCACCTCGCGCTCAGGATCGACGACGAGCCCGTTGCCGACCGAATTAATAAGGTTGAGAAAATCGACCCCGCAACGGCCGATCACTGCGCCCATCGCTGAGTGATGGGCCGGATCGAAATATGGAGGCAGCTTGACCCCCATCGGAACCGTGATCATCTTGCGAACCCGCTTTAACAATCGCTCGGAGGCTTCGGCGTCATATCCGATCTGAGGTTTACCTGGAATGTTGGGACAGGAGAGATTGACTTCGATTAGGTCAGGCTTCGCCGCATTGATCGCAGCCGCAATCGTCGGAAAATCGTCTTCACAGAGACCCGCCACACTGGCGATGACCGGCTTGCCGAGCGTTTTCAATTCAGGAATAAGCGCGGCATATGCCTTGTACCCGAGATTCGGCAAGCCCATGGAATTGATGGAGCCACCGGAAAATCCATAATACCGGGGTGTCGGATTGCCGTCGCGAGGCTCAACCGTCATCGACTTGGTGACGATAGCCCCGGCGCGAGATCGTCCGAGAGCCAGCAGTTCTTCACGCGTGACACAAAGAGCCCCCGAGGCATTCATGAAGCAACTGGGAAATCGCACGCCGGCAATGGTGGTGGAAAGGTCCATCAGGCAACGACCGTGACAGGCTGATGCTGCGTTCTCGACACGAGCTGCCCATCCTTCATGGCCCAGACATAATCGGCAGCCTCCGCAGCCGCGGCGCTGTGAGTGACCAACAGTATGGTCTGGCGAAAACGCTGGACGAGCGACCGAAGGAGGACGATGATCTCGGCCCCATGCTGGGAATCCAAATTGCCAGTGGGCTCGTCGGCAAGAATGATCTGTGGCTGATGCACGATCGCTCGCGCAATCGCCACACGTTGCTGCTCCCCGCCCGAGATCTCGCTGGGACGATGATGTCGTCGTGCAGTCATCGAGACCAACTCGAGCACCTCCTCGACGCGGGCTTGAACCGATGCCCCTCGTTCTCCGCGCAGCAACAAGGGAAACGCGACATTCTCCGCTGCCGTCAACCCGGGAATTAAATGGAATGCTTGGAACACAATCCCCACTGTTTCCCGCCTGATCCTCGTCCAATCGTCACTCGTAAATTGGCTGGTCGACTGCCCTCCAAGGAGGATATCCCCCGAGGTTGGCACATCCAATCCGGCAACCAGGTTGAGTAGCGTGCTCTTCCCGCAGCCGCTGGGACCGATAAACGCACAGAAGTCTCCCTTCGCCACTTCGACCGTGACCCGATCGAGCCCAGTGATGGTGTCGCCACCTCGCTCATAAATTTTTGACACCTGGTCGAATGTCACCATATCACTTGCTTCCCCATCTATACCCTGGCAAACAGGATCGCCGCGCAAGACAGGTTGATCTGGTTTGTTTGGTTTTTCTGGTTGCTCTGGTTCACCCAAGCACAAGAGAAACCAAATAAACAAAACAAACCTTCTGATCTCCCGCGTCACGGTCTGGCCCGCTGGCAGATTGTTTCAATATCCTGCTGCCTTCGTATATCACAACCATTTAGAGAGCAACAACCTTGACAGGCAAGGCATATTCTCATAGAAGAAGCGCACGCACACGTTCGTTGGAGCGCTTCCCCTGCGATGGTACATGCAGACACACAGGATCGACTCATCGGATGGTGCCGTCAGGCCCTCCGGTTTGTGTTGCCAGTCGAATGCATCGCCTGTGGCCGGTCACTCAGCACCGACCCGGTACCCTTCTTCTGTACCGCGTGCTGGCACACCATCAGGCCCCTCCAGCAGCCGGTGTGTGCCCGCTGCGATCAGCCATTTGTCTCGCCGACGGCCACAATCTATACTCCGAACCATCAATGCCAACAGTGTCAGGAACGGCCACCGGATTTTCAACGGGCCTGGACTCTCTTCCCCTACCTCCCGCCACTGCGGGACGCCATCTGCTCGTTCAAGTATCGAGGCAAACATACACTGGCACGGCCACTCGCACGCCTAATGATCAGCGCCCTCCCAAGCGAGATCGACGTCGACGTGATTATCCCTGTGCCCTTACACCCATCCCGTTTACGAACGCGTGAATTTAACCAATCGTTGCTGCTGGCCGATCAACTCGGTCGTCATCTGGTCCGCCCGGTTTCGCCCACAAACCTCGTCAGGGTCGCCGCCACTGATCCCCAAACCACACTAACGCGGCAAGCACGGTTAAAAAATCTCCAAAAAGCATTTTCCGTCCGGAGGCCAGAGGACCTCGCCAAGAAACGCATCCTCCTCGTGGATGATGTCTACACCACCGGTACGACGCTGAATGAATGCGCGAAGACTCTACGAATATCAGGCACCGGACCCGTCTTTGCCCTGACACTCGCCAGGACTGTCGATACGAGCCTGGTGCCGGATCGCCATTTTGTCGAACGAGCTCTACCGACCCTGACGACCATTGGAGTATGATTCATGCCGTTGTATGAATATCGCTGCCTCGACTGTACGAAGCGCAGCACAATCCTTGTCTTGAGCCTGCCCAATCAGGCACCGGCAGCCTGCGCCCATTGCGCGAGCGCTCGCGTTGAACGAATCCTGTCTCGCTTTGCCTCGCCAAAATCCGAAGAGGCTCGGCTTGAAGCCTTGGCGGATCCTAGTAACCTGTCAGGACTCGATGAACATGATCCACAGAGCATGGCTCGATTCATGAAAACTATGGGTCAGGAAATGGGTGAGGACCTCGGTGACGATATCTCAGAGGCAATGGAATCAGACGGAACCAGCCCAGTAGAATCGGATGGCACTGACAGCCTGTGACAGGTATTGTCATGTATTTTCACTTGACAGATCGTGTCAGTTTCCCTACCCTGCAACAGTATCCGAAGCCTCGTGAGGCATATGGATCCCTATCGAGCCAGATTCTTCAATGGCCAGAGAGCCCAAGAGCGAATTGATGACGGCGGAGGAGACCTGCCGCTATCTCAAGATCACCCCTCGTACGCTCTATCGTTATCTACGGGGTCACCAGATTCCCGCCTTCAAGCTTGGAAAAGAATGGCGCTTCGTACGCTCAGATCTGGAACAGTGGATTCGCGATCGCACCAAAGCCACCCTGGCCTTGTAAAGGACACGACACAGTAATGTTCGCCGGTGAATATCTCTGCAAAGTGGATGAGAAGGGGCGATTTATCGTCCCCTCGCCGATCCGTGAACAGGTCGAGTCCGAGGGACAGGCTGTTGTCTTCCTCAAAGGCCCAGAGGAATCGACACTTATCTACTCTATGAAAGAGTGGGAAAAAGTCCTTGAGCGGACGAAAGCCACACTCGATGAAGACCAGAGTCGCCTATTCATGCATTTCGTTGTCTCAGAAGCCGGCACATCAGAGGTCGACAAAGCCGGGCGCATCCTGATTCCGAGTCGGCTCAGAAAAATTATTCCGCTGGATGATGACCAGGAAATCATTCTGGTCGGCTTGTACCATCGCATGGAGATTTGGAATCCGAGCACATGGCGTCGGTATATCTCCCAATCTGAAGAGCGATACGAGCAGAATATGTCCAAGATCCTCAATCTCCTATAAGCGCACGCGCATGCCTACATTTCGGCGCCCGACCCGACTTCTTTCCTCTCCACGGGCCGTTCGCACAACCTCCTATCGGAACCCTGGCAAGAAGGTCTCAGTGCTACGTATCGCCCCGAAAAGGGCTCCGATCTCCCGCATGCCAACATCCCTATCATCGCACCCACCGACTGAGAGTCATGCAGTAGCCTTGACCCTCCCTGTGCCCCCTAGTGTGAACCATCAATATGCCACAGTGAACGGCCGACGATTAATCTCTTCGGCTGGTCGTGCCTATAAGGCCCAGGTGGGACAACTCGTGTGGTTGAAGCTGGCACAGTCCGCTCACCGGGCTGCCCTACTTGCACGACTCCAGTCGGAATGGCTCACCCTGTCCGTCCGGTTCTATTTCACCTCAGCCCTACGACGAGACATCGATGGCGGGCTCAAGATCGCGCAGGATGCCCTCTGTGAAGGACTCGGCATCAATGACAACCGCATCGTCGAAACCCACCTCTACAAATACATCGATAAAGACCACCCTCGCATCGAAGTGCACTTGACGCCTACGTCCAGTTCCTAGGACACCTCAATCCTCAGCCGGTCCACACGACTCCTCATTTTTTTCGACGACCCGTCATGAATAATGCCGGCTGCTCAGATTCAAGATCCGAGCATGGCGAACCGATACGGGATTGTCAGTTCTTGCCTCGTGCCCACTTTATGATCGATACGTCTGGAATGCGTAAGCGTATCCCTCTACATCAACTCCGGGTTGGAATGTATGTGGCAAGGATTGACTGCTCGTGGTTCCGGGGTGCATTCAAGATCCTAGCGCAACAGGTGGTGAAACGCATGGGCCGGGCTGTGCCAGTTGATAATTTTCCGCGGCCGGTCGTTGAGCATGGTCTGCACCTGCTTGATCTTTTTGCGCGAGAGTTGATTGAACCGTGTACCCTTGGGGAAAAACTGGCGCAGCAGACCATTGGTGTTCTCGTTTGTGCCCCGCTCCCAGGGAGCATGCGGGTGCGCAAAGTAGACGCGCATCTTCGTCTGCTGCGTGAAGAGGCGATGCTCCCGCATTTCGGGGCCCTGGTCGTACGTGAGGGAGCGGCGAAGCTGGGCGGGCAGCGTGCGCAATTCGCGCGCGAAGGCTTGGCGCACGGTGGCCGCGTCCTTCGCCTTCAGCGGCACCAGCAGGGTAAACCGCGTGGTCCGCTCCACCAGGGTCCCGAGTGCCGAGGCATTGGCATGGCCCACGAGCAAGTCGCCCTCCCAATGTCCGGGCACGGTCCGATCGGCCACCTCCGCGGGGCGCTCGTCGATACTGATCAGATCCTGAATGGGCCGAGACGACAGCCGCATCTTGCGGGGCCGACGAAACCGATGCCGGCGGCGGAGATAGCGGATGAGCTCCCGCTTGAACGTCCCCCGGGGCAGCACATAGAGATAGGTGTAGATGGCTTCGTGCGAGATGCGCATCGTCGGATCGTCAGGATACCGTTGCGGCAACCCGCGCGCAATCTGTTCCGGGGACCAGCGTTGTGCGAGCAGCCCAAAGACCGCGGTGCGCAAGCGAGGCTGGATCGCGAGCTTCCGTGGCTTGCGCGGCTGGTGCGCCCAACGCTGTGCCCGTTGGTGGGCCGGCACCGCCCGATAGGTGACGGGCGAGGCGTGGTGGCGAGTCAGTTCACGTGACACAGTGCTTGGGGCGCGGCTCAGCGCCTGGCCGATGGCTCGGAGACTCGCCCCAGTGGCCAACATGCGACTCAACTCCTCACGCTCGATGAGGCTCATTCGTTGATACCGTCCCATATGCAACTCCTTGGTTCCTGGTTCGACCAGGATACAGGTGTTGCACTAGAACCTTGAGGCCAGACGGACTCCATTTCTGAGACACCAGTTCCTGGTTAAAACTGAAGAACAGATCGAGCGTTTGCATTGCGCCAATATCCACGCCGTGGACATCGATCTCTCGAAAGGGCTCGACGTCATGTCCTTCCCAATAGAGGACGGGACCCTTCAGACGATTAGCTTACTCACCTCTACTCAGGCATCTCCTGCATCGGAGGCACCTTCCTCCATCGAGATACGGGTGCAAGAATTGACCGTAGCTCGAGACGCACGGGACAAACTCGCGCAGTCGGTCAAAGCCGTCTTCGATGAAATCAGCAAAACGGGCGCCGCAAGGTCAGAGCTGGTCAACGAAACCGTGCAGGAAATCATCATCGTCACACGAACCCTTAACACCCACGCCACATTCATGGCGATGAGCCATGGACGGGACCGCGATGCCTCCTTCAACAACCATAGCCTCACCGTATGTACGCTGGCGATGATTATCGGCCAAGCTCTCGGCTACGACCTGATGAAGCTCCACGAGTTGGCGACTGGCGCGTTACTGCATGACATCGGTCTATTACAACTTCCCCGCCATCTGTTCCGCACATCGACTCCACTCTCCGGTGAAGATCTGGTGGCCTTTCACCGTCACCCACGGCTCGGCGCCATTGCGATTGAGGCGCAACGCGAGTTTCCCCAGATCGTTCGCCAAATCGCAGCTGAACACCATGTCACACCCGATGGACAGGGCTACCCTTCCGAAACATCGGCAGGTTCCACGGCGGAGGCGAGTCGTATTGTGATGATCGCGGATCGATACGATGAGCTACTGACAGGGTTCGGCGGGCTTCGACCGCTGCCTTCCCACTCGGCAATTCAACGACTATTCCAAGAGGGAGAGTTTGGGCGTCTCGACCTTGGTCTCGTGTCCTTGTTTGTCAAACTGGTTGGCATCTACCCCGTCTACAGTTTCGTGGAGCTCAATACGAAAGAACGGGGAATGATCACCACGATCAATCCCGCCACCCTGCATCAGCCGATCGTCGTGTTAACCTCTGACGTGACGGGCAGCCCCTACCGGAATCCGCTCACGGTAGATCTCTCCAGCCAGAACCAGTCCCCCCCCGCGCCATTGAACGTGTGATCACATCAGAATCAGCGGACGCGAGTCGCGTAGCCTAACACCCGGAGCAGAACACGACTCACCGGATATCCACTCAAAAATCCGCGCCTATTCATACCGGAGCGCTTCGATAGGATTCATCCGAGCGGCCTTATTGGCAGGGTACAATCCGAAAAACAGGCCGACCATGAGTGAGAAGAAGAACGCGATCGCAATGACGTTGCCGGAGATGATAGTCGGCCAGCCGGCAATCAGCGTCGTCAACTTGGTCCCCGCGATCCCGAGGACAATGCCCAACGCACCTCCCACCAGGCTCAATGTCACGGCTTCGATCAGGAACTGCATGAGGATATGCCGCCGCTTCGCTCCCACCGCCATGCGGACCCCGATCTCTCTCGTCCGTTCCGTCACGGATACGAGCAAGATATTCATGATCCCGATCCCGCCGACTAACAGGGACACGGACGCAACGGCAAACAGCATCATCGTCAAGGTCTCACTGGCGCCCTCCTGCACTTTCCCGATATCGACCTGCGTCCGAATCGTAAAGTCGTCGTTCTGCTCCGCCTGAAGCCGGTGCCGTGCCCGCAAGACTTCTCGAATCTGCTCGGCAGCCATCGGCAGATCCTCGACCTGATCAGTCGAGCCGAACATTGCCCCGACGGACCCGATAAATGACGTTCCGAACACCTTCCGTTCTGCCGTGCTAAAAGGGATGAACACCACATCGTCTTGGTCGGACCCTTGCGCAGACTGGCCTTTCGGCACAAGCACTCCAATGACACGGAACGGCACGTTCTTGATGCGAATCACCGCCCCCACCGGTTCTTCACCTGGCTCAAACAGATTCTCCACGACTGTCTGGCCAATGAGCGCCACTCGGGCAGCACTATCCAAATCGGTCTGAGTAAAGGGGCCGCCACTCGTAAAGGACCAGTCCCGAATGGTGAGGTAACTCGGGGAGACACCGTTAATCGTCCCGTTCCAGTTCCGGTTCCCATAGACAATTTGCATGACATCGCGCTTGGCCCAGCCTGTATCGGCTAGCAAGGGGATGCGTTTTTTTAGATCCAAGGCGTCGGACACGGTGAGCGTCATGGCACTCCCCTGACTTCCCCGTACGCCGCTCGCAGAGGTCACCCCGGGAAAGATGACGATGACGTTCGTGCCCATCGTCGCAATCTGCGCTTGCACAGCCCGCTTGGCGCCCTCGCCGATACTCACCATCGCAATGACCGATGCCACACCGATCACAATCCCGAGCATCGTGAGACCGGCACGCAGCCGATTTCGAGCTAAGATCCGCAACGCGGTAAGAATTGTGAGCCACACAAACGCAGACATTTAGCCCTCATTATTCATGACGGTTCGTCGCGAAATCGCAGAGCCGCGTCGCGAGACCAGCGCGCGGAGCCGTGAGAACCTGATGCGTACTCGTGCAGTACGCTGAGGGTCCGAGGGGCGAGCCCGCTGGCCGAAGGCTCGTCGTAGCAGCGGATCGGCGATTGTAGTAGAAGCGTTCATGATTAATGCGGGCTATACCTCAACTGCGCTGGACGTTGGCTTCGTTTTGGTCACACGGTCGCTTAATACTTGTCCATCTTTGATCACGATCTCGCGCGCAGCATAGGCCGCGACATCCACTTCATGCGTCACCAAAATAATCGTAATCCCTTCATCCCGGTTGAGCGTTTCCAGGATTTTCATAATTTCCTGGCTCGACTGGGTATCGAGGTTGCCGGTCGGCTCATCGGCTAGGAGCAACGAGGGCGACGTGACCAGCGCCCGCGCGATCGCCACGCGCTGTTGTTGCCCTCCAGACAACTGGGTTGGATAATGGTGCTCTCTGCCCTGTAGTCCCACCCGCCCTAACGCCGCTGCGGCCTGCGCCCGTTGCTCTTTGATCGAGAGCCCTCGATAGAACAGTGGAAGCTGCGCATTTTCGAGCGCGCTGGTTCTGGGAATGAGATTGAAGCTCTGAAAGACGAACCCAATCTGCTGATTGCGGATCCCGGCCAAATGATCGGGCTTCAGGTTGCCCACCTCTATCCCGTTAAACCGATAGTGGCCCTTCGTCGGTTGGTCGAGGCAGCCCAGAATATTCATCAGGGTGGACTTGCCGGAACCGGAAGATCCCATGATCGCGACGAATTCACCCTGTTCAATGATGAGACTCAGGCCGCGCAAGGCTTGGACTTCCACGTCGCCGACCCGATAGATTTTCCACACATCCTCGCATTCGATCAACGAACCCATCGGCGTTCCTCGTAAAGCGTGACACGTGAGGCGTGAAATGAAACCCAGGGGCGTGGCTACATCCCACGATTGCGCGAGGAGCCCCGCTGTCCGCCGCTCCCAAAACCTGGAGGCAGATCGCTTCCACTCCGATCGCCCTTGGGTCGGTCGATCCCCACAACCACCAGCATACCTTCAGACAACTCCTCCGATACGATCTCCGTCGCCATCCCATCAGAAATACCCGTGTGGACGCGAATGGGCTCAAGCTCCCCGGACGGTCCTTGTTTCCACATTGTGCGACTTGGCGCCATGGTCCCTCTGCCGGCTCCTGCTACCTGCTCTGCTCCCTTCTCTTTGACCGGCTTGCCTCCTGGCGTAGAGCGATCGGCTTGGCCCGCAGTCGGGGGTGTGAATCGCAATGCGGCATTCGGCACCTTGAGCACGGTGTCTCTCTGGGCCACCACGATGGAGACGTTCGCGGTCATCCCCGGCTTCAAGCGGAGATCCTCATTGTTGACACTGACCACGACGTTATAGGTCACCACATTTTGCACATTGATCGGTGCAAGACGGACCTGACGGATCGAGCCGGAAAATTGATACCCTGGGTACGCATCGACCGTGAAGGTCGCCTCTTTCCCTTCGGTGATCCCCCCAATATCCGACTCACTGACGTTGGTGTCGACTTGCATTTTCGTCAGATCGAGCGCGATCAAGAAAAGGTTCGGTGTGGCAAAGCTGGCTGCGATCGTTTGACCGACCTCCACGTTTCTGGCGACCACAATCCCGTTCACCGGTGAGCGAATGACCGTGTACTTCAAGTCCAACTCTGCGGCATTCAGCGCTGCCTCGGCCTGTTTCACTTGCGCCCCTGCCACATTCATCTGCGCCTCAGCCGCCTGGTAATTCGTCGTGGCGACGTCGACGTCATTCTGAGAGACAAACTGCTGCGCGACCAACGATGTCACCCGATCCAATTCGCGCTTGCGTTGAGCCAGATCGGTTTTGGCTCGGGCGACATTCGCTTTCGACATGTCAAGATTGCTGGCCGCTTGATCTCGACGAGCTTTGAACGGTTCGGGATCGATCGCCGCCACGATATCACCGGCCTTCACCACCGAGTTGAAATCGGCATGCAAACTCTTGATCATACCGGACACCTGCGTCCCGACCTGAACCGAGACGACAGGATTGATCGTGCCTGTCGCGGTCACAAGCGAGATGACGGGACCTCGCTCAACCGCGGCGGTCCGATATCGAACCGGGGCTTTGCGCTCCCCATTGAAGAAGACGTAGCCTCCGATCGTGAGTCCAACGGCCAGGACACCGATGATCATCATGGCACGACGCATCGACTCGTTCTCCAATTCTCCGTCGACTAGCAATGCATTGTATCAACTGAGCTTGAGGGAATCACCTGGCCGAAACGACCTCTATGCGGTTCCGTAAAAACAAACAGGCCGTCCGCCGATGGGCGGACGGCCTGTCAGACTCACCGGACTATGGCTCGGACTAGGGACTGACGCTGATGCGCTCCTTGATCGTGTCAAAGGTCTCCTTGGGCACCACGTTCTTGGCTACCAATTCGCCCTTCACCCGGTATGGACGATTCGCCACAATGCGGTCTGCCACGTCTTTGGAGAGACCGAGCACCAGCACCATATCGCCGGCAGACGCCTTGTTGACGTTCATGGAGGCAGAGGAAGACGTGGACTGAGGGGCCTTCGTCGCCGGAGGAGTAGGCTCTCCTGTAGGAGTCGGACTCACGGACGGTGCCGGGGACCCTGTTACGGAACGTGACTGATCTTTCAACTCTTTCTGATAGCGAGCCACCAGAGACTTGAGCGTTTCGTTATGCCGCTTCACATCCTCGTATTCTTGACGCACAGACCGATTCTGGAAGGAGAGCTGCTTCACACGGGCTTCAAGTTCCTTGGTCCGATCCTCGACACTACCGCGCTCCTTGTCACGGCCATGTTGAATGCGCTCAAGCTCATCATGGGAAACCTGAGCTTCGTTCCCGAATTTCACATTGAGATCCTTGAGCGTCTTGACTTGCTGTTCCAAAGCATTCTTCTGTGCACGTGTCCGCTCCAACTCAAACTTCGCCGAATCGACGTCGACCATCGCCTCTTCATACATCTTTTGACTGACACAACCGACCATTGAGACTGCGCCGATCACCACGACCGCCGCCATCCACCCTGACTTCATGCGAACCTCCCCTCCCACTGAGCGTGGTATCTGGAACAGATGTCGGCCACCGCTCTTCACCCAACATGCCTGTCGGTATGTATGAGAGAGTAGTACGACACCTATACGTATAATGTTGTGTGTATGCCAAGCCTGTCACTTTGTCAACAGATTTACGGGTCCTCTTCCGTTACCGATCATCGTGAGGGCCTGCGGTAATCGCCTGCCTGCTTGACGGACTGTCGCCACTTTGTGAATATGCCCGAGACTCGCCGTCCGAGCACAACCTGTCCCAGAAAGACATCGCATGAACGAATGGGGTCCTGGACTCGCCACGATCTTAGGTATCGTGGAGGGACTAACAGAGTTTCTGCCCGTCTCGTCGACCGGCCACTTAATTCTCGTCGGCCATGTCCTAGGGTTCGAGGGAGACCTCGCTGCCAGTGCCGAGATTTCGATCCAGCTTGGCGCCATCCTGGCCGTCATCGCTTACGAACGGCACAAGCTTGTGTCCATGATCGGAAAAGCCAGCCGGGAGCAGCAGGACGTATCCGCCATGATCCGCGCACGTGGGACGACCCCATGGTCGACAATTCTACGAACCTCCTGGGCGACTCACCAGAATCTCTGGTTTCTCCTGGGGCTCGGACTCGCCTTCTTACCGGCAGCCGCGATCGGGTTCTTCACGCACAGCTGGATCAAGGGCCATCTCTTTACACCTCAAACTGTGGCGGCCTCCTCAATCGTCGGAGGCCTGATTATTCTCGCCGTCGAAGCACATCGCGACCAGGCACAGGTCCACACACTCGAACACGTGAGCCTGACATCGGCATTCTGGATCGGTGTAGCCCAGTGTGCCTCCCTACTACCCGGCATGTCCCGGTCAGGCTCCACGATCATCGGAGGGCTGCTCGTAGGACTTGACCGAAAAGTCGCAACGGAGTACTCTTTTTTTCTCGCCCTCCCGACCCTGATCGTGGCGACATGCTATCAAATGTGGAAGTCCCGGGATGTCTTTCGACCGGACGACTATCTGGCACTTGGAATCGGGATGTTCGTATCGTTCGTCGTCGCCTGGATTGTCATCGCAGCCTTTCTCTCGTTTGTGAAACGACATACGCTCCGACCGTTTGCCTACTACCGTATTCTCATGGGCATCGTTGTATTCTACATCTTTGGCTTTTAGGAGGATTTCTTACGATGGCGCAATCTCAATCCGACACGGTACATGTCTTCGACACATGGGTGAAGGGCACAAAGGGACTGCTGCACTTCGACGTGATGACGACTGATGAGGCGACGGCTTTGTCGCTCGCCAAGCAGCATTTGGCCAGCCTTGGGGAAAGTGG
The DNA here is from genome assembly GCA_043745235.1 of Nitrospira sp. Classification (GTDB taxonomy): domain Bacteria; phylum Nitrospirota; class Nitrospiria; order Nitrospirales; family Nitrospiraceae; genus Palsa-1315. The sequence continues at coordinate 14,282 of JAYTTD010000111.1, read as the reverse complement.
CGTGCCGGTAACAGTAAAAGAATGTCAGTTCTGCCACACTGAACCGCTCGTGATGTTTTCCTCCGAGCAGCAGCGTCAATTCCGCGAGCAAGGCGGATTTATCATCACCCTCTCGACCTAGCCCGCAGAACGGGCGCGCACGACTAGCGGGAAAGGCGAGACAAGGGGAATCAGGGCTTGCGCATCGCGCCTGTCACGCTAGACCTGCCCGTCGCGCGTTTAAGAAGCAGGCGGCAGCTCTTGATGCCGGAGAGGCAGCTCTTTCTTTTCAAAGGCGAAGTGGATGATCAAGAAGACAACCCCCACGCTGATCGCCGAGTCAGCAACATTGAAGGCTGGCCAATGGTAGGAACTCACATAGACATCGAGAAAATCGATCACTTCGCCATACCGTGATCGATCGATCAGATTCCCGATCGCCCCTCCAAGAATCCCTGCAATACTGAGCTGCCCCACCCAATCTTTCTCCGGTAATCGGAAGAGAATCGTTCCCAGTAGGGCCAGAGCAAATAGCGACGTGACCCCGAAGAACACCATGCGAAAAGCATCGCTGCTGCCAGCCAACAACCCAAAGGCCGCACCGGGATTGCGGATATAGGTCAGGCTGAAGAGGTTGGGAACAATTGCAATGGACTCATTCAGGTGCATCGACTGCACGATGGACAGTTTTGTCGCCTGATCAGTCGCCACAATCGCGCCAGCGAGCAACGCCAGGAGCAGATAACGAAGAGGCCGTCGCATCACTGCACCGCCTCCACGCAACGGTCGCAGAGCGTCGGGTGTGTGGGGTCTTTCCCAACCGCCTCACGATAGTTCCAACAGCGTTCGCATTTTTCGAAGGAGGACTTTGTTGCCTCAATCGCCAACGGGACTTTCCCCTCACCACTAACGATCAGTGTGACCTGCGAGACAATGAAGAACGTGGTCAAGTCCTGCTGATAGGGCTGAAGGAACTGGTAGGTGTCGGCATCGGCTCGAAGCTCCACCGACGCCTCCAACGATGATCCAATCGTTTTATCGCGACGGCTTCCCTCCAACACGCCCTGCACCTGCGTGCGGTAGCTCAACAACTGCTCCCATCGCTGAGCCAACGCGACATCCTGCCATTGGGAATGGGCCTCCGGAAACATGCTCAGATGAACGCTGCTCACTCCGAGACGCCCTCCTGACTGCGCAGCCAAGGTTCGCCAGATCTCTTCGGCCGTAAAGCTCAGCACTGGAGCCATCAATTTCGTCATGACAACGACGATCTCAAAGAGCACCGTCTGCGATCCTCGACGCAAAAGCGAGTCTGCTCGAAACGTATATAGCCGATCCTTCAGAATGTCGAGATAGACGGAACTCAGATCCACCGAACAGAAGTTGTTGAGCGCGTGGAAGATCGTGTGAAACTCAAAATCGTCATAGGATTTCCGAACCCGAGGGATCAGCTCGCTGAGCCGATGCAGCGCCCAACGATCCAGTTCGGGCAATTGTTCATACGGGATTCGGTCCTTCTCCGGATCGAAGTCATAGAGATTACTCAGCAGAAAGCGGCAGGTATTCCGAATCTTTCGATAGGCCTCGATGAGATGGGTTAGGATTTCAGGAGAAATCCGAAGATCATCACGATAATCCTGCGCCGAAACCCACAGACGCAGAATCTCCGCGCCCGATTGTTTGATGACATCTTGCGGCGCGACGACATTCCCCGCCGACTTGGACATCTTTTTGCCTTGCCCATCGAGAACAAAACCGTGAGTCAGGACAGCCTTGTATGGCGCACGATGATCGGTGACCACTCCGGCCAGCAAGGCGCTGTGGAACCAGCCCCGATGCTGATCCGACCCCTCGAGATAGAGATCGGACGGCCACCACTTCCGTGCTTTCAATACTGCGGCATAACTGACGCCCGACTCAAACCACACGTCGAGGATATCCCGTTCCTTCTCGAATGTCGTCCCGCCGCACTTCGAACAAGTCGTGCCCCCGGGTAACAACTCAGCGGCCGATTGTTCAAACCACACATCAGCCCCTTTGGATTCCATCAATGTCGCAAGGTGTTCGATCACCGTCGGATCAGCAAGGACAGACCGGCATCCCATGCAGGTAAATCCCGGAATCGGCACGCCCCACACGCGCTGACGCGACAAACACCAATCGGGGCGGTTCTCAATCATCCCATTGATCCGATCACGACCATAGGCTGGAATCCAACGGACCCGTTCGATCTCCGCTAGCGCCTCTTTCCGAAGATCGTTCGTCTCCATCGACACGAACCACTGTTCGGTGGCGCGGAAGATGACGGGATTCTTGCAGCGCCAACAGTGCGGATAGGAGTGGTTCAACGACCCCTGGCCCAGCAAACGTCCGTTGGCCTGCAGGAATTCTACAATCTTCGGATTTGCCTTCAACACATGCTGGCCGGCAAATTCCTTTACGATCTCGGTAAACCGCCCGCCGTTGTCGACCGGCGCCAGAATCTCCAACCGTTCTCCCGGCGAAGCCTTGGCATTGTGTTCCAAGACCAGGATATAGTCTTCCATGCCGTGACCAGGGGCAATATGAACACAGCCGGTTCCCTGATCAAGGGTCACAAAGTCGCCGAGCAGAATCGGTGACAGGCCAGTGGTCAGTGGCCGTTGCGTCTCGAACCCTTCGAATCCTTCCCTCCCCTTCTTCACTCCGAACACGCGAGCCCCGTCAAGCTTGCAGGCCTTCGCCACATTCTCAAGCAGCTTCTCCGCCACGATCAGCACCTCGTCGCCGACCTGGACAAACGCATAGTCGATATCGCCATGCAAACAGACCGCTTGATTGGCCGGAAGTGTCCATGGAGTGGTTGTCCAGATGACGACCGAGACCAACTTGATACCAAGGGGGAACGCGACGCCGGGGAATGTCTTGCTCAGCACCTCGGGAGACGTGACCAACGGAAATTTCACATAGATCGAAGGAGAGGTGTGATCTTCGTATTCGACTTCCGCTTCGGCAAGGGCGGTTTGGTCCACAGTGCACCACAGCACCGGCTTCAGTCCCTTATAGACGCCTCCCCGTTCGACGAATTTACCGAATTCACGAATAATCGTGGCCTCATAGCCGGGATGCATCGTGAGATAGGGATGTTGCCAATCGCCCAAGATACCGAGCCGCTGAAATTCTTCGCGCTGAATGGTGTAAAACTTCTCCGCATATTCGCGGCAGAGCTTGCGGATGGCCATCGCGTCGAGCGCTTTCTTCTTCTCCCCGAGATCTTTCAGGACTTGGTGCTCGATCGGCAGACCATGACAATCCCATCCTGGCACATAGGGTACCTGGTACCCCGCCATCGTCTTCGATTTGATGATGATGTCTTTGAGGATCTTGTTCAGTGCGTGACCGATATGAATGCGGCCATTGGCGTAGGGCGGTCCATCGTGCAAGATGTACAGCGGCTTGCCTTTCCCCGCCGCCTGAATCTGTTCGTACAATCGTTCCTGCTCCCACGAGGCAAGAAGCTCAGGCTCCCGCTGCGGCAGGTTCGCCTTCATAGGAAAATCCGTCTTGGGAAGATTGAGTGTCGCCTTATAATCCATGGACTTGTAGCGCCCTCACGACAGAAATTAATTAACGAGTGAATATACCGGAACGACGGGGGACGACACCAGTCTAAACTACCACTGCTGTATGGCAGGATGGTCAAAAAGCTATTCTTCTCACCCTCCCAACCCCGGCGCGCCAAGACGCGCCGTTCCGCGAGCAAGGCCACAGCGAGTGAAAGCCCGAAGCGTACGGTTCTAGCTACGTTGAGAGTTTGAGCGAAGTGCGAACGAAGCCGGAGAGCTCTTTCACCATCCTGAGGCTAGCTGACGGCCATCATACGATCCAGCGCGATCTTTGCCCAATGCTTCTCATCGTCCGGAACGACGATATGGTTGACGACGTGGCCGTCGGCAAGGTTCTCCATCGCCCAGCAGAGATGGGCTCCATCAATCCTGAACATCGTCGCGCACTGGCACACCGTGGAGGAGAGGAAGAAGACCGTCTTGTCGGTGAGATCGCGCTTCAATCGATTGGCCAGATTCAATTCGGTTCCCACCGCCCAGGCTGTCCCGGGAGGCGCCGCCGTCACCGTGCGGATAATCAATTCCGTGGACCCGGACAGGTCCGCCCGATTGACGACATCCTCGTGGCATTCTGGATGGACGATCACCTTCCCATCCGGATACCGCTTGCGGAAATTGTCCACATGCACGGGCTGAAACATCTGGTGCACACTACAATGGCCTTTCCAGAGAATGAGCTTTGCGCGTTGGATCGCCTCACGCGTATTGCCACCGTTGGGTTGATAGGGGTCCCAGACGATCATAGCTTCTCTCGGCAGCCCCATTTTGTTGGCAGTATTACGACCCAAATGCTCGTCCGGGAAAAATAGGATTTTCTCCCGCCTGGCCCAGGACCATTCAATCACCGCCTTCGCGTTAGAGGACGTACAGGTAATCCCGCCATGTTCGCCGCAAAAGGCTTTGAGCACCGCGGCAGAGTTCACATAGACCGCCGGCATGACGGTCTCTTCCACAGGAAGAATGCGCCCCAACGTCTCCCAACATTGATCGACCTGTTCGATGGCCGCCATGTCCGCCATGGAACAGCCTGCAGCCATATCAGGCAAGATCACCGTTTGTTGAGAGCGACTCAGAATGTCGGCGGTCTCAGCCATAAAGTGCACGCCGCAAAAAATGATATAGGGCCGCTCTGACTGCTCGGCTGCCAGCTTCGAAAGCAGGAGGGAGTCCCCGCGAAAGTCCGCATGTTCGATGACTTCATCCCGTTGATAATTATGGCCCAGGATCATGACCCGATCACCGAGCACGCGTTTAGCCTCAACCGTCCGGCGGAACAATTCCTCCGCAGGCAGTCCCTGATAATCCGTGATCGGTTTTGGAAGTGTCGAGAGTGTCTGCATCGTGTCCTTGGCGAAAAGGTGTGTGCGTCATTCTACGTTAGGAGTTCCCGACAATCAATGAACCGGCCGTTGCAAGGGAGTCCTATAGCCCCTCGATAGTCCGGTCGGTTCGGCTACGGTAGGTCTAATAGCCCGTTGACAACGCAAGGAGGCCGGCGATACGATTCTACCTCGAAGCTAGGGGAGCCACACGGCTGAGAGTCCGCCCGGACGGATGACCCTCAGAACCTGACCTGGGTAATACCAGCGTAGGGAAGCGAGAACAACCGGGCACCGTTGATCTCTCTGCCGCACCCCTGCTATATCGGTGCGGTTTTTTATTTTGGCGCACTGCCCACTGTTCACGTGTTGGAGAAAGGATCTCCTATGAGCAACCCGACTATCAGCAATGGATCTGCACCTGCTAATGGACAAAAATCTGCCGGGTCAGCCTTGACGACGACGCCGTTCCCCGCCTCGCGCAAAGTGCATGTGCAGGGAACGCAGGCTGGCGTGCGGGTCCCGATGAGAGAGATCAGCCTGACCGCCACCAAATCGATGAACGGGGGCGCGTCCAGCGTCAATGAACCGATTACGATCTACGATACCTCAGGCCCTTATACAGACCCGGACATCACAATCAACGCGCAGGCTGGATTGGCGCCCTACCGACGGAACTGGGTGATGGGTAGGAACGATGTGGTCGAGCTCCCGGATATCTCCTCGCAGTATGGCCGTGCGCGCGCAGCCGATCCTAAGCTGGACGAGCTCCGGTTTCAACACATCCGCAAACCCCTCCAAGCCAAACCCGGCATGAACGTGACCCAGATCCACTATGCCAGGAAGGGCATCGTCACACCAGAAATGGAGTTCATTGCCATCCGTGAGAACCAATCCCGCGAAGTAGCGCGCGAACTGGCCTCGCGAAATGGGCATGGCGGCGGGGTCACCCAACACCCGGGCCAGTCATGGGGCGCCAGCATTCCCTCCGTGATCACGCCGGAATTTGTCCGCGATGAAGTCGCCCGTGGCCGCGCGATCATCCCGGCCAACATCAACCATCCGGAAAGTGAACCGATGATCATCGGCCGCAATTTCCTGGTGAAGATCAACTCCAACATCGGCAACTCTGCAGTCGCCTCCTCCATCGAAGAAGAAGTCGAAAAGATGATCTGGTCCATTCGATGGGGCGCCGACACGGTAATGGACCTCTCCACGGGCAAGAACATTCACGAGACCCGCGAATGGATCATCCGCAATTCGCCGGTGCCCATCGGCACCGTGCCGATCTATCAAGCGCTGGAAAAAGTCGGAGGCAAGGCCGAAGACCTGACATGGGAACTATTTCGCGACACCTTGATTGAGCAGGCCGAACAAGGTGTGGATTACTTCACCATCCACGCGGGTGTGCGCCTGGCCTATGTGCCGATGACCGCCACACGCATGACCGGGATCGTGTCTCGTGGCGGAGCGATCCATGCAAAATGGTGTCTGGCTCATCATGAAGAAAACTTCGCCTACACACACTTCGAAGAAATCTGCGAGATCATGAAGGCCTACGACGTGTCGTTCAGTTTGGGCGACGGATTGCGTCCCGGCTCCATTGCAGACGCCAACGATGAGGCACAATTCGCCGAGTTGGACACGTTGGGAGAACTCACCAAGATTGCCTGGCGCCACGATGTCCAAGTGATGATTGAAGGACCGGGCCACGTGCCCATGCACATGATCCAAGTCAACATGGAAAAACAGCTGAAGGCCTGCCAGGAAGCACCCTTCTATACGCTGGGGCCCCTCACGACCGACATCGCGCCAGGCTATGACCACATCACCTCCGGCATCGGCGCAGCCATGATCGGATGGTTTGGCTGTGCGATGTTGTGCTATGTGACGCCCAAGGAACACCTGGGCCTCCCCGACCGCGAAGACGTGAAGACCGGTGTCATCACCTACAAGATCGCCGCCCACGCAGCAGATCTGGCCAAGGGCCATCCGGGGGCGCAGATTAGGGATAACGCCCTGTCCAAAGCCCGTTTCGAGTTTCGCTGGGAAGACCAGTTCAATCTGTCGCTCGATCCGGACACCGCACGGCTCTTCCACGACGAAACCTTGCCGGACAATGCGGCGAAGGTGTCGCACTTCTGTTCGATGTGCGGCCCTCATTTCTGCTCGATGAAAATCACGCAGGATGTCCGGGACTACGCCGCGCAATTGCGGGTAGATGAACAGACAGCGATTCAGATCGGCATGAAGGAAAAATCGGAAGAGTTCAAGAAGACCGGAGCGGAAATTTACCGGTAGGAGTCCCCCATGGCAAAGCCAAAACCAGCACCCTTGCGCGAACGCGACATTACAAGACAGATCGCGCGTGAATACTATAAAGAGTTCGACCAGCTCATTGAAAGCGATGTCATTATCGTCGGCGCAGGCCCATCCGGCTTGATTTGCGCACACGACTTGGCCGACATGGGCTTTCGTACCGTCATCATCGAACAGAGCCTCGCACTCGGGGGAGGGTTCTGGCACGGCGGGTATCTGATGAATAAAGCAACGATCTGCGCCCCCGCTCACAAGATCCTCGAGGAAATCGGGGTGCCTTGCAAAAAAATCAAGGACTGCGACGGGATGTACATCGTCGATCCGCCGCATGCCACCGGCGCCCTCGTGGCCGCGGCCTATCGCGGCGGCGCCAAGGTTCTGAACCTCACTCGCGTCGTCGATCTCATTCTCCGCCGGGATGGAGTGCTGGAAGGTGTCGTCGTGAACAACACGACCGCCGAAATGGCGGGCCACGATTTCATTCACGTCGACCCGATCGGGCTCGAAAGCAAGATCGTCGTCGATGCCACAGGCCACGATGCGGTCGTGGTCAATCTGTTGCATAAACGCAATCTCTATACAGCCGTTCCCGGAAACGGCGCCATGTGGGTTTCGCGCTCGGAAGAAGACGTGATGAACCATACCGGCGAGGTCTACCCCAATTGTTTCGTGATCGGATTGGCCGTGGCCGCCGTATATGGCACGCCACGCATGGGCCCGGCGTTCGGTTCGATGCTGCTGTCCGGACGCTATGGCGCAGAGCTGATTAAGAAGAAACTGAAGAACGAATAACTTGCTCCCGCGGTTCTTGGAGGCTGATCAAAAAGGTCATCCAGCAAGGCCGCAGGGAGTACGAACCCGCAGGCGTACTGCTGAGTACGTTGAGGAGTTCGCACGACTGAGAACGACGCTGGGGACCTTTTTCATCCGCCTGATTATGGACGTTCAAGATTTTTTAATCCAAGGCGAAGGCCGCGAAGAAGATAAGCGCGAGGCGTGGCAACTCTTTCAGGAGGCCTATGAGCGCCAGATGAAGGGTGAGCTGGAAGAAGCCGTCACGCTCTACAAGAAATCGATTGAGACGCATCCTACCGCCGAAGCCTATACCTTCCTCGGGTGGACCTACAGCTTCATGGGACGGCTCGATGATGCGATCGAGGAATGCCACAAGGCCATCGCACAGGACCCAGACTTCGGCAACCCCTATAATGACATCGGGGCCTATCTGATCGAGAAGGGTGAACTGGATGAAGCGATTATCTGGTTTCAGAAAGCCCTGCACGCGAGACGCTATGAGAGCCCGGCTTTCCCCCATCTCAACCTCGGTCGGGTTTATGAGCGCACGGGCCAGTGGACCGAAGCCATCGACTCCTATAAGAAAGCGCTGGCGCTCAATCCCAATTACGCCACGGCAAAGAAAGCGTTGGGACGATTGATCAGTTCGTTGAACTGACATGGTTCGTTTGGTTTATCTAGTTTGTTTTGTTTCTCTCTTTCAACAACAATCAACCAGATAAACCAAATGAACCAAACAAACCAAAAAACCATTCTCGTCGGCGTCACCGACATCTTTTTCTATACTAAGGTCCGTGACGCCTTGATGTCGAAGGGCCACCGGATCGAACGGGCTCGCACGCAACAGGACATTGCCGAAAAAGCCTCGGCGACGATCCCGTCCGCGTTCATTGTGAACATGAATGACGACAGGCTCAACGCCTTTCAAGCCCTGGAAACCCTCAAAGCCGACGCGCGATTGAAAACCATTCCTATCCTCGCCTTCGCCAATCACGAAGAAATCGACACGTTTCACCGGGCCAAAGCGCTGGGCGTGACCAAGATTGTCTCTCGCAATGAGTTCTCCACTCGATTGAAAGAGCTGGTCGAAGAAGTTCTCGCGGCAGGCATACGGGGCGAGGAGTGAGGTGCATGGGCGAAACTCTGCCGTTCGTTTCACGCCTCACGTTTCACGCCTCACGGATTTAGAATGAAGCACTCACCTCTCCACGAACACCATATGAAACTCGGCGCAACCTTTGAAGAGGTCGCCGGCTGGGACATGCCCGCTCACTATGGAAAGTGGGTCACGGAATATCAGACCGTGCGCCAGGCAGTTGGACTCTCCGACCTCTCGCACCGTGGCAAGATCCACATCGTAGGCGAGGATCGCGTCAAATGGCTACAGGGCCTCATCAGCAACGATATTCTCCCGCTCCAGCCAGGCCAGGGACGCTATTCAAGCTTCCTCACGCACAAGGGCAAAATGCTCGGCTATTTTCGAGTCTATGCCCTATCGGATAGCCTCTGGGTGGAAGATGTCGGCGAAGTCGGCGACGCCACGTTCCAAGCCCTCCGAAAGTTTCTGCTCTACGGCGTCAAAGCCAAGATGGAGAACTGTGCGGAGTCCTGGGGGCTCTTGCTTGTCAGTGGGCCCAAAGCCTGCGCGACAGTCAGCTCCGCCTTCGGCGTCGAGATGAGCGACCTCACGCCGGTGAGTGCCATCTCAGCCAGGATCGGCGGCCATGCCTCGTACGTCCTGCGTACAGAAGAAACCGGAGAAGACGACCTGGAGATATTACTGCCTGCGGACGCCCTCAGCACAGCCTGGGAGCGACTCATGGAGGCAGGCGCGACATACGGCATCAAGGCCGTCGGCGGTCACGCCCGTGAAGCCCTCCGCATCGAAGCAGGCCTGCCAAAGGCCGGGCCGGACCTCAACGAAGAGATCGTCCCACCCGAAGCGAACCTGGAAGGGAAGGCCTTCAGCTTGAATAAGGGCTGCTATCCTGGGCAGGAAGTCGTGGCAAGAATGGACACCTACGGCAACGTACGCCGGAAGCTGGCGGGATTCGTGCTGAAAGACGCGACTGTACCGCCCCACGGAGCCAAACTCTTCAGCGGAGATCGTGAAGTCGGCTGGATCAGCAGCGCGACGCGCTCACCACAACTCAACGCCGTGATCGCGTTCGGCTTTCCGTTGCGAGATTTCAGCGAGCCGGGCACGGAATTGACCGTGGAATTCGACAGTCGCAGACATCCTGCCACCGCCCACACCTTGCCCTTCTACACGAAGAGCTAAACAACCTCCCTGCGAGCCATCCCCAGTGAGCCCTTCGCCTTGGCTCAGCGCGGCACACGCGCCCTCACCGGAATAGATGACGGAAGCCGCAGTCCATCCCGGCAGGCAAAGCAGGGAGAAATATTGAATACCTCTTGGACTTGCACATAGACTGACCTTCTGGTGGAATGCGTATCTCATGCAAGAGGAGACTGGAAGACTGATAGGGATGTGGCAGAATGATGTGCCGTGCTCGAACATCATCGTAGGATATGCATCGCTGTCGACTCCAAAAGCCAGAAGGGGTTATAAAACTCCGCGCCCTCCAATGTCGACCGATAGGACGTGGATCTGCATGGAAGCCAACCGGATAGGGGGATCGTCGATGAAAAGAAAGAGATTGCCTGTGATGAGGCGACTGACGTTGTTCTTACTTGGCACAACATTCACGCTGGGTGTACTTTCGGGGTGTGCGACGCAATCCGGCTTCACCGCACTGTCCAGTAACGATGCCGCGCTGCAGATAGCGGCGTTCAAAGGGGACCTCGGTGAGGTGCAAGCGCTCATCGAGAACAAAGCCGACGTCAACGCGGCAAATAGGGACGGCACGACCTCGCTCTTCATGGCAGCCCAAGGCGGGCATCGGGAAATTATCGCGCTGCTGTTGGACCACGGCGCAGATGCGAAGCAGGCGAGGAAGAACGACAGCGTGAGCCCGCTCTACATCGCAGCCCAACAGGGACATCGAGAAATCGTGGCGCTACTATTGGATCACGGCGCGGATGCGAAACAGGCGAGAAAGAACGACGGCGTGAGCCCGCTCTACATCGCAGCCCAGCAGGGACATCGGGAAATCGTAACGCTACTATTGGACCACGGCGCGGATGCGAAGCAAGGGACGACGAACGGTAGGACCGCCTTGCATGTCGCTGCCTTTCACGGACATCGAGAAATCGTGACCTTGCTGCTCAAGTACGGAGCGGACAAATCGGCGAAGGCGACAACGGGACAACGGCCAGTTGATTTTGCGCGCCAGCAAGGACACAGCGCGCTGGCGCCGTTGTTGGAGCCGTGACAATGGCGCAGTGTTCACGTCCATCAGCGCAGTGAACAGACGTTCAACAGATCTGCAGCAGGCCAAGGAGCACAACATGACACAACGACGGTGGGTAGTGCTGATCGCAGTGCTCGGACTCATGCCGATGCTTCTGGCCATGCGGCCAGTGGATGACGCGCTGCTCAAGGCGGCGTTCAAAGGGGACCTGAGCGAGGTGAACGCGCTTATCAAGAAGGAGGCCGACATCAACGCGGCGAATACGGGCGGCTTCACCCCGCTCCTTGTCGCAGCCGAGAAGGGGCATCGGGAGATTATGGCGCTGCTCATGGACAAAGGCGCAGATGTGAATCAGGCGACGACGGACGGTGCAACCCCACTCTTCGTCGCAGCCGAGAAGGGACATTGGAAGATCGTAGCCCTGCTGCTGGCTCATGGCGCGGAAGTGAAGCAGGCGACGAAGGAGGGTGCGACCCCGCTCTACATCGCAGCCGAGAAGGGGCATCGGAAGATCGTGGCCATGCTGGTGAACCACGGCGCGGTCGTGAAACAGGCAACGACGGACGGTGCGGCCCCGCTCTACATGGCGGCCCAGCAGGGGCATCGGGACATTGTCGCGCTGTTGCTCGGCCACGGCGCGGACGTGGAGCAGGCGAAAACGGACGGCGCGACCCCACTCTTCATTGCCGCCCAGAACGGACATCGAGAAACCGTGGCGCTGTTGTTGACCCACGACGCGGACGTGGAGCAGGCGAAAACGGACGGCGCGACCCCACTCTTCATTGCCGCCCAGAACGGACATCGAGAAACCGTGGCGCTGTTGTTGGACAACGGCGCCGACGTGAAGCAGGCAAGAAAGGACGGCACAACCCCGCTCATCGTGGCGACCGAGCAGGGACATGGAGAGATCGTGGCACTGCTGTTGGACAAAGGCGCGGATGTAAGACAAGCGACGACGGACAACGGTAGGACCGCCTTGCATGTCGCTGCATTACATGGACATCGAGAGATCGTGGCCTTGCTGCTCAAACACGGAGCGGACAAATCAGCCAAGGCGACAACAGGACACCGTCCGGTAGATCTAGCGCGCCAGCAAGGCCACAACGCACTGGTGCCGTTGCTGGAGCTGCCGACGCTGAAGCCGTGACAAGAATGCGGTGTTCGCGTTCATCAGAGTCGTGCAACAGACGTTCGACTGATCTGCATCGGGCTAAGTGAGGGGCACAACATGACCCAACGGTGGATAATGCCGGTCGCGATGATCGGGCTCATACCGATACTCCTGGCCATGCGGCCGGTGGATGAAGCCCTGCTGACAGCTGCGTACAAAGGAGACCTCGGTGAGATCACCAGGGTCATCGAAAAAGGGGCCGATGTCAACGCAGCTGATAAGGACGGGATAACCCCGCTCTACCGTGCAGCCGAAAAGGGGCATGGAGACACCGTGGCGCTACTCTTGGACAAAGGCGCGGACCTGAAACAGGCGACAACGGACGGCGCGACTGCGCTCCACGTCGCAGCCGAGATGGGACATCGAGACATCGTGGCCCTGCTCTTGGATAAAGGCGCGGACGTGAAACAGGAGCGGGCAGACGACGGTGAACCTCCGCTCTTTATCGCAGCCCAGGAAGGACATCGGGACGTCGTAGCACTGCTGTTGGATCACGGTGCTGACCTGAAGCAGACGAAGACAAGTAACGGTGCGACCCCGCTCCTCATCGCATCCGCGAAGGGACATCGGGAGGTTGTGGCATTACTGTTGGACAAGGGCGCAGATGTGAAACCGGCGACGACGAACGGGTGGACCGCCCTGCATGTCGCCGCAGCACAAGGACATCAAGAGATCGTGGTGTTGCTGCTTATGCAAGGCGCTGACAAGACGGCGAAGGATACCAAAGGCCTACGCCCAGTCGATCGCGCGCGCCAACAAGGTCATGCAGCGCTAATCTCGTTGCTGGAGCCATGAACACTAACAGGATGCTGAAAAAGATCGCCAGCACCACGGAGCGTGGCGCGTGAAGCGCGAGACTTGCGAGAAAGACGTGACGTGGACAGAGTAGATTCCTATCTCGTCTCGCCCATCCCGCAAGTCTGGCTCCACTATCCTGCCCCGGCATACTCCTGTTACCCAAAACCTGCAGAGCAATGAAATTCCAACGTGCCTACAGAGTTTCTCTACAGCTGCTAGAGCATTGTGAGAGCGATCCGCATAAGATCTCAAAATACATAGACTCATGATCGCGACTGTTTGAAAAGAAAACGATGCGGGCGTAATCTTCAGAAAAATCGATGGCGAATCATATGGACAGGAACTCCCAGATTTTTCGTCTATACGGATCCGCCTACACAGAATTAGATTTCTTCACCAGAGTCATAGGGAATTCATATGCCGCCCAATGAACAAGAATCCAGTAAACTCACCCCCTATCATGCAGCGGGTGAGCTGGCTGGGATTACAAAACTGGTCGATGATTTTTACGCCAATATGGATACGCTGCCTGAAGCCGAAACCATCAGAAAAATCCACCCACAAGATTTAGCTGAATCGCGTAAAAAATTGACCTATTTCCTGTGTGGCTGGCTTGGAGGCCCTAAGCTGTATTCCAAGCACTATGGTCCAATCAGTATTCCGGGTTTTCACAAACAGTTCCCCATAGGGAGCGATGAGCGCGATGCGTGGCTTTTTTGCATGCAACAAGCGATTGCAGTACAGCCATTCGATGACCAATTTAAAGAATACCTATTGGCTGCACTCAGAATCCCGGCAGAAAGAGTCAGACAAGTTAACTCGGGAGAAATCTAACAGCAGGATGCTGAAAAAGTCCGCCAGCGGCGTTCTCAGCTCATCGAAATCCTCAACGGGGACCCGGCCGCCTCACCACTCGGCGGCGCGCACAGACGTGGTGCTCCTTATTCGTCGCACCGTGCGCCCCAGAGGGTACGCCTCCGGT
>JAYTTD010000110.1:0-20086 GCA_043745235.1 Nitrospira sp. | reverse complement strand
ATTGTGGTTCCGCAGGATCATCCGGTGGAGGTCGAGGCACAGGTTGAAAATAAAGATGTGGGGTTTGTGAAAGCAGGGCAGGTGGTTGAGATCAAGGTCGAAACGTTTACCTTCACACTCTATGGGACCATTCCCGGCAGGGTTCTGAGCATATCCGACGATGCGGCCCCGATTGAAAAAGTCGGCTTGGTCTATCCGACGCGAGTGAGCATGGATCGGGCGACAATTCAAGTGGAGGGCAAGCAGGTGTATCTTTCTCCAGGAATGGCGGTGACGGTGGAAATCAAGACTGGCCAGCGGCGCGTCATTGAATATCTGCTGAGTCCGTTGCTGAAATCAGTACAGGAAAGCTTGAGGGAGCGATAGCGGTCTCTCTGGTTCATCTGGGCTATCTAGTTTGTCTGGTTTCTTTGGTTGAACTAAACGCACGGGATAGACCAGACAGACCATCTCCAATGAGTTTTGTGAAGGGACGTGCTGAATGGCGCTGAGTCGATGGAGACGAATATTGGTGGGCTTGACCCTCGTGGGAAGTTTCCATCCTGGGATGGTTGGTGTGAGCCTGGCGGGGGAAGAGATTGCCCAGTTGACGACCTCGCCCATTCCGGCGCCGTTGGCGCTCACGTTACGGGGTGCCTTGGCTGCAGCGGTCGACAATAATCCTGACGTGCTCCTCTATAAGGAACGGATCGAAGCGGCGCGGGGACAGGTGCAGACACAATTGGGCGCGATGTTGCCGAATCTGTCTTCGACTGTCCGCCAGAGCCAGCTGACCGTATTTCGTGGCACCTTCGGTCTCTCTTCTGTGCGCTCCGATCCCTTCAGCATCTTCGATACGAGACTGAGCGCTTCCCAAAATTTACTCAGCGTGAGCCTCATCCAGCGCTGGCGGGCGTCGCGCGAAACGCTCCACGTCACCGAATTCGAGTCGGATATCCGGAAGTTCGATACGATGGCTAGTGTGGCGCTCCTCTATATGCAGGGGCTGAAGGCCATGGGCATGGTGAAGATGCACGAAGCGAATCAATTGATCATGGGCGAATTGCTGGGGGTGGTTAAGCAACGGCAGCGTGGCGGCGTGGCGACCGGACTCGATCTTGCCAGATTGGAAGGTCAGCTGGCGAACGAACGGCAACAGACTGCGGCGGCGCAGTATGAGGTCCAACACGCCAAGTTCAGTCTTGCGAATCTCTTAGGTCTCGCATTTGAGATTCCGCTATCGCTGACCGACGAGTTTCAACCAGAGGTGAGTGAGGTTCCCGTCGCGCAGGGGGCGGTGGAGGAGGCGCTCGAGAATCGCCCAGAAATGCGAGCCCAGTATACGCGCGTCCATGCCATGGAGCTGACCTATTCCTCTATCACGGGGGAACGGTTGCCGTCACTCGTGGCACAGGGGGATTACGGTCTGATCGGAAATCGCTGGAACAATACGCTCGATACGTACAATATGGCGCTGCTGTTGCAGATTCCTCTTTTTGATGGAGGGCAGCGAGAAGGACGGATTGCCGAATCCCGGAGCCAATTGCGCCAGGAAGCCCTCCGCATGCGGTTGGTGCTCAATCAGGTGAAGATGGAAGTGCACGATGCTATTGCGTCCTTGGCGGCTGCGAAGGAGCAAGCCGGGATCGCTCGAGTCGGCATGCAGGCTGCGACGAAGGAACTCGAGCTTGCGAAGGAACGCTATGCCGTCATTACGACGGCGAGTCATTTCGAACTGACCAACGGGCTCTCTGCTGTGGCTCGAGCCAGAGAAAACCTCGTCAATGCCCTCTTCCAGCTCAATGCCGCGCGTGTGAATCTTGCCCGATCGACGGGGAGTCTGAACACGCTGAACTGACCGTTCATTCCCCCCATTCTTAGAACTATTTCGCCAACCACATACGATAGGGAGTAGGACCTGTGGCGACCAGGCGAGCCCGATGATGTGGGCAGCGGGGCATGGAAAGAGATTAGGCGATGGGTTTAGACGGAAGCAGGCGGCGTGATGGTCGATACTTCACTTGAGCAGGGGCTTTCGATACCGTTATAGGCACTGACCGCAAAATAGTAGTGGGTATTAGGATCGAGGTTTGTGACCATGGTCTCCGTGTTGACACCGTGCATGGAGTCAACGTGCATGGAACTTTCATATGCGCAGCTACCCGGTTGACCTAGTGATTGCCGGCCATAATGAATGACATAGGCAGTGATTGAGGGGTCATAAAACGGCTGTCCTGAGGAGGGGTATGTATAAACCCTCCACCAACTGAGAGATACGGCGGCGCCTACCGGTGCCGCTGATGGTTCACTGCCGGTCTCTCCTCCGCCGCCGCATCCGCTTAGAAGGGGTATGATCGTAAGAAGAAGGCAAGTAACGATGGTGGTTAGACGTAGCGGTATGCGAGCAGTCTCTGTGAATCTTGTTTGCCGGAAGAAAGATCGTCGCTTGGTCAAATCGCTCATGTGCTGTTCTAGCGAGGTGGTGCGGTCGCGTTGATTTGGAGTCGGTCTACTTCGTGCGTGATGCCTGGCAAGAAGTTAAAACGATGATTGGCCTTAGAGCAAAGCACATGCCAAGGTTACTCGTTGCTACTAGTCGATTTATCCCTAGAGTGAGATGATTGTGTGGTGTTTCGAAATATTTGAGGTGTAGAACGTGAAGGAAATATCATACAGATTCTGTTTCACGAAGATCTGCCATTCCTCCCCGCTGGAAGAGCGGGGTTCTTTACTCAAAGAGCATCGTCTCATCCACCTCCTGTTCATTTGATTCTGAGTGTCTAGGCTTGGGTATGAGAGTTGGATCGTGGATGTGCTGTGAACGGCATGGTTCAGGCTAGCAAGCTGCGGAAACACTTTGTGGCATGCCGGATAGCTGTGTTGACATGCGAGACTGGCGGGAGATGTTTATCTGGTCTGTCTGGTCCATTGTCTAGTCTGTTCGGTTTCTTTGATTGAACCAAACACACCAGATAGACCAAACAGACGAGAGAGACCAGACATACCTAGTAACAGTCTTCTTATGCCGGCCCCTTCCCTCATGGGACGGTCCTATTCCGAAAAAATCGAAACAGTAAGTAGGCATTGATCATCATGATCGTGAAAATACTGTAGGTGGTGAACACGGTGGCCAGGTTCAATTCGGTGAGCACCCTGACAATTGGAACGCGACGATCAAGGCGTCGAAGGCCATGCAGATCCGCCTGAACATTTCAGGGTCCATCCAACGAATAAGAAAGCTCCCGAGCGGAATTCCCAATAGCACGCTGGGGACGATATACAGAATGATCTCCATGCTGGCGTAACTGTAGAGTCCACTAAAATAGTAGGCGACTCCCGTCAAGACCGCTTCTCCCACTCGAATGACGCCTAGCGAGGCCTGGAAATCCTGTTTGACATATCCTTGATTATTGAAGCGCAGCGCAAGGGGAGGGCCTGAGATGGTGGTGATGGAACAGAGGGCTTCGATTGTCACTCCGAAGGGGATCGCGATGGCTTTTTCGGCTTTGATGGGCTTTCTGATACCGGCAGCTTGAAGCAGAATCAATGGCAACAGCATGCTGTAGGTCACAAATTTGACCCAGGACGGATGAACCAGGGAGAGAATATAACTGCCGATCGCGACACCGATCACGAGGCCGATCAGAGAGCATTCATGCCGGATTCAGAATACGATTGGTATAAAACAGCAGCGCGACGGGAACTGTAATCGATGGGAAGCCCTACCCTAAGGCGCCGTTGACGGTGGCCGCCACAAACGTGATCAGCACGAGCACGAGGAGATCCATACTTACCCTTTGCGATGGCCGGCGGCGAAGTCGTCGAGAGTGTAGTGGTCCAGGATATCGGCAATGGCATCACGCACCGTACCCATCACATGCTGCACTGGGCATTGGGCGTGATCGGCATAGGGGCACTCCCCGCATTTCTGGTAGGCCGTCTTGCTCACGCATCCGATGGGAGCGAGGGGGCCATCCAAAATGCGAATCACTTGGCCAAGGGTAATCTCTCCC
Organism: Nitrospira sp.; assembly: GCA_043745235.1. Taxonomy (GTDB): domain Bacteria; phylum Nitrospirota; class Nitrospiria; order Nitrospirales; family Nitrospiraceae; genus Palsa-1315. The sequence continues at coordinate 16,094 of JAYTTD010000110.1, read as the reverse complement.
GGAGACTTGATCAGTGTGTAGCCGCCCTTCACCCCTCGACGGCTAGAAAGGAGGCCGGCTCGTTTCAGTGCCAGGAGGATTTGTTCAAGAAATTCGATCGGGATATGCTGGCGTGTCGCGATCTGGTGGCGCTGGAGCGTCATCTTGCCATGCACGAGGGTGAGCTCAAGCAGTGCGCGGAGTCCGTACTCGCTTTTTTTCGAGAGCTTCATTGTCAGGTCTCTATAATTCCGAGTGAGTTGATCAAGAATTGTGACAGTAGAGGACCGCGTCTGATCTCGTCAAGAGTCGATCTAAAAAATTTGAGCGGAATACTTCAGAAGGTCTGATCCACAATGTTCGTCCATTTCCATAGGTGTGACATGTTGCAACTCCTTGATCCTAGAGGGGTTGTTCCTTGACAGGTTCTGTAAATTCCTGTTAGCTTCTCCGTTCATTTCATCGCGTCTATCGCGAGAATTTCGACCTCCGTAACCACGACTGGACTGTTCGTGACCTTCCAGGATCTCATTCTCACGTTGCATCACTACTGGGCCGAGCAAGGCTGCGTCATCCATCAGCCCTATGATCTGGAGATGGGGGCGGGAACGTTTCATCCAGCCACGTTCCTCAGATCCCTTGGCCCAGAGCCCTGGAGGGCCGCCTACCCTCAACCGTGCCGGCGTCCCACGGATGGACGATACGGTGAGAATCCGAATCGCATGCAACACTACTATCAGTATCAGGTCGTGCTGAAGCCGGCGCCGGATAACATTCAATCGTTGTATCTGGAGAGTCTGGCTCAATTGGGGATTAACCCGAAGCAGCACGACATCCGGTTTATCCAGGACGACTGGGAGTCCCCCACGCTGGGTGCCTGGGGGCTGGGCTGGGAGGTGCGTCTCGATGGGATGGAAATTACCCAGTTTACCTACTTCCAAGAAATCGGCGGGATCGAGCTGAATCCCATTACCGTCGAAATCACATACGGCACCGAACGCATCGCGATGTATTTGCAACAGGTGAATAGCGTTTTCGACCTCGCTTGGAATGATTCAGTTACGTACGGAGACATCCATCACGAAATCGAAGTCCAGTTCTCGAACTATAATTTCGAAGAAAGCGATGTGGCGATGCTCATGGCCACGTTTCAATCGTTCGAAGGAGAATGTAAGCGGCTGCTGGCCAACACCGAAAAGCGGTTGACATTGCCGGCTTACGAGTTCTGCATCAAGTCTTCGCATCTCTTTAATCTGCTCGATGCCCGCGGCGCAATCAGCGTGGCGGAGCGAACAGGATACATCGCGAGAGTTCGCGCCCTCGCGCGCCAATGTGCCGAACGCTACCTCGAAGAGCGGGCGGCAATGGGACACCCATTGCTCAATCGTGGAACGGGACGTGGTGGAGCGAAGGTATCGGGCCCACATTCCAAATCTGTGGCCCGCCGCTCATAGAATTGCAGAAGGATCCATGCCAAAAATCCAGAAACCTCGGCGTCCCGTCCCTCCTGCGAAGAAGGGTGGGCGTCTTTCCCTAGTAACCGCTGCCGAGTTGTTGCTTGAGATCGGCGTCGAAGAACTTCCGTATCAGTTCATCGCTCCAGCCCTGACGGCCCTCAAAGATTCGGCTGAGCAGTTGTTGAAAGACCAACGTCTCACGTTTCAATCCGTCTGCACACTAGGAACTCCACGACGTTTGACGCTGGTGGTTGAAGGCCTCGCGACCCAGCAAACCTCCATGGTCAAAGAAGCGATGGGGCCTTCCAAAGCGGTGGCATTCGATCAGGCCGGCCTGCCAACCAGAGCCGCGACAGGATTTGCCGCAGGGCAAGGAGTTGCCGTCCAAGAGCTACAGATTCGGCAGACTCCGAAGGGGGAGTATCTCTTTGCGGTGAAGCAGGAACAGGGGCGCCCTGCCAACGTGGTGTTGAAAGAACTCCTCCCGCAGTTGATCGCGAAACTCTCCTTTCCAAAAGCAATGAAGTGGAATCAGACCGGCGTGCGGTTCGCTCGACCCGTACGGTGGCTGGTGGCACTGTATGGAGGGGCCACGCTTCCCATCGAAGCCGCGGGGATTACCGCCGGGAACCGGACGGAAGGTCATCGCGCGTTGGGGACCGCGAAGGGGATTGCGGTTCAAGACTACGAATCCTATCTGAAAGGGCTTGAACGCCAGGGAGTCATTGCAGATCCGCAGCGCCGCCGGCGTGTGATCGAAGATCAAATAGCTGAGATATGCAAGAAGACCGGCTTCCGCTTGAACATCGATGCCGACCTGCTCGATCAGGCGGTCTATACGACCGAATGTCCCAATGCCATTATCGGATCCTTTAAGGAGGCCTGCCTCGAGGTGCCGCAAGAGATTTTGATCACCTCCATGAAAGAACATCAGGGGTTCTTCTCTTTGATGAATAAAGATACGGGCAAGCTCGTTCCCCACTTCATCGCGGTGACGAACAATCGAGCCAAAGACATGGGATTGATTCGAGAAGGCAATGAGCGGGTTCTGGCTGCGCGTCTGGCCGACGCGAAGTTCTTTTTTGAGGAGGATCGGAAAACTCGGCCTGAGGATCGTGTTGAAAAACTCCGAGGGGTTACGTTCCATCAGAGGCTCGGCACTCTCTATGACAAGATGGAGCGCAATGAAAAGCTGGTTGAAATTCTTGCCATCGACACTGGCAATCAAGGGGTAATAGATATTTCTCGTCGTTCAGCTAGATTGGCGAATACTGATCTTCTGACCGCTGTCGTTGGGGAATTTCCGATTCTCCAAGGTGTGATGGGTGGCGAATACGCGAAACATGCTGGCGAGGATCCCCAGGTTTCTAAGGCCATTACTGAGCAATATCTACCACGCGGCATGGAAGGAGCGATACCGGACTCACTCGTTGGTAAGTTGTATTCGCTCGCGGATCGGCTCGGTAAGATCGCGGGATTTTTTCGGGTTGGAATCGTGCCTAAAGGATCGGAAGATCCCTATGCGTTGCGGCGTGATGCGCTGTCGATCGTCCGTATTCTCGTCGAAGGAGACGGTATCTCTCTGAATCTGAGTGAGGTGCTCGATAAGGCTGAGGACATCTTCGATACCGCTAATATTTCGGAACAGCGGGCTGGTATGTCTCAAGGCGCATTTGACTTTATCGTCGAGAGGTTCCGTTACTACGCGGGTACGGCAGGGGGCATCAAGCGCGATGACGTGATCAATGCGGTTCTATCTCTAACGAACATGCATACTCGCTCATTTCGAGAGTTGCTCAACCTCATGAAAGCGCTTGAATCCGTGACCGCGAAGCCGGAGTTCGATCCGTTGATCGTCGGCTTCAAGCGTGCGCACCGGCTCGTCGAAAAAGAGCAGTGGGATCGAAAGCCGGTCGATCAGGCGCGGTTCGAGCATCCCACAGAGTCGGTGCTCTACCAGACCACGACAGAAGAGCAGGAGAAGATGAAGTCCGCGATGACCCGTGGAGACTATGGCCAAGCTCTGGACGCGCTGGTGCGTTTGAAGCCCGCCATCGATGCGTTCTTCACCGCGGTCATGGTCAATGCGGATGATCCAGCTATCCGAAGTAACCGGTTGTCGCTGCTCAAACACGTGGATGATTTGTTTATGTCATTCGCGGACTTCTCGCAGATTGTGGTACAAGGAGGGTAAAGGATAGGTGTTCCGGTGAGTCCTCCGTGCTCGCGCAACGCGCGGCCTCAGAAGGCCCTCGTTGGACGCGCGCAATAGGGGACTCATCCGGACCACCTATCAAGTGAGACAAAACGATCGGGTGTGGGGATGGATCAATCATTGTCAGACGATCAGCGTCGGGCGAAGAAAATCCGTCGGTTCACCATCGGCGTGTCTCTTGCTCTGATCGTTTTCTGCAACGCGATCGTGTTGGTTGGGTTATGGGCCAGTGGAATCAATCTCGATGAACTGGCAACGGCCCCCGATGTATTCAACTCCAAACAAGATATTTGTCTCAGGCTCGGCTGGCAGTCCGTTACGGGAGCGGCGGAGCCGGTGCGCCTCTGCACGGAGTGGATCAATCTCTCCGACAAGTCCGGCAAGACTCATCAGATTCAACCGGATCTCAAGCTTCGGCATGGACCGGACGGGCAGTATTATGTGGATCGGGGCGTTCAGGCCGACTATCGATTGCTGTTCTTGGTGCTGATTCTCGTGGCAGTCATTGCGTGTGGGCTGGTGGCGAAATGGTATCTGGTTGGGCGGTATCGGCTGCGTCTCGAATCCGCTGCCGGCCATGGGGCATCAGTCGCCCATTGAATTGAACTGACGTCAACGCGAAGGAGAAAGCAGCGTGGCAAAGAAATATGTGTACTACTTCGGCGATGGTGTGGCCGAAGGGACCTCCAACATGAAAGAGCTCCTCGGCGGGAAGGGCGCGGGACTTGCCGAAATGACGAATCTCGGCATCTCCGTTCCGCCCGGCTTCACCATTTCCACCGAGGCCTGCGTCGAATATTACAAGAACGGGAAGCAGTATTCTCCCGGCATGTGGGACGCCGCGTTGAAATCGCTCAAGCGGGTCGAGCGGTCGATGGGCATGGGGTTCGGCGATCCTGAGCGGCCGTTGCTGGTCTCGGTCCGGTCCGGCGCCCGAGCCTCGATGCCGGGCATGATGGACACAGTACTGAATGTCGGTCTGACGACCAAGACGGTCGAGGGGCTGGCGGAAAAAACACGCAACGATCGGTTTGCGCAGGATAGCTATCGGCGTTTTGTAGCCATGTATGGCAGCATCGTCATGGGCGTGCCGCGCGAACATTTCGAAGCGATTCTCAAGCACAAGAAGGCTGAGGTGGGTGTGGCGCATGAGACCCATCTCGATGCGCGGCATCTCCGGGAATTGGTCGCCAGCTTTAAGGTGCTCATCAAGGAAGAGACCAAGAAAGAGTTCCCCGATGAGCCGCTCGAGCAGCTTCGTTTAGCCGTCAACGCCGTTTTCTCCTCCTGGTTCGGGGCGCGGGCCGTGACCTATCGGCGTCTCTATGGGATTCCCGATTCGTGGGGCACGGCGATCAACGTGGTGGCGATGGTATTCGGGAACATGGGGGAAACGAGTGGCACGGGTGTGGCGTTCACGCGCGATCCGGCTTCCGGGGATAAGAACTTTTTCGGCGAGTGCTTGATGAATGCCCAAGGAGAGGATGTCGTCGCCGGCATCAGGACTCCGCTTCCGGTGAATGCGCTCGCGAAGAATGTGCCGGCGGCCTACAAGGAACTGGAGCATACCTACAAGAGGCTCGAAAAACATTACCGGGATATGCTCGATTTGGAATTTACAATCCAAGAGGGCAAGCTCTACATGCTGCAAACCCGGGTCGGTAAACGGACCGGCATCGCTGCCGTGAAGATTGCCGTCGATATGGTCAGAGAGGGCTTGATCTCAAAGCAGGAAGCGGTGCAGCGAATCGGGCCGGAACAATTGGCGCAGTACCTGTATCCGATTTTCGACACGAACGAAGAGGCGAAATCCAATCCTCTGGGGAAAGGACTTCCAGCCGGTCCTGGTGCGGCAGCCGGGAAGATCGCCCTCACTCCGGATCGGGCCGTGACGATGAAAGCGGCTGGTACTCGTGTGGTGCTGGTCAGACAGGAAACGAGCCCGGACGATATTCATGGGATGAATGCCGCGGAAGGATTTCTGACGGCGCGGGGTGGGATGACCTCCCACGCGGCAGTGGTCGCCCGGCAAATGGGCAAGGTCTGCGTGGCCGGCTGTGATGCGGTGGAAGTGCTGGATAGCCAGTCTGTTCGCATCGGGGCCAAAGTGTTCCGCGAGGGGGACTACCTGTCGATCAACGGTTCGACCGGCAATGTGTACGAGGGAGACCTTCCCGTCGTCGAATCCGAAATCATTCAAGTCGTCCAGGGTAAGTTGGATGCGAAGAAGTCTGACAAGTACCAGCGGTTTGCGTTGATGCTGTCCTGGGCTGACAGTGTGCGGACGATGCATGTCCGCGCCAATGCAGACGTGCCGGATCAGGCAAAAATTGCGCGTGGCTTCGGCGCGGAGGGGATTGGACTCTGTCGGACAGAGCATATGTTCTTCGCCGAGGACCGCATCCCGATTATGCAGAAGATGATTTTGGCGAGGACGAAAGAGGAGCGGGAAAAGTTTCTCGATCAGCTCCTGCCGTTACAAAAGCAAGATTTCATCGGGCTCTATCGCGAGATGGCCGGCTATCCGGTCACCATTCGTCTGCTTGATCCGCCGTTGCACGAATTTCTGCCGAAGCGTGAAGAGTTGATGGTAGAGATTGCGCAGCTGGAGTTGACCGGCCGCGACGGAGCCAGACTCGAAGAAAAGCGTCGGTTGTTGGCTAGGGTTGAAGAACTCCACGAGTTTAATCCCATGCTCGGGTCACGCGGGTGCCGGCTCGGGATTACCATGCCGGAGATTACCCGCATGCAGGCGCGGGCCATCATGGAGGCCGCATGCGAGCTGGCCAAGGAAGGGAAGACGATCGTTCCGGAGATCATGATCCCGCTGGTGGGGATGGTGTCGGAAATGAAGGCGCAGAAAGATTTGATCCGCGAGGTGGCGCAGGAGACGATGAAACGGTACAACGTGAAGCTCTCCTATCTCGTGGGCACGATGATCGAACTGCCTCGCGCCGCCGTGACGGCCGATCGCATCGCGACGGAGGCGGAATTCTTTTCATTCGGGACGAACGACCTCACTCAAACCACGTTCGGTTTCTCTCGCGACGATGCGGCGAAGTTCATCGATTTTTATCGAACGGCCAATATTATGGAAGCAGATCCCTTCGCGGTGCTCGATCGAGAAGGGGTGGGGGCCTTGATGCGACAGGCCATCGCCGGCGGCCGAAAAACCCGCCCAGGGATTAAGCTCGGCATCTGCGGTGAGCACGGCGGCGATCCCAGTTCCGTTGAGTTCTGCCATGAGCTCGGATTGGACTATGTGAGCTGTTCGCCCTATCGCATCCCCATTGCGCGGCTTGCGGCGGCCCATGCGGCGTTGGCCGAAGCTGGATCAACCCGTTCACGCTCCACGCGTAAGGCGTCAGGGTCGCGCGCGAAGGCGAAGAAAGCCATGACAAAGACCACCAAGACGAAGTCGGCTCAGCGGCCTCGCAGCCGATCGCGCGTTACGCGCAAGAAACGGTGACTGTCGCTACACCGCACCTCCACTTCATGACCCTGGCGTTTCGTCTCGCGGCGAAGGGCCGGGGGAAGACCAGCCCGAATCCCATGGTCGGCGCCGTCGTCGTCAAGAACGGGCGCATCGTCGGCCGCGGATATCATCACGGTTCAGGGCAACCCCACGCAGAAATTCTTGCGCTCAACCAAGCGGGGCCACGCGCCAAGGGCGCGACGCTCTACGTCACACTCGAACCCTGTTGCCACCTTCTCAAACGAACCCCACCCTGCGTACCGGCAGTGATTCAATCCGGCGTGCGGCAGGTGGTGGTAACGATGGCCGATCCCAATACGATGGTCAAAGGACGAGGGATTGCTGCCTTACGCCGGGCCGGGATTACCGTGACGACGGGAATCGCACAAGAGAAAGCGGCAGAGTTGAATCGCGCGTACCTCCATTGGGCAACGACCGGACGCCCCTACGTGATTTTGAAAGCCGGGATGACATTGGATGGAAAGGTGGCCACGGCGAAGGGAGAGTCTCGATGGATTACCGGTCCGCGCGCGCGACAAGACGCGCATCGGCTCCGGAGTCAGATGGATGCGGTGGTCGTCGGGGTCGGCACTGTGCTCACGGATAATCCAACGCTGACGGCTCGATTGTCCGATCGCCCACTCAAGCTAGCATCACGGCAACCGTTGCGTGTCGTGCTGGATAGCCGGCTCAGGACGCCACCGACGGCGACGGTCTGTGCCAAGCAGGACCGGGCAAGGACGTTGATCGTGACCACGAGCCGTGCATCCCGTTCGCGCCGCCGTCCATTCGAACGGGCGGGGGTGGACGTGGTCTCCCTCGCACTGAAGAACGGTCATGTCTCGCTTCCCGCTCTCATGACGATGTTGGGCAAGCGCGGGATCACCTCTGTACTCATCGAGGGAGGCAGCATGGTCAATGCATCAGCGTTACGTGAGAAACTCGTCAATCACGTCGTGCTCTATCTCGCTCCTATTCTGATGGGAGGGCAGGATGCCAGATCGGTGATCGGTGACCGTAGTCCGAAGCGCTTGGCCCAGGCGCTGGCATTGCGCCACGTCACGGTCCGTCGCATCGGAGAGGATGTGGTTGTGGAGGGAGATCTGTGACGCGCAGGCTCCTCTGTGCTGTCCTTGTCGTAATCCTTGAGGCGCTCGCTGGTCATGAAACGGATGCGACCGCTGGAGCCCTCTCTGCAGAGCTAAAGACGCAGGTCTTTCGCTACCTGGATAGCACGGATACGGACCAGGCAGCTCATACTCTTCAAGCCATGCTGTCCGATCCGTCTGTGACGATTGACCAGGTGGTACGGATTATTCAAACTGAGCGGGACTATGCCCTGCAACCGATCGGAACCATTCCAGACGAGCGAATCGATGTGCAGGGGCATGCCTATCACGTGGCGCTCTCCGTGCCCCTGACGTATCAGTCGACGAAGGCGTATGGATTGGTGGTCTGTCTGCATGGCGCGGGATTTAGCGGTGGAGCCTACCTGGAGCGCTGGAAGGTTCGATTGGGAGAGGACTATGTCCTGGCCTGTCCGACTTCTCCAATGGGTGCCTGGTTTACGAGAGGTGCAGAGGAGTTGGTGTTGGCGACGATTCGTTCCGTGCAACGGCGCTATCACATCGACCCTGACCGGATCTTTCTCACCGGCATGTCCAACGGCGGAATCGGCGCCTGGGTCATCGGTATGCACGACGCGCCGCTGTTTGCCGGCCTTGCCCCCATGGCCAGTGGCCTCGACAACGTGATGATGCCGTTCCTGGCCAACCTGCGCTCCACGCCGATCTATATCATTCACGGATCCAAGGATGAGGTGATGCCGGCAGAACTCAGCCGCTCGATTACGAAAGAATTGACCAGGCTGGGCTATCCCTATGTCTATCGGGAACATGATCGCGAGCATCCGATGGCGGGCGGGCATTACTTCCCCAAGGAGGAATTGCCTGAGTTGGTGATGTGGTTCAACGCCCAACGGCGCAATGCTTTACCGACCACCGTGACGGTGGTGCGTGAGGCGAGTCACTTTCAACCGTTTGGATGGGTGCGCATTGACGCAACTGATGCCATTGCCGCGTTCTCCGAAGATCTGGTCAGCAAGAAAGACGACCGGATCAAGCGCCGGGAATATGCGAGACTGGATGCCTCCATCGTGGCGCCGAATCGTATTGAAGTCCAAGCCGACCGAGTCCAACGCTACAGCCTCTTTCTGAACGAACAGCTTATCGATTCGTCCAAACCGCTCGTGGTGCTCACCAATGGGCAGGTGTCCTTCGAAGGTCCCGTGACGCCATCGCTTGAGACCGTGCTGCGGCAGGCGCGCCTGCGACAAGATCCCAGCCAACTGTTTCCGATCCATCTCGCCATCCAGGTTCGAACGCAGCCGTGATGATCTCCGGATCGTTGGGTTCGCGAAGAGCCGGCTCGTTGTCTGTGCTTGTCATGATCGGGCTGAGTACGACGATGTATTCAGGCGTGGCCCAATCGGAGACCTGTGTGCTGGCATCTCAGCATGCAGGGGTGACTTTTCCAGTTGAACAAATTGAGACACGCTGGGCCTGCCCCCTGCACTCGATCATCAGCCACTACACTACGGTCAACAAGGTCGGGCCGATCCACACACCGCTTTCCGAATCCGTCTATTGCTACCTCTTGGACCAGCCACCGATGGCTGCCACATTGATGAATCGACTTGCTCTCAGCCTCTACAAATCGGAGGCGAGGGGACCCGGTCGTGTGTGGGTCAACGATGGTGAAGGAACGGAGGGGCTCGTCGAACTCGTGTATCAGGATTCCACCAATCGGGTTTACTATGTGGAAGGGACCCACACAAGTATCGTGTTGCCGGACATCAACGGGAAGGCCGTCGTGTTTGTGAAAATGAATGCGGTACAAGATGGACAAGGGAACGACGCGGTCGAAACGACGCTGGTGGCCTACGCGAGATTAAACAGCCGCGTGCTGGCCGGGCTGGTGTCGCTCATACGACCGCTCGCGGCCAAGACTATTGCACGGAAGTTGACTAAAGGCGTCAGTGTCGTCAACCGGTTGGGGCAGGAAATGCGGCAACATCCCGATCGAGTCCTCTTAGCGGCGACCGACCCTCCACCGTTGCCGCACGATGAGGTGGCTTTCCTAAAACAGGCACTAGAGACTCTGTCGCATTCCAGTAGCGCCCCACAATTCAGGGTTCCGCTACCATGACGACGTCACGCAGCTTCACCTTGCTCTGCACCGTCGGCGTGTTCTGTTTTATCAGCTACAACATGGTCCGGATGCCGGTGTTGGCGCTCTTCGCAGAATCGCTGGGGGCCAGTCCTGAACGGATCGGGCTCATCGTGTCGGTTTCGACACTCACCGGAGTGTTCCTCAAACTGCCGTCCGGCGCGTTGTCCGATATCTACGGTCGACGGTTTCTCCTCCGGATTGGCGTGGTGGCCTTCGGACTCCCACCGTTTTTGTATCCCTGGGTTACAGATCTCGACGCACTGACCGCCTTGCGTTTTTTTCATGGGTTAGCCACCGCCATCTTTGCGCCGAGTGCGCTGGCGACCGTGGCCGATCTCTACCGAGAACGGCGAGGCGCCGCACTTGGCACCTACACGGCCTCCACGCAATCCGGCGCGTTGCTCGGACCGCTCATCGGCGGCTATCTGATCCATGCGTCAGGATTTTCCGAGGCATTTGTGACCGCCGGCATATTCGGCTGCATTGCCATCGCTATCTTCTATAGCCTGCGTCTCACACCGCCTCCCTCGCGTATTCAGGAGAAGGGGTGGGCCCCACTGTTCGCGGAGATGTGGAAGGGTTTCCGGGTAGTCGCCAAGAATCGCAAGGTCCTCATTACCAGCTCGACCGACGCAGCCAAGATGATTGCAAACGGGGCCTTGATGGCCTTTCTTCCGCTCTATGGTATCTCGGTGGGACTGAATCCTGGTGAAGTAGGATTACTGTTTACAGTCCAGGCTCTCACGTCGCTCGTCTCCAAGCCGATCATGGGACGGGTGTCCGATAGCATGGGACGTCAGCCGCTTATCGTCATGGGCCTCATACTCTGTGCCGCGACCTTCGTCTGTATTCCTCAGACGTCGATACTGTGGCTATTATTGCTGCTCTCGGCAGGTTTCGGACTCGGCGAAGCCATCGTCTCCTCCTCGTCGTCCGCGCTGGTCGCGGATAGTTCCGAGTTCAAGACGCTGGGAGCGGGGATGGGCATGCAAGGAACAATCGGTGACATCGGTCACGCTGCCGGGCCACTCCTGGCAGGGATCCTGATCGCGCGTCTGAACTATGCCGACGCGTTCGCCATCATCGCCGGTCTGCAACTCGTCGCGGCGGCGGTGTTCTGGGTGACGATGAGACGGGCGTAGTCTCGGTGCTATATAATGGGTCGTTCATGAAGACAATCGACACAGAGAATATCGTCATCGTCGTACTGGCCAGCATCGGTGTGCTCGTGCTGCTTGTGATGTTTGGCTATCTTTTGAGACAGATCATGAAGAAGGAGTAGCCATGTTCTCAGGCATCGTCGAAGAACTTGGCGCCATCGTTTCAATCGACAAGACTCTGGCCGGAACGAGGATGGCGATCCTGGCCTCAGCGGTCATGGCCGATCTCAAAATCGGGGATAGCATCAGCGTCAACGGTACCTGTCTGACCGTGGTGAACAAGGCTGAGCACAACTTTTCCGTGGAGGTCTCTCCTGAAACGTTGTCCGTGACTACCCTCGGGCAACTCACAGCCGGCGCACCGCTCAATCTGGAACGGGCGATGAAGCTCAACGAGCGGCTCGGGGGGCACCTCGTGGCTGGACACGTGGACGGTATTGGGACAGTTCGCAGCCGCCAACAGGACGGAAACGCCATCCTCTTCACGATCGAGGCCCCGCCGGAGATTTTGCGCCACTGCATCGTGAAGGGCTCTGTCACCGTGGACGGCATCAGCCTGACGATCAACCAGGTGACCGATCGCGGGTTCTCCGTCTCGATTATTCCACACACGGCAAAGGTCACCACCCTGGGCCTTAAGCAAGTCGGCGATCAGGTCAATCTCGAATCGGATCTGATCGGGAAATACGTCGAACGTTTGCTGCAGGAACGGGGGCAGCTTCCCGCCAAACCGACTCCCGTTATTGACAAAGACTATCTCCAGAAGCGCGGACTGCTCTAAGTAGGATATCTTCCAAGGAAAGGGATGGTCGCTCGCTCCTGATGCGGTCTTGATCTTTCCTGCTTCCCAGGCTACTCTTCGACACATGGATTGGAAGAGTCACATTACTATCGATCCCGAGAAGCGTGGCGGCAAGCCATGTATTCGTGGTCTTCGCATGACCGTGTACGATGTGTTGGAGTATCTTGCCTCCGGTATGAGCGAAGACGAAATTCTCAAGGATTTTCCTGATCTCACGCGCGAAGACATCCGAGCCTGTCTCGCATTTGCAGCGGATAGAGAGCGGAAGCTCGTGTCGATTCCACCGTCGTGAAACTGCTCTTCGATCAGAATCTTTTGCACCAACTTGTCACAGCCCTTCAGCAGGAATATCCCGGGTCCCAACATGTGCGGAATGTCGGGCTCAAAGACGCCGCTGACATCGCGATCTGGGTGTATGCCGCCCAACATGAGTTTGTGATTGTCACAAAGGATGCAGACTTTCACCAGCGCAGCTTTCTCTTCGGTCATCCACCCAAGGTGGTGTGGATTCGGGCGGGTAACTGTTCGACAGCGATGATCGAATCGTTGCTTCGCCGCCGTGACCAAGAGGTGAGAACGTTCTCTGCAGACCAAGAGAGCGCATTCCTGATTCTTGACTAGGTCATCGACAAAGACTTCCTCAAGAAACTTGGATTGCGCTCAGAGCTATCAGACTTCAGTCGTCATCTTCTACAATTGGAAACGGTTCAGGATGGCACAGAAGCCCTCTATGACTAAACGGCTCACCGTGGATCGGCTGCTTTCGAAACGTGGGATCGCCTCCCGTGGCACGAGCCAGGAATGGATTCGCGCAGGGCGCGTCCGCATTAATGGTCGAGTCATACGCGATCCTGCCACGTGGGTCTTGTGGCCGAAGGATGCTGTCTCGATCGACGACCGACCGATTCAAGACTCGGTCAAACGATTTATCCTCTTTCATAAACCCAAAGGGGTGATCACGACACACAGTGACGAAAAGGGCCGTAAGACGATCTTCGATGTGCTGCCGGCGGACTTGGGATACATGCATGCCGTCGGGAGACTCGACCAGGCGACCAGCGGCCTCCTCTTGCTCACCAACGATTCGGTACTGTCGAGCTATCTCACTGATCCAACCCACAAAGTGATGAGAACCTACCTGGTCTCCGTGCGAGGAGAATTCACCGAGGCACAAGCCTCAGAAGCCGTAGCCGGAGTGGTCGATGGTGGCGAGTGCCTTCAGTGCCACACCGTGAAGATTCAGAAACGTTCCGGACGCGAATCACATCTGGAAGTAGTTCTGATCCAGGGGAAGAACCGCGAAATCCGCAGACTGTTTCAGGCGTTGGGGCATGAAGTGACTAGGCTCAGGCGCATTCAATACGGTCCCTTCAAACTGGAAGATCTCCCACCCGGCGCATGGCGCGAGATCCCAATTGGAGATGTGAGAAAGGCGCTCTCTGTACGTCATTCGTGAATCGCCATTCGTCCCTCGTCGATCTGGCTCATCTGGTCTTTCTGGTGTCTTGAGTGATCCCGTTCTGCCAACCAGACAGACCTCTTCATGAGACCAACCATACGGAGTGGAAGAGCGTCCACTCCGTATCGGTTCCACCACTGACCAGAGCCATCCGGTGAGCGGATCTCCCCATACCCTGCCCATCAGCGGCCAATTCGGCATCACCGATGTGGAACGGCTGTGTCCCGGCGTGAGCCGCGACATGATCCGCCTCGTGTTATGGGATTTGAAGGCTGCCGGACGAATCGAGTGCCTCGGTTGCGGGCCGGGAGCCAAATGGCGAAAGAGGGTACTACCCTTAAAAGAGGGTAAGAAAGAGGGTAGTAAAAGGATTCGGTAATGATGTAGAGAACACCGTGTATGGCACGACAACACGACTCAGAACGCTGCGACTTCTCCGACGCCGAGAAGTGTGACCTCATCAAGCTCATCAATCAGGGCAGGCCACTGCCGGAGAAATACCGATTATCTGGTCTGTCTGGTCTATCCGGTTCGTCTGCTCGCATTGGTTTGCCTGTTCGACCAACAAGACAGACCACCTTGTCACAGATGTCTCGCTCAGGTGAGTAAAGATTACTGATCAAGAGAACATCGATACTGCTTTCCCTCTCGGAAAGGCCATGCTTGCCATTGTGGCGGCGAATGCTGAACTTGAGCGAAACATCATCGTGGAGCGCACCCAGGGTGGGATACTCTGCGGGCGAAGGAACAGGGAAGCGGCTGCGAAGGCATCCATTCACTGATTCATGCCTTTTGCGGACGGCCCTGCAGATGAAGCCTCAGGGAAAATCGATTCGGGCGATTGCTGGGGTGGTCAAGGTGTCAAAGTCGTTTGCCCATAAAACCTGTAAAAGAACCAGCCCTCAACCCCTAGATATTCCAGCCTGTCAGAACTAGCGTTTCGGTGTCCCAAAATTAGATCCATCATGGACAATTTCCCGCCACTCGATAACCCGCTGCTTCCGCCTCTGATGCGCCATTAAACTCCACTCGATTACTTGACGCAACTTGGCTGTAGTTTGGGCAATCTGGCCGGTGGTAGATGTGACTGCGACGGTTGCCAATGATGGGATACGGCGAAGAGGAAGAAGCTGGAGCAGATACTATAGCGCCTTGAAGTGGTGGAGCACGACTTGCTGTATTGCCTTCTGTCTCAGTTTCTAACGGCACCATGTCTGACAGGTCGAGGGATTGCCCTCGCCTTGCCTTGCGATAGACCCACGGTGGAATGGGAGCGGGATCAACCCAAAGCCCTTTCTTGGTTTCTCGCGCTGCCTTCTCTAGTGATTCAAGCTCTGTGTCGAGAGGTGCATACTTCCGATACCACCACCACCAGCCGTCTTTGACCAACTCGTGATTGACGTTTGTGCCATCTGGCAGGAGCACGTCGGCAAGGGTGCGCCCATACTTGTCTGTGCCGTGAGTCTGGAGCGTCACGTCCTTCCAAAGGCTAAAGCTGACGCGGCATGCTTCGCCTTTTGCCCATAGGCTTGGCCCTTCTCCGGGCAGTCGATACCGCTGAGTCGGATGCGTTCAGGACGTTGGTTGTGCAGGACTTCGATGGTGCCACCATCGAGGACGGAGACGACTGGGCCGGAGAAGTTTTCAGCAAAGACGAGAGTGCTGGAGCAATAGAGGCTAGCAAGTAAAATGAAGAAGATGTAATTCACGCAAACCTCCCAAGTATAGCGACCCCAAGACAAGGTTCATTTTCGCCTTTTGACCGAGTAGGAAGCGATGAGTTTTGCCGCATCGGATGGAGGGAGTTGGTGTGTTTCAAGAAGGATTGCGACGGTCTGCTTGACAGTCTTGAATCCCCAGCTGAAGAGTCGATGGGACCTGAGTTGATCGAGCCAGATGTAGTCGCTTTTCACACCCGTACTTTGCAATAGCTTCGCCCGGCGAAGTGGCGCCAAGTACGCCGGAGTGTTTCCCACATCTCCGCTCGGTCGGGGGGCAGGATGCAGGATCTCGTGCCTCACCTGCACCAACAGTTTCAGACTGTCGCGAAGCTCGGTGGGAATCGAGTAGCGTTTGAGAATGATCTCAACGTCATTAGATGATTTTGCCAGTTCCTCTAGAGCGCCTTGACAGCGTATGCCTGTGTGAAAGATGTCTGCATTGAGTTCGATGAGCAGGCAGCGAAGCGCGCTGAAGAGGATGGGTATGCCTGCGGGCAGAGGTGGCCCCGCTTGTTTGGACAGAATGTTCCCGTTCTTCAGTGGAGCCTCGCGGTATTCTGTCTACGCGGCGGTGTGCCGTGCGGACAGGTTGTCA
>JAYTTD010000109.1:0-5296 GCA_043745235.1 Nitrospira sp. | reverse complement strand
GCCGCCGTCAACGTCGTCTTGCCGTGGTCCACGTGCCCGATCGTCCCCACATTCACGTGCGGCTTCCGCCGCTCATATTTCGCCTTCGCCATACCCGCCTCCGTTGATTGCAAGATTAAGGTTCAGGCTGAGATTGAGAAGACCATCTCGGCCTTTCTCCTCAACCTTGGCCTCAGCCTTAACCCGTGACTGACCCTCTGGAGCCCACGACGCGGATCGAACGCGTGACCTCGTCCTTACCAAGGACGTGCTCTACCAACTGAGCTACGTGGGCGTCGCTCCCCGTGAGACGTGAATCGTAAAATGTGAAACGACACTCTGAACCCATTTGACCCAGATTGCTTTCTCGACTTTTCACGTTTTACGCCTCACGCCTCACATCTTCACTGGAGCGGGCGATGGGATTTGAACCCACGACAGCCAGCTTGGAAGGCTGGAACTCTACCACTGAGCTACGCCCGCCTTATTCAATGTTAAATACCGAGTGCTGAGTCATGGGTAACAACCGTTCATTCTGCTGCTTACGTTCGGCACTCACGACTCAGAACTTGCCTGCGTTGGTGGGCAGGCAAGGATTCGAACCTTGGAAGCCGATGGCAACAGATTTACAGTCTGCCCCCTTTGGCCACTTGGGTACCTGCCCAAAACACCCTGCACACGACACAAAAAATCTAAGCGCTCAATCTGTACGAGTGTCTTCTTCATCCGCATGATGGAAAAAGAAGAGCAAGCTGGTCCGCGCACAGCTCCCCCTTCCTTACAAATCTAAGGATACAGATGGCGAGCTGAGGACACAGCCTGTTCAGGAAATGTCGGATTCTATTGATGAAGTGCGGCGATGTCAAGACCCAAAAGCAGAATTATCTTGTTTTTTTCTCCGACAACGCCGAGTCATCAGAATTTTTCTGACACCATGCTTCCAGGTCCCCTCTATTTCAAGCTTGCCCTCCTTGCCGCCATGTTGATTGTGAGCCACAACTCACTTCTCCCCTGGCCCTTCACAGACATGTATGGGCTCACGGAGATACATGCTTGTCTAATCCACACTGACCGTACCGTTCAACCCCTTGGCTGAAATCAGAGAGTGCCCCCCTCGCGCGCGTGAGGAGGCCTGAAGGAAACTCAATGATATTCTTCATAATTACCGCGGCTTCCTGCTCCGACAAACGCGATGCAGGGGCCAAGTACCGCTTTCGAGCCACGGCCCACTCACCGGGATCTTCCGGCTCGTAGTACCCGCGGAGAACTCCTTCTCGATCGGCAATCCTGAGACGACTCACCCATTCGTCCTGACTCTTCCCTGATTGCTGAATCGATTGTCCCGCACGACCCGTCAATTCCAATTGATTCCACACGACCCACCCGACAAACACCGCCCATGTTTCGTTGAGAGCCTCCCAGGATTCTCGCTCGCTCAAAAACCGCTCTTCAGTTTCGCCTTTCCTCTGCACCACCGGTGTGATCAAGACTGCGCCATAGCGACAGCCCTGCTGTGCCCTCGCAAATGCGAGCACTGGATCCGGCGCAACCTCGGGCGATGCCTCAGCCGCCGTCACCAAATAGTCGAGATAGGCATGGAATAGCTCGTGATAGAGCGTGGCAATCTCGGCATGGGTCAGTCGCCCGAGCGGACGCAACGTCGCCCCGGCTCCATTAAAGGACAACGCGCGACTGAGCACCATTCGATGCTCCCCGGGATGATATTCGGCGGCATAGCTGTGCAACTCATCGAACTCAAACCGAACGAAGCTCGGTGAAACTGCCTTGAGAAATTTTGTCGGGAGACCCAGCGCATGAGCATCGGCGAGCAACTGCCTCCACATCCGTTCGGCTGACGGCAGACGCTCCTCCGTCATCCCGACCTTCGGCGCAAGGAGAAGTCCGCCCATGAGAAAGCCCATCGCGACCACTCTGCACAAGGGACGCACCATACTATTGATCCGCTTCGATCTCTGGAGGGTTACCTCAAGGAGCCTCAACCATACCTAGCGGGCTGCTAAAACAGATATTGGACCTCTACAGTCAGGATGCTCAAACAGGCCGTCAGCAAGGCCGCAGTGAGCGAAGAGGCGAGGCGTACGCTTCAGTACGTTGAGCCTCTGAGCGAAACGAGAACGATGCTGGCGGACTGTTTCAGCATCCTGCTAGTACTCATCGCGGGCATACCAATCAGGCCGCCCACCTTCTTCCACCAGAACGAGCTGGTCCACCAGCGCAGGCGTGACAGGGTCCAGAAAGCGGGAGGGTTTCGACAACAGCATGCCGCTCCCCTTATCGAACACATTGATCGGGTAGGTCAGAAATAGATGCCGCTTTGCTCTCGTCACGGCGACATAGAACAGCCGCCGCTCCTCTTCCAATTCGTCATCCGCGACAAACGAATAGACGGACGGGAACCGGCCATCCACCACCCAAATCACAAACACGCATTGCCACTCCAACCCCTTCGCCGAATGAATTGTCGACAGCACCAGCCGTTCATCATCCCGATCGGGCGCATCCACACCCACGGCACTGCCATCAGGCGGTTCCAGCGCCAAGTCTGCTAGAAATTCATCGACGCCCGGATAGCCTTCGGCAATCGTCTGGAGATGGTCGAGATCCCGCGCGCGCTTGGGATAGTCGTCGTACTGCTCCTTCAAAATCGGCAGGTAATACTCATAAGCGTGGTTCACCAAATCGGCAGGGCGCCGGTCTTCTGCCCCGGCGAGACTCTCCAGCGTGTTCGCCAAATTTTTGAGCCCCTGGCTCGAACGCCCAGTCACACTGCGCAAGACATCGAAAGGCTTTTCGGCCTTCACAATCGCCGCGAGCAAATCCTGCGCCTTCTTGGGTCCCACCCCTTCCACTAACATGAGCACACGATGCCAGCTAACCGTATCGAGCGGGTTCGCAATCACTCGCACATGGGCCAGCAGATCCTTCACGTGTGCCGTCTCAATAAATTTCACGCCCCCGCGCTTGATGAAGGGCAACCCTTTCCGCGAGAGTTCGATCTCCAGGTCGAATGAATGGAAGCTGGATCGAAACAGCACCGCCACCTCGCTCAGTGGCACGCCCTCCTCGCGAAGCTCGAGAATCTTCTGCGCAATAAACCGCGACTGAGTGTGTTCACCAGCGGCTTCCACCAGAGCCGGGAGCGGGCCATCGATCTTTCTGGTGAAGAGACGTTTGGTATATTTCTCCACAGCCTCATCGATAATGCAGTTCGCCAAATTCAGGATCGGCTGCGTACTGCGATAATTTTCCTCCAGCTTGTACATCGTGGTGCCGGGGAAGAGCGCCGGAAACTCCATGATGTTTTTGAACGTCGCGCCACGAAACCCATAAATCGACTGACTATCATCCCCCACAATCATCACATTATTGTGAGTCGAGGCCAACTGACGAATCACTTCAGCTTGCAGCCGATTCGTATCCTGATACTCATCCACGAGAATGTAGCAGTACTGGCGTGAAATCGTCGTGCGGGCCGACTCATCCAGCAGCAGCAATTGCCGCAACATCACCAGCAAATCGTCATAGTCGAGGAGCTGCTTCTGGCGCTTGGCCGCCTGATAGGCCTGCTGTAACCGCCCTAGATCCTCCATATGGTCGGCAAAGTGGCCGAACTCATCGAGAATGATCTCGTCCAGACTGCGTAGCGTGTTCGCGCTCTTACTGACCATCTCCATGATCGTCCCCTTGCGAGGAAAGCGCTTGTCCTTTTCGTTCAGCCCCAGCTGCGCCCGCATGAGCGCAATGAGATCTTCCGCATCGCCTCGATCCAAAATCGTAAAGCCCGGCTCCACCCCGATCGACCGGCCATAGCGCCGCAGCAAGAGATTCGCTACAGAATGGAACGTGCCGCCGCACACCCGCTGGCTTCTAGCGCCGATCAAGTCGCCCACACGCGCCAACATTTCCTGAGCCGACTTGCGCGTAAACGTGAGCAGCAGAATATTCGAGGGATCGACGCCCGAATCGATCAGATAGGCCACGCGATAGACCAGCGTCCGCGTCTTGCCGCTGCCAGCACCGGCAATCACCAGCGAAGGACCCTCCCCAGCCGTTACCGCCGCCAGCTGTTGAGCATTCAAGGCTGCGGGATAGTCGATGGAGAGCTTGCGCGGCGTAGCCTCGTCGTCAGGCCGTTTCAGCACGTATGTCTTAGTGTCTCGCTCCATAGAATTTCCAGAAGAAGGCTAGACGACATCATAACAAGCGGGTTGCGCTGTATAACATTACGGACGAGGGGCTTTCAACGAGGATGCGGATGAACGCTCCACTCATGCAGTAGGGAGCAACCTGCGATGGAAGCACGCTGGCGATGGATTCAGAATGTGGTCGTGGCGTGGTGGCGCAGTTCAACGGATTAGTCGTGGTGAGCAGGCGCCCGAAGACGTCGTAGGTCATGGTCGTGATGGTGCCCTTGGGCTTCGTAATTCTCGTTCCGATTTCCGAAGCAGCAAGGTGAGAACCTGATACCTTAGCGATAGGTGCTACCTTCTCTCGGTGCCGCAATAGCGACACCTCTGTACGAAACAATTGATCTTTGGCACCGGGGTGTGTAGGCTTGTTGAGACATCGAGAGGCTGTAATGACGAAGGTGCACGAACAGACTATTCTGGAGAAACTCCGGAGCCTGCCGTCAGAACGGGTGGCTGAGGTCGAAGACTTCGTTGACTTCTTGACGCACCGTCAGGCTGACGAGCGCGGCCTGACACAGGCTGCAGGACAACTCGCAACCGCGGCCCTGACGCGGGTGTGGGACAATCCAGACGACGCCGACTATGACCGGCTATGAGTTCGGGGATCTCGTCTTAGTTCCCTTTCCCTTCACGAATCAGTCAGCCGTCAAACGCCGCCCCGCCGTCGTCATCAGCAGTACCGCCTATCACCGTGCCAGACCTGACATCCTCATCATAGCGGTCACCAGTCAGCAGCCATCCACACTGTCCGTGGGGGAGGTCCAGGTCCAGGACTGGCAGGGTGCGGGATTGCTCAAGCCGTCCGTCCTCAAACCAGTCCTCACCACCATTGACCCCGCCCTTGTGCTCAAAAGGCTTGGACGACTGACGCCGAGCGATCAAGCTGCCATTCGGCAGGCCCTCACCACCATACCACCATTCTCGGATAGCCCACGCACACTCACTCGGACCCCTTTCCCGCGCACGTGGTCCACCCGCGCGGGAGCAAATAAATCAATACTCATGCCTGAGGTGGCCCGGAAATAACGGACACCTGGATTAAGACTCACGGGCCTGCTGCTCAAACTCCTCTGGACTCCGATAGCCCAGCGCCTGATGCAGGCGCT
>JAYTTD010000108.1:0-20710 GCA_043745235.1 Nitrospira sp. | reverse complement strand
TTCATCGCCTCGCTCCTCTGGTTCGCCACCAGCGTGGTGGCGTTGGTGAAGCCAGGCTACCACTTATCACACTGTCCGAATTTCCGGGGCCCCCTCTGGCGTGTACGCTGAGCAATTGCCGTCAGAGCACCGCTTGGCGTACTCAGCGGAATGCCCATACAGGAGCTTCGCCAGGTAAATGAAGTCCTGCGATGAGGTGGCCCAAGAACTTGAATGGTTCTCGCGCACACGCGACTTCCTGCTTTTACGTCCCTCGTCCACGATTCCCATCCTTTCCGAGTTCCAAAAACAAATTGTTTTGGCCCAAGTAAGATGGTCTTACAATATACATCTCTTGCTTCATCGCTATAGGTGGCTGGTTTGGAGCATAACAGGTGGCTCAGTTGGAGCATAATGCACAGCCAGCGGCGTTCTCGCCGCGCTCAGAGAACCAACCTACCGAAAAGAGTACGCGTCGCTTCTTTGCTTGCTGCGGACTTGCTGGACTGCCTTGATACCTCACAAGGAACTTTTCCGGAACATGCCTGTATAAAGCAGTTCAGGTGGCAGGTACGCGGACGCATGTGATGTTAAAGCTCTCTAGGAACGAATATGTTTCCTTGAGTATCGGTTCGTCGAGGTCGTCACGCAGACCCACTATAGAGACCAGCAGATTGTCGCCATAACGCTTCTTTTGGTAATAGATGACCTGCCCAATCAAGCGATGGATTTCCGCAGTTGAACGCAAAAGTGACTCCGCCAACTTCACTTCTATTCCTATCCCGCCATTCCCAACATCAAGATCGATTTTTAGACCGAGGTAGCCACCAATGTTGTATTGGGGCACGACATCTTCAAATGATTTCGCGAGATGGTCTCCAATGGCGTCCATCGCCATAGCTTCATTGCTAAGTTTGCGGCGGGGGACAATGAGCTGCTTCAAATGATCTAGAACGGCTTGTTTGGTGACCGGCAGGTAAGCCTGTGGCATGGGCTCGCTCTTCTCAACTTGCGGTATTACAACTGGGGACGACACAACAGATTCCGCGTCGAGAAGGGAGCCAAGACATTCAATCATTTCGTCTTTGCGACCTTTCGCGAAGCGGAGCATATCGCAGACTTGCCCAAGGGCCTGAGCCGTGAACAGTGCTAATAGTTCTTTGGCCGGCTCTGGGGTTTGAGAAAGAAGCCTGTCGATCATCTCAACTTTGGTACCGCCCGGTGGCAGGCGAGTCTGTCTGAGTGCACCCCCAATCTCCGCTGCCGTGAAATGGTCTAAAAGATCGCGAAGCGTGATCTTCTCCATGCTTAATCTCCCCATGGTCAAAAATATTCGTTCTTGAAACCAAATTAGAGTAAGCCGAAATTATGAAATCGAGTAGGATTCATTAAAATTCTGCAAAGCGGTCTTGCTCCAGGCAACGAGTATGTGAGCTAGTCTAGGTAAGGCTTCGAATATTTTCCTCGGTCGTAAAACGGTCGTATAGCAGGGCGATTTCCCGATCATTCCATCTCACTCAAACTCACTCATTCTCAACGCACAAGTCATTGATTATATGCCGCAAGGCCTGTGAAACCCGTGTCAGCATTGAAGGTAATGAATTGGCCCCAATCAAATCCCGCCTTCGGCACCATCGTAGATCGCAACGTGCGAATTGCTCTTGGACTCTTTCTACCGAGGAGGGGAGAAAGTCAGCGAGTAACCTTTAGAGTGCCATTGCTCTAAAAATTCTGTCTATTGTACGAAGTGGTGAGCCGGGCAGGACTCGAACCGGAACACGGCAGTGTACGTTGAGGAAATGGGACTGGCTCCTCTTGCTCATCGCACCAGATTAATCAAATAGACGAGATAGACCAGACTAACCTTCTGTGCTCGCTCAATCTTCCTGAATCACGAGCAGCATCTGCCCGGCTGATACATTCCCACTTTCCTTACAAAATATTTGCCGCACTGTGCCGTTGACCGGCGCATCCACCGCAATTTCCATTTTCATCGACTCAACGACCAGCAACGGACTGCCTGCCGTGACGTGCTGTCCTGGCTTGACGAGCAGCTTCCACACTGTGCCGGTCACATGTGCAGTGACGGCGCAGGCCCCCTCCGGCAGATCCAGCTCGCTCTGCGCATCCGCCTCGCTGAGCGTGGCTTCGCTCACGTATTCTGCCTGGCCACTGTTCTTCCATCGTTCCCGCTCGGCTTCGAATGCGACTTGCTGCCCGGTTTTGAACGCGGTGATTGACGCCGCATTCTCTTTTAGAAACCTGTTGTACTGTTTCAAGCTGAACGTGGTTTCTTCCACGCGCAGCTTGAAACTCCCCGTAATAAAATCCTTACGCAGTTGGAGCAGCTCACTCTCGGTCACGGGATAGAATCGGAGTTGGTCGAAAAAGCGCAGGAGCCACGGCTTGCCGTCCTTAAAATCGGCAGTCTGGCGATAGCGATTCCACATTTGCACCGTGCGCCCGACGAACTGGTACCCGCCGGGACCTTCCATACCATACACGCAGAGATAGGCTCCGCCTATCCCCACGGCGTTCTCCGGTGTCCAGGTACGCGCCGGATTGTACTTGGTGGTGACGAGACGATGGCGTGGATCGATCGGTGTCGCCACCGGTGCGCCCAGGTACACGTCGCCTAGCCCCAGTACCAGATAGCTGGCCTCAAACAGGATGCGCTGCACCGTTTCGATATTGTCCAGCCCGTTGATGCGGCGGATAAACTCGATGTTGCTCGGACACCAGGGCGCATCGTTGCGTACCGACTGTATGTACTTCTCGATTGCCAACCGCGTCGCTCCATCGTCCCACGACAACGGCAGATGCACGATGCGCGTCGGCACTTCCATCTCCTCGATAGCGGGCAGTGTCTGTTCCGCAGCGATGAGTATGTCGAGCAATGTTGCGCGCGGCAGCAGGCGTGAATCGAAATGGATTTGCAGCGAACGGATGCCCGGCGTCAGATCGACGATCCCTTTCAGGCGGCCCTCATCGATGGCTCGCTGGACCCATTCCATCAGCGCATGGATGCGGAAGCGCAGGTTGAGATCAAGTACCGCCGGGCCATACTCAATCAGTAGATACTTGTCGCCGGACTGGCGATACACGACTTGCATCTGCCGGGAGCTTTCCGGAATGTGATGCAGGACGGGATTGCCCATGCTGCTTGCATTGGACAGTGCCGGCATGACTTTTTGTGGTTGGAGATCCCGGATCATCGCGTCCTGCGACGTCTCCATCTCCAGTGCCTGTTCCGCCGACATCCAGCGGAAGCGCAGGTGATCGCCTGGTTTGAGTTGCCCCATCTTCCATAATTCTGCAGCCACGATGGTGACAGGACAGACGAAGCCGCCGAGGCTTGGGCCGTCCGGCCCCAGTATCACCGGCATGTCGCCGGTGAAGTCCACTGCGCCAATGGCATACGCATTGTCGTGGATGTTGGAGGGATGCAAGCCCGCCTCGCCGCCATCGCTGCGCGCCCATTTCGGCTTCGGGCCGATCAGGCGGACGCCGGTGCGGCTGGAGTTGTGATGGACTTCCCAGTCAGTGGCAAAAATAATCTGAATATCCGCTTCGGTGAAAAAGTCAGGCGCCCCATGAGGGCCGTACAGTACACCGATTTCCCAGTGGTCGGTGTAGTGCGGAATCAGTTCTTGCGGTAGGGTGCGGTGGAGGTAACTGTGCGTCGTTTCGGTGTGCAGTATGTCGCCGTTACGCAAGGCGCGTCCGGCATGTCCGCCGAACAGCCCGAGTGTAAAAGTAGCTTTGCTACCGAGATACGCCGGTACCTGAAATCCTCCCTGCACGGACAGATAGGCGCGGCAGCCGTGGCTCTTGATTCGTCCGAACTGGAGCAGCGCTCCGGCTTTGACGGCATGAGATTGCCACTGCGCCAATGGTTCGCTGTCCAGGCGCACGTCGATGGGAGCGCCGGTCACGGCAATCACGCTGTCGCAGTTGAACCGCAGAGTGGGGCCGATCACAGTGATCTCGATCCCGGCCTGGTCTTGCGCATTGTCCACCAGACGGTTGGCCAGGCGGAATGCCAGACCGTCCATCGGGCCGGATGGCGGTACCCCGATATGCCAATAACCTAGCCGCCCAGGATAATCTTGCACCGTGGTCTGCACACCGGGGTTGAGTACCTCGATGGTATGGGCCAGGTAATGAAATCCGTTCAGGAAGCTCGTGGTGTGCTGACCGCTGCGGAACACCGTGCTGCGCAAGACCTGCTTGAGATAGTCCAGATTGGTTTCGATGCCGTGGAGCGCCGTCGCGTCGAGGGCGGCGATCAAATTGGTGATGGCCTGTTCGCGGTCTGCCGCATGCACGATGATCTTGGCCAGCATCGGGTCATAGAACGGGGAGACTTCGATACCGCGCCCCACCCAGGTTTCGACACGTGCCGTAGACGGAAGTTCTACAGCCGTCAGCGTACCGCAGGAAGGCTGAAATTCTTTGGCGGGATTCTCGGCGTACACGCGTGCCTGAATGGCATGACCGCGTGGCGTGATCGTAAAAGAATTCAGCGGCGGCAGGTCTCCGGACGCCTGGCGCACCATCCACTCCACCAGATCGATGCCGGTGACTTCTTCGGTCACACCGTGCTCGACTTGCAGCCGCGTATTGACTTCGAGGAAATAGAACTCGCCGGTGGAGGCATCGACAATGTATTCCACCGTGCCGGCTGACTGGTAGTTGACCGCCTGGCCCAGGCGCACAGCGGTATCCAACAGAGCCTGGCGTAACTGCGGGGTCAGATTGGTCGCAGGGGTTTCTTCGATGACTTTTTGATTGCGCCGCTGTACCGAGCAGTCGCGTTCGCCCAGCGCAAGCACCCCACCGGTACCATCGCCGAAGATTTGCACCTCGATATGGCGGGCGTTCTCGACATACTTTTCCAGAAACAGTCCGGCATCTTTGAAGTTGTTCTGCGCCAGATATTTCACCGACTCGTAGGCGCCGGTCAATTCATCCCTGTTCCAGCACACACGCATGCCGATGCCGCCGCCGCCGGCGGTGCTTTTCAACATGAGCGGGTACCCGATCTGTGCCGCTTCGCGCAGGGCCTGGTCCACGTTCTCCAGCAAACCGGTTCCGGGAAGTAAGGGCACCTGATTCTGGAGGGTCAGGGCGCGCGCCGTATGCTTCAACCCGAAGGCCCGCATCTGTTGCGGGCTGGGGCCGATGAAGCGTATGCCTTCGGCCGCACATTGCTCGGCAAAACCCGCGTTCTCACTGAGAAAGCCATAGCCGGGATGAATGGCTTGTGCGCCGCTGTGTTGTGCGACTTGCAAGATTTTGTCGGCACGTAGATAACTGTCCGCCGCGGCTCCGCTCCCGATGCAATGCGCTTCGTCGGCTTCCGCCACATGTCGCGACAGCACATCGGCCTCGGTATACACCGCCACACTGTGCACGCCGATCCGGCGCAATGTGCGGATGATGCGGCAGGCAATGGCTCCGCGATTGGCAATCAGTACTTTCTCGAACATGCTCAGCCTCTTTTTCTATTCCTGCTCATAAGACGCGGCCGTCAATCCGTGATCACGCGGCAGTCGGATTCCACATCAGCAAGCGAATCGGCGTCGGGTTATAGCCGTTGCACGGGTTGTTCAGTTGCGGGCAGTTCGAAATCAGCACGACTACGTCCATCTCGGCCCGCATCTCGACATACTTGCCCGGTGCAGATACACCGTCTACAAATTCCAGCCCGCCGGCTTCCGTCACCGGGACGTTCATGAAGAAATTGATGTTGCTGGGCAGATCCCGCTTGGTCATGCCGAGCTGTTCGCAGACCGGTTCATGCGCCAGCGCATGCAGGAAACTGTCGCGGCAGCTGTGCATGGGATATGTGTCCAGCGCATACCGTACGGTGTTGCTCTCTGCAGCGCAGGCGCCACCCAACGTGTCATGCCTGCCGCACGTATCTGCGACAATCGTGAGCATGACATGGCCCAAATTTGAATAGAGCTTGCTGCCGGTGGTCAGATACAACCTGTTCTGCCGGCGGATCGTGTCCGTGGCACTGTAGCGTTCCAGCGAACGGGAGGCGTTGAAGAACAGTGTATCCACGGCCTGATTCCCTTCCAGATCGACGATCCGGAATACCTGTCCCTTCTTTACCAGCTTGGCCCAGGGCTCGCCCGCTGCACAGATTTCATCTACGACGGCGAGCTGTGGATCAAGCCTGCTTGCGATCAGGTCCTGCACACTCATGTTCCACCTCCACAACCGGCATACAAGCGCCGGGTGTTGTGCAGTCCGCGCATGTTCTCGGCGATACGCGCGCACTCTGCCGTTGCCTCAGGTGGCGTGGCGCTTGCGGTCAGGCTGACTGCTCCCGGTCGATACGTGTCTGCCGGATCGAGTGGATGCGGCGCCGCGGACAGCACCATCAGTGTATCCATCTCGAAACTCAGATCGACATAATTTCCTGCCTTGCTGTTGCCGATCTGGAACACCAGTTTGCCGGATGCCGTGGCGGTGACCTTGCTGAAAAAATTGATGTTGGACACGACATCGCGCATACCCAGGCCCCATTTGCCCAGCTCGATTAGCATCCCGTCCAGCCCGCTGCGGAACATCTGATTGCGGTGTTCCTGATACCGGGCGACGCCGTACTGCTGCTGTATCAGGCCGGCATCGCTCACACCGCACACGGTGTCGTGCCAGCCGATGGTATCCGCCGTAATACAACAGAAAATCCGCCCCATATCGGAATAGCAGGCATGTCCCTTGGTCAACCGAAACGTGTGTTGCGACTTCAGCGTGTCTGCCATGTTGTAGCGCTCCAGTTTCTCTTCCTGATTGAAGAAGAGCACTGCGGCATTGGCTCCGCCTTCCACATCCATCAGGCGCAGAGTTGTGCCGCGACGTACAATGCCGGACCAATGGCAGCCTCCGGGGATGTGTTCTGTCCACATATAGGTGTGTTGTTGATCCACAGGGTTCTCCTTGGGAAAAATAATTCGTTCAATTCCGGCGGACTTTGTTGATCAGCACATACAGCGTCGTGATACTCAAAATACTGCCCAATACCAGAGGTACGGCCCACAGTTGCCACCAGGGCGCGGTGGGTGAGACGGCGTAGGTCCGCGGCCAGGCGATGTTGACGAATTCGAATACCGACCACAGGAAAGCTGCCACATTGATCACCAACCCCCAAACACCCAGTCTCAGCTCACCCAGCGCAGGGTTCCAGCGACCGGTAAGACGGGTATAGAGCCCGACTCCAGTGGTCATGACGAACATGGCGTACAATCCGCCTGTGCCGAAAGCCAGCACCGTCGCCACGGCCCCATCATTCAGACCGAACAGTAGTCCAAGCCCCGCCAGCAGCACGACACAGATCACGGCATTGCGAGGAGTCTTCGCAGTCGTTACCTGACTGAGCGTAACAGGCAGATTGCCTTCTCTCGCCATGGAGTACACGATGCGCGATGTGTACTGCACCACGGATGCCCCGCATGCAAGGAACGCCGTCATGACGATCGCCAGAAAAGGTTTCTCCGCCCATGCGCCGAAGCTACTGGTAATTACGGGTGTGATCGGATCGGACGTCGCGCTGGTGTTCACGAGCGTGTTGTGATCGAAGGCCAGCGTCAGGGCGGCGGAGTTGAAGAGCACCACGGCCCCCACCATGCAGAGAGAAAAAAAGATCGCGCGTGGGACCATTCGCTTGGGCTCATGGGTTTCTTCGGCGATGGTGGAGCAGGCATCAAAACCAATGAAGGCCCAGCCCGCAATGGCCAGCGCCGCCAAAAACGCGGTCGTCTGGCTGGGTGCGGTCCCCGTGCCCAGATGCTGGAACAATTCTGAAAATCCATGCTGCCGAAAAAAGAGAAACAGCAGCAGTGCTACGCCAACCGAACCGACCATTTCCGCGTACACTCCCAGGGTAATGACGAGCTTGAACATCTTGACATGCACGAGATTGAGCAGCGCGCAGATCGATAAGAATACAACTCCCCAGAGCACCAATGTGATTCCGCTTCCACCAGACGATCCAAAGAATATGGCAAGCCAGACGCCCCCGGTATAGGCGGTGGTGGTCAACATGGCGATAGTGGAACAGAGATAGATGACTCCGGCGAATTGCCCGGCGGTGGCCCCTCCGAGCTGCCGTGCCCACTTGTATGCTCCCCCCGCAATTGGAAATTGCGAGGTCAGCTCAGCGTAGACGGTGGCTACCAGCAACTGCATCACCAGACAGAGGGCCAGTGCAGCAAACCAGCCGCCTCCTGCCACCACAGTCTGCACGCCGATGATGGCATAGAGCCCCACCACTGGCGATACGACCGCGAAGCCAATGGTCAGGCTATTCCAGGCACTCAGATTGCGGTGAAGTGTCTCGGGGGTATTCGTAGCAGTAGCAGAAAGTCCCGTCTTCTGACTTTCTTTGACTAGCATGACAGTCCTCTCTGACTTGGCAGAAGATCAGACTGATCCGGTATGGAAAGAACTATGGAATGAAAATGCATGGCAACGTCTCCTTGCGAGCGAGTTAAATTCCAAGAAGGCCATGCACCACCAGTACATGATCTCCCGGGCTTTTATCCCTCCGTGGAGCCTCGCCATGCGAGACCGGAAACTCTTGGACCAGACACTGCCTGTAAAGGCAATCGGAACCCTAGTTTCACCTTCGATCTGATTATATGGCCGTGCGGCGGGAAAGTCACGAAAATCTTCTACACGGCAGATGGGGCACACGAGAGGAGAGGTATGGGCGCGAAAGGGGGGAGGGGTTGGAAACGTTACATGTGGAAAACGAGAGGAGAAAGAAGATCTATTGAATGCCTGCCTGGCGTTGAAGCCAGCGCACATACTTCACGATCTGATCGACATCCCCGGGAGTCACGCTTTCGATCTTCGGCATATTGCCGAATTGCCAATGGTGTGCTTGGACGCCGTTGGCCGCAGCTCGTTGGAAGGCCGGATCCCCGTGATGGTTCGGCTCATATACTTTGTGCACTAACGGAGGTCCGTGATCGGTTCCTGCCGCTTGTTTTCCGTGACAGGCCGCACAGTTCGTGTTGAATGTGGTTTCGCCCGCTTGAAACTCGGTCGGCACAGGACCGCTCGTACCCGCTTGGATCGGTTGTGAGGAGTCGCAGGCCACGAGGAGGCCTAATCCCAGTATCAACATTCCGATCTGAAGCCTTGGCGTCATCTGGTTCGTCATACAATCAGGACTATTGTTTGCGCCTTTCGAGCGCAGATGAAACTTTTCATCAGTCGCGCTTTTCTCGTAAGTTTTGCGCGATCAGCGAGATACGTCTCACGTTTTATATCGCATATGCGATGGGATCTACAACCCCGGCCTTCGCAAATCCTTCCAGCCGGATCACGCAACTATCGCAGAGCCCACAAGCCTGATCTCCCACCGGATCGTAACAACTATGGGTCAAATGAAACGGGACATGCAGTTCGATCCCTTGTCGGATGATGTCCGCTTTTGTCAGCATCAGCAAGGGGGCTTTGACATGGAGGGGATTCCCTTCCGTGCCGGCTTTTGTGCCTTCCCTCACCGCTGCTTCAAATGCGTGGATGAATTCAGGACTGCAGTCTGGATAGCCGGAATAGTCCAATACGTTCGCGCCAAAATAAATGAGCGAGGCTCCCACAGCCTCTGCATGCGCTGCCGCAATCGAGAGAAAAATAAGATTCCGTCCCGGCACATAGGTGATAGGAATGCTCTGGCTACGTGCTGCGCCCGTTCGATTCTTGGGCACGGCAGCCGGGCCGGTGAGAGCCGACCCACCGATGGCGCGAAGGTCTAGATTCATCACCAGATGATTCGCTACGCCCAAGGCGGTTGCGACTTGCCGAGCCCGCTCCACCTCTACGGCATGGCGCTGTCCGTAGGCCATGGTGAGGAAGAAGAGCTCGCAACCCTCCTGCTTGGCCATAGCCGCCGTAACGGTGGAATCCAGCCCTCCGCTTGCCAACACGACCGCTCGATGATTTGTTGGCTTCATGATACCCACTCCCACATACGGCGCAGCGTATCAAGCGTCGTCACAGAACGCGAGCCTCGCCTGACAAGGGAAGCGCTAGGATCATGATTGAGGGGACAAGGATCTTGAGAGGGAGGGATGGGACCGATCGCGAGGAGGAACGCTTAGTCGCGATCTTCTTCTCGCTCGATTCTTTCCAGCAGCTCTTCTTTTGACTGACACTCGACGCAGAGCTTCGCAAACGGAACGGCGTCTAATCTCCGCTCACTGATCTCTACGCCACACTCCGCGCAGATACCATAGGTGCCCTCGTTGAGTCTCGTCAACGCTTCATCGATGGCCTGCCGGCGTCGATTGCGCATTTCCATCAAGGAAATGCCCAGCTCGCGATCGAGATCCATGAGGGCTTGATCGCCGACGTCGCGCGCAGATTCAAGCCGCCGCTGTTTATCCTCAATGAGGGATTGGCCCAGACTTCCCTCAATCTCTTTGATAATCTCCTGGCGCTTCCGCATCAACATCTGATGGAGGACTTGGCGGCGGTGCTCCCGGTCTTCGCGTTCTTTTGCTGACTCTTTTGGTTTGGCAGCCAGGGGAGAGACGGCCATGCTAATAGGCTTTTCGACGACCACAACGGGAGCGTGTTTTGGCTTGCTCACTGGTTTCGCGAGCTTCGCCCGCACCTTGGCTTTTGCCACTGGTTTCTTCTTGGCGGGGGTTTTTGTTGCCATGACGGATCCTACTCCTGGGGTGAACGTCGAATAACTTGAAAAAGTTCGGCATTCATAGCACGGGGCCATGTTCTTTGACAAGAGGTTGTAGGGAAGGGACTGAGAGCCCTTAGGGATAGAGAATCGTCGAATGGATGGGGTGGCCGACTAGTTTGTTTCGACCCTTAAGGCCCTGGAGTTCCACGAGAAAGTCGAGGCCGGCGATCTCGCCTCCCAACTGCCGAACCAGAGACACCGTCGCGGCTGCCGTGCCCCCTGTGGCCAGCAAGTCGTCCACGATCAGCACTCGTTCTCCCACAGCAATCGCATCGCGGTGGATGGCAAGAGAGTTCGAACCGTACTCGAGGCTGTATTTGACTTCAAAACTGTCGGCGGGCAACTTGCCTGGCTTCCGGACTGGAACGAACCCGGCGTTCAAGCGGTTCGCCAGCATCCCTCCGAAGATGAACCCGCGCGATTCAATGCCGATAACTTTGGCGATCCGCTGTCCCTGATAGTACGCGGTCAATTCATCGGCAATCGACGACAAGGCGTGGGCGTCTTTGAGCAGGGTGGTGATGTCGTAGAAGAGAATACCGGGCTTGGGGAAATCGGGGACTTCGCGTCTGAGGGCGTGATAATTGACGGTGGTCATCGATCAGAGCAAGTCGGCTTGTGTCATGGTTCTGCGTTCAATGGTATGGCGCAATCGCGCCAAGGCGGCCATTTCAATCTGCCGGACCCGCTCACGGGTCAACCCCATCTCCCGGCCGATTTCTTCCAACGTCTTGGCCTCACTCCCATCGAGCCCAAACCGCGACATAATAACGATTTGCTCCTTCTCTGGCAACTCCTGCACCCACTCCATCATTTCCGCCCGACGCATCACCCCCTCGGCCGTATCGGCAGGCGAGACACACGACGGGTCTTCAATCACATCGCGCAAGAACGTATCTCCGCCCTCATTGATTGGACTGTCCAACGAACAGGTCGTGCGGACCACTTGCTTGAGATCCAACACCGTTTCGTCCGTCGTCTTCATCCGTGCCGCCACTTCCGACGCGGTCGGTTCTCGTCCGAGTTCCTGAACGAGTTGCTCTGCCTTGGCGAGATAACGATTCAGCCGTTCCACCACGTGCACCGGCAACCGCACGAGCTTCCCCTGATTGATGATCGCTCGTTCGATATATTGCCGGATCCACCAGGATGCATAGGTGCTGAATCGAAACCCGCGCTTATAGTTGAATTTTTCAACGGCCTTGATGAGCCCAAGGTTGCCCTCTTCGATAACATCGGAGAAGGGGAACCCTCGATGCATATATCGCTTACCGATACTGATCACCAGGCGGAGGTTCGATTCAATCATCTGTTGGCGCGCTTGTTCGTCCCCCGCCATGACCCGCTTGCCCAGCTGTTGCTCTTGCTTAAACGTCAGCAAGGTCGAGTGACGGATCTCACGCAAGTAGCACTTGAGGGTATCTAATCCTTCCGAGCGGCGACTCGGTTTTTCTTCTTCGACGAGCGACTCGTCCGCTCCCGGCGACGCGGCAGTGTCCTCGTCGTCATGGTCGACGACGTGTCGGCGCGCTTCGCCCAGATCGTGTAATTCTTCGCCTCCTCGCGCCATACGTTCTGTCTCTCCTAACAGGATGCTGAAAAAATCCGCCAGCTTCGTTCTCGCGTCGTTCAGAGGCTCAACGTATCGAAGCGTACGCCTCGCCTCTTCGCTCACTGCGGCCTTGCTGGACGGCTTTTTTGAGCATCCTGCAAACCGGTTCTCTCAGTACCACACTTGAAAATCTGAAAATCGCCCTGTCGCTGGACTCCACTCCACTTCCACGGCTGTCACTCGCGACGCTGGAGGCCCTATCTTTGCGTCTTCGATCAGGATCAGGATCTGGTCTTTAGGGCCCTCAACGTCAAGTTCAACTCGACCATCATCGAGGTTTCTGACACCTCCGCAGAGTCCTCGTTGCGAAGCGACGCGGGCCGCAAACGCTCGATACCCGACTCCTTGGACTCTTCCCTTCACCAACAGCTTCGCTCGGAACGCTGCCGGTTCAATCGGTTTGGCCATACACTCAGACAGACCGCGCATGACAACGGTGCCTATCCAACGAACGGATACTCTCACACCTCCGCAGAGGCGTCACGCGTTTTACGATTCCGCGCGCGAGAATTTCTCACAACAGTTTTGGAAAGAACAATGGACAGGTTGGAGGAGATCCGATGCACGCCGGCATGGCGCAACAACTCCAACGCACATGCGCGGGAATTGCACGAATCATTGCTGGAGCGAGTGCGCTGATCCGTGGTATGAGCCCCGCGGCATGAGAGATAACACACGGGATTTGGGAAGTGTAAAATGCTGGAGGAGGGTATTCCGTCGCTTCAACAGAACAATAAACTCCGGGCCGAGCAAGTTTGGTGTGGTCGGGGCGAGAGGATTCGAACCTCCGACCCCTGCGTCCCGAACGCAGTGCGCTACCGGGCTGCGCTACGCCCCGACAACATCAACAGATTCACGAAGCGAGAGGGGATTGTCTTACATCAGGGGGTCGAAACGCAAGCCATGCGCATCGGCGACCTCTCGACAGGTAATCTTGCCGTCAGACAGGTTCACCCCTTTCGCTAGTCCGGCGTCTGCCCGCACGGCCTCCTCCACTCCCTGCGAGGCCAGACGCAGCAGATAGGGAAGCGTGGAATTTGTCAACGCAACCGTCGAGGTGCGTGGAACGATCCCAGGCATATTGGCCACACAATAATGGAGCACCCCGTCTACCACATAAACAGGATCCGAATGGGTCGTGGTTTTCGTGGTTTCAAAGCAACCGCCTTGATCGACCGCGACATCCACCACCACCGCCCCTGGCTTCATGCGCGCCACCAGTTCACGCGAGACCAGCTTGGGCGCTCGAGCTCCAGGAATAAGGACCGCCCCGATCACAAGATCTGCAGCCATCACTGTTTCGTTGATCGCTGCTTGCGTGGAGGCACGCGTGATAATTCGACCACGATACAATTCGTCGAGCGTCCGGAGCCGTTCAAGGTCGAGATTGATCACCGTCACCTGAGCTCCCATCCCGACAGCAATCCGAGTCGCTGCGCTACCCACCACCCCAGCCCCAAGTACCACGACCTTTCCCGGCTCCACGCCAGGCACACCGGCCAGGAGAAGCCCGCGCCCTCCTTGCGTCTTTTCCAGATAGCGCGCGCCGATCTGCACCGACATCCGCCCCGCGATTTCGCTCATCGGCTTGAGCATCGTCAACGTGCCGTCTTTCGCTTCGATCGTCTCATAGGCAATCGCAGTGATCCTGGTATCCAGGAGGGCCTTCGTGAGATCCGGCAAGGAAGCCAAATGTAGATAGGTAAATAGGGTCTGGCCCGGGCGGAAGAAGCGGCATTCGGAAAGCAGCGGGTCCTTGACCTTCACAATGAGCGCCGCTTGCTGAAACAGCTGCTCTTTTGATTCTGCCATGGTGGCACCGGCACTTAGGTAGTCCTCGTCTGAGTAACCGCTGTCGACTCCGGCCGATCGTTCGACCCAGATGACATGACCCGCCTGACGTAGTGCCCGTACTCCATCGGGCGTGACACTCACACGATACTCATGATCCTTGATCTCTTTTGGCACCCCGATGACCATGGTCGTTCCCTCCTCGCGCAATGCATCCCGGCTATTCTCAATTCATTCTATATCAGGATTCTTGAAAAGTCCGCCAGCGACTGTAACGCGTGACGTGCGAGACAGGCGAGAAAGGCGCGATGTGGGGAGATTTGTTCCACCTCGTCTCGCCCGTCCCGCCAGTCTCGCGACCAAGTGGACAGTGCGCGCGGGCCTGGTGTAAGATTCGCCCGCTCTTCAGCTCACGATCGACAGAGGGAGACTCTATGGATTCATCGTCTGGGTTCTGCAATGCCTGCGGCGCCGTCGGCGTCGCGCTCATGAAGTTATCGCTCGGGAAGGATTTTTTCGGTCGAACCTACGACCGACTGTCCCCCTCGACCGATCAAAGCCCGAAATGGTACTGCGAAGGCTGTTCGATGCAGAAAAATCTCCAGCGGGACTTTCGGGATATTATGGGAGAATTCGACAAACTCACAGCGGGTCAAGGTTCCACCCTGGCTACCCAGGAAGAATTTCAACGAGCGTCGTTACGGCTGCGCGAGATCGCAACGATTCTCAACGGAGTGTCAGGCCACTCTCCGTTCTTGAACACAGCCGACGTCACACAATTGATCGGCCGCATGCAGACCACCACGATGCAGGCTTAACAGGAACGATTCGTGTCAATATTTACCAGACATATTTTCGTCTGTACCAACCAGCGGAGCCCCGACGATCCTCGTGGGAGCTGCTCCAAGCTTGGCTCCGAGGCGCTCCACGTCCGCTTCAAACAAGAAGCGAAGCGGCTGGACTTGAAGGACGTCGTGCGAGCCAATAAAGCCGGGTGTCTCGATCATTGCGCTCAAGGGCCAAGCGTCGTGATCTATCCCGAAGGCGTGTGGTATCAAGTAAAATCCGAAGCCGACGTGACGGAAATCATGGAGCGCCACGTCATCAAGGGCGAGGTTGTGACCCGTCTCGTCATGCCCGATCACCCAGCTCCCACGACACTCCCTCCGCTCACATCGTAGCGCCGCACCACAAGGATCGATATGGCTGTCGAAGAAAAGTGGAAAGCCAACCTGGAGAAGGTGGCTTTCATGAAGCAGTTTCCTGGGTTACTCGGAAACTGGGACGCCCTGGCGGGAAAAACCATCAAGGCCGTCATCCCGCTCAAGGGGAAACAGGGGGCCGCAGTGCTGGTGTGCAGCGATGGCACCTTTACCATCGTGCCCCCGATGGCATCGGAGCCCTACGAGTTGGGTGAGGCGTTGGCAGTGGCGCGGGCACTCATCGAGCCTGTGCATCAGACGGCCTACGTGGAGTATGATCGACTGGTCAAGAAGGACAAAGACGCCCTCAAGTCAGCCAGGGTCGAGAAGATTCTCGGAGCGATTCAGAACAATTTGGAGCAACATCCCGAATTGAAAGATCGGTTGAAGGAACTTGTGAAGGAGTGGAAGTGAGTGGTCTTCCCGATAGAAACATGTTCGAGATCTTTTCCCAAGGTCTCTTTGAAGGAGTCAAACCCATGATGGTTATTCGCGATCACCTCATCCGCCATCCCGACCGCTGCACCCATCAAGCCATCTGTGTTCCAATCTGCCCGACCGGCGCCTGGCTCTCGACACCACCCTACAAGTTCGACTCTTCCCGCTGCCTGGAAAGCTGTCGCCTCTGCCTGGATGCCTGCCCCTCGCAGGCGATCTATGGGGTGTTCAAGAAGGGGGAGAAGATGCTGGAGCCGCAAAAGAAGTAGGATGGGTGTGTCAGGGCCTGTCGCTTCCCCGCCTTCAGAGCGCGCAAGCCTGCGCTGTGGGGTGGAAACCTTCTGGAATTCCCTCGCGGACTCGGTCAGTTCCAGCTTTCCTTCCCCACAGCGCAGGCTTGCGAATTTCGCTCTTCCGGCGGAAGTCAGGGCCAAGGCCCTGACACACCCAGAGAGAGACAGAGAGGAAGAAATACCGGTTGTTCCCTCCCTGGCCGCTCCCTATGGGTTGTGAAATGAGGTCAGGCACGAAAGGTCTCCCTCAACGGCCACGTGAGGACCGGCAAGGGATGTGTGATTCCTTGATATCCGGGATGGCCAGGAGCGAAGTCTAATGCTTGCCGTGACCGGCGGCGCCGGCCACTGAGACTACCGTGCAGCGCCACCGCGTTTTTCCCGGTGTCTGGTCGACGGCATTGTTAGGCGTGATCACTGCGGAGTCTCCCACCCACCGTCGCGGGCTCTCTTCAACAACTCTTCGTATCGGATTTGCGCTTTCCTTAGAGCCATTTCGCGGTCAGCAGACCAGCCGATTTCTCGCTCCCACCACTCATCCAATTCTCGCCGACTGCTCAGCTCACCAATCTTGCGAACCAGGTCGTCAGCCTCGGGGCCGTACACCTCAAGATTGTGTACGACGATGTCTGTAAGCGGATGGTCGTGTGGTTTCCCGTTCGCCATGGTGTGCGACCCTAACTATGTATTATCGTATTATCTGGTTCCGCATAATACTCCGATCTTAATTCGCTGCCGGATAAGAAGCCACCGATATGCTGTCGAGACTACGACATAAGTTCAAGTAGTTTCTATAGGGTTCTTCTCCGCATCGTCTCCACTCGGGGTCTTTTATAGGGTTTCGTATAAGACCTCGTGTGCCTTCCGGTGCCTTACAGCGTATCGGCCGGACTCCGCACGCCCCAGGCGCCTTGATCCAAGACATGGATTGAGGGTTTTGCAATCACGTATGCTCATTTGCAGCTCATGCAATCTGTTTCCGCAATCGCCCCCAATAGGCGGTCCCCACTGAGCCGCAGGCGCCGGTGCCGGTGGTGAGCGCCATGATTTGGTAGACCCTGCTGCGGGGGATTTTCACTTTGACGGCTGGGTTCAGGAGGTCCGGTGAATTCATGACCAGCTTCAGCGATTCGCCGGCAGAGAGGATGGGCCACATGCAGGAGAGTCGGAGGCGTGTTTCGTGTCTTGGGATTGCCATGGCGTACATCCATCCTTGATCGAGATGCTCCGTGGCCAT
The DNA here is from genome assembly GCA_043745235.1 of Nitrospira sp. GTDB lineage: Bacteria > Nitrospirota > Nitrospiria > Nitrospirales > Nitrospiraceae > Palsa-1315. The sequence goes on along the minus strand of JAYTTD010000108.1, from coordinate 3,435 downwards.
ACGAACGAGTTTGCTCAGCACAGGCCGAAAGCGCGAAAGATTTTCCTGATTCAGCAGATCGCGCGGTTTGAGCCCTGCTTCGGCCAGCATGGGCGCAGGCACATAGCAGCGGCCTTTCTGGAGATCATGCGCGATATCTTTCACGATGTTTGTGAGTTGCAAACCTTTTCCGAACCGCACCCCGACTTCCGACATCTCCCGCACTTTCCACGAGGCCAACGCCTTTCGGTGCGCACACATCAAATCTGTCCAAAATTCGCCTACACAGCCGGCTACGTAATAGGTATAGCGGTCCAGATCATCGAGCGTCTTCAGCGCAACCAGATCTTCGACTGATTTTCCGGGGAAGACGACGAGGTCCATCTCCATGCCTTGCGTCAGCGTGGTCATGAGCCGTTGTATGCGGCGGCGATCGTCCGGCGAAAAGGTCTGGAGGAGCTTGAAGCAATCTTCCAGTCGTTCAAGCAGGATACGCTCGGCAGAGTTCTGCTGGATTGGTCCCACCGCTTGCTGGATCTCTCGCACCTGAGTCCACGCAAGCTGATCGCTCACAAACTGCGCTTTGAGTTGGCCGAGTAAGTTCAGCCGCCGAGGACGATCGATCAATTCCGTGTCCGCAATTGTGTCCGCTGCGCGGGCAAAGAGATAGGCGAGACTGACTTGATCTCGCACATCTGCCGGAACCACGACCAACGTCGTGTAGAAGAGACGGGAGACTTGCTTGAGGAGATCTCGGAGCAGTTCCTGCTTGGTGGTCTCTATGCTCGTAGCCACACCTATCGCACTTCCAATTTCCCTTCCATCCCTTTGTCGCGATGGCTGGGCAACGGCCAGAGCCGTTTGTCGCAGTAGATGGGGAATGTGCCGGGCTGGGTCGGCGTAAATGTGATGGTGATCGTCTTACCGGCGCTCACATCCTGTTCGACGGATAGGCTTCCCGCCGGGTTCTTGATGATAAAGTTGTGCGGGATAATCGTTGTTACACTGGTCAGCGTCAGTTCAACTGGCTTTCCAGCTTCGACAATCATATGGTTTGGGCTATACGAGTAGCTATCAAGTGTGACTGTGGCTCGCTGCACCCCGTCTGTAGCCACAGGGATCACCATAGGAGGGCCGGACTGAGAGGGCTCCGCTGCATCGACGAGTGTCATACCGACGGATGTCAGCAACCAGCCCATCGCCACCATGTAGCGCCATTGCACAGGCACCTTCTTCATGAGCCAGTTCTAACAGGAGGGATGGGAACGGGTCAACTTTGTCCAGGAGTTTCAGCCACTTCTGGCGCCTTGACCTTGGCATTTAAGGAGTTATTCCCTACAACACAACGTCATCGCATTTCGATTGAAGTGCATTTCGTCGAATCGGTTAGTATAATCACTCTTACTGATGACTCGCCCAATGACGGGGCGAGAGCCTGGTTTTGAAGGAGGATCTCGATGAAATGGATGAAAGGCATGTTTCTACTATTAGCCGCCAACATTTTGATCATGGTGACGCTCTCGCTCACCGTGCCGTTGTTGATTAATATTGTTCTGCCCATGTTCGGGATCGATCTGCGAGGATCGGTCGATCTCAGCTCGTTAGTCTGGGCTCTCGTCCTCGGCTTTGGTGGCGCGTTTATCAGTTTGGCGTTTTCCAAGCAAATGGCTCGGGCCATGTTGGATTGTCGCCAGATTACCCAACCACGGACGCAAGCTGAACAAGTCATATACGGCACCGTCCAGGAGATCGCGCAACGGCTCCATATTACGATGCCTGAGGTGTGGGTCTACGACTCTCCTGATCCCAACGCCTTCGCGACTGGCCCCAGCAAGAATAACTCAATGGTGGCCGTTTCGACCGGGTTGTTAAGCAACTTACAAGAACAAGAAGTGCGAGCCGTCCTCGCCCATGAAATGGGACATGTGTACAACGGGGACATGTTCGCGACGACCGTGTTGGCAGGGCTGATGAATACCTTCGTGTACTACATTGCGATGTGGGTGCGTCGGTTCTTTGGAGAACGCGATCAAGCTATGCTCGGTTTCGGGTTGTCGATCGTGATCCAGATCGTCGTCAGTATCATGGCTTCGGTCCTGATCTGCTGGTTTTCCCGTCAGCGCGAATTTGGCGCGGATGCTTTTTCCGCCAAGGTGTACGGCAAGGACTCGATGATCTCGGCCCTGAGATCAATCGATCGATGGGTCACACGCTCGCAGGTCGAGTACTCCGGACAGGATGCGCTCGCGACGATGAAGATCTCCGGTAATTCCTCAGGATTCATGCGTCTCTTTGCCACGCATCCGCCGATGGAAGCGCGCATTGACGCCTTAGAGCGACTCTAACCTGGAGGTGCCCATGGGAAAATTGCGTCATACATTGGTGGGATTGTTCGCGGGGATCGGGTTGATCGCCGGTGGTGGGTCGAGCGACCTACTTGAGCCGAGCCCCGCGCAGGCGAAACAAGAAGGGACCATACTCATGGCAGCACAGACTCCCATGGTTTATGACTTTACGCTGAACGATATCGACGGCAAGCCGGTTTCATTGAGTCAGTTCCGTGGCAAGGTGCTGTTGTTGGTCAACACGGCCAGCTTCTGCGGTAATACGCCGCAGTATACCGACCTTGAAACGATGTATGAACAGTATCGTGAAAAGGGCTTCGAGATCCTGGCATTCCCTGCGAACAACTTCGGGCAGCAGGAACCGGGTACGAATGCGGAGATCAAAGGCTTTTGTCTGACAAAGTACAGCGTGAGCTTCCCCCTCTTCAGCAAGATCAGCGTGAAGGGCGACGACAAACATCCACTCTACCGGTATTTGACTGAGCAGAGTCCGTTTTCCGGCGAAGTGGAGTGGAATTTCCAGAAGTATTTGGTCGATCGTTCAGGAAAGATTGTTGCCCGATACCATCACCGCACGAAGCCGTTGGCGCCAGAGGTCACGCAGGATGTCGAGCGAGTGCTTGCGGCCCGCTGACGCTCTCACGTTTTTCGATAAAATGAAATACTCGTGCGATATTCCTGAATCGCGGCGGCCAGGGCCTGGCTGCCGCGAGGAATATTCGCATCCAGGGCATCTTCAATCGCGGGATCATCGATTTCCACATCATAGCGATCTTGCACGTTCGTTCGAACAGGTCCTTGCGTCACCTCGCGAGGCATGAAAATCTCTTTCCAGACCTCTTTCTCAACCAAACACACGTCTCTGAATCGCTCATAGAGCAGTGTCAGCTTCTCTTGGTCCGTGACTTTGATCCGTTCTTTCATCTCGTTCCTTTTCTTTGGTTCATCACATGATTCATGAGCGGTTCCGCTGGAATTGCCGATCTAGAGGATGTGGAATGTTAGCGTGGACTCATGCCGGCGCCAGGAACCGCGCTCTCGACGATGGTAAACCGCATGGTACCCACTTGATTGCCCGCATGAAAAGGCTGTTGTCCGAGCGGAGTAATGA
>JAYTTD010000107.1:0-5431 GCA_043745235.1 Nitrospira sp. | reverse complement strand
ACCAGGACACGGTCTCTAAGATCGCCTTCGCGGAAGCGCCGTCATCTTGGGAAACATCCCTACTCGGCTGCTGCATCGGAGCAACACAACGGTCGCAGAGGCCGCAGGGCCCCAAGGCCCGCTCAGCATCATCGCTGAAATAGTCGAGAATCGCGAGTTGGCGACAAGTCGATACCGACACGTACCCCAGCATTTCTTGGAGTAACGTCTTCATTCGCCCTGCGCGATCCGAGCCTTCGGGATCTTTTGACGCCAGCTGAATGAAATATTCCTGCGTGGCCAGGTCCCGCTCATGGAACAGCAATACGCAGCCAGCGGGTCGTCCGTCGCGACCGGCCCGCCCGACCTCTTGGTAATAGGCCTCCACACTTCCCGGAATGTCAAAATGGACGACCAGCCGGACATCAGACTTATCGATGCCCATGCCGAAAGCATTCGTCGCAGCCAGAATTCTCACAGTCCCCCGGCGAAAGTCGTCATGCACGAGTCGCCGTTCCTCATCCGAGAGACCAGCATGGTAGTAACCGACTGACTGGTGAGACCGTCCCAGCCACTCCGCAACCTCTTCGACCGCCCGGCGCGTGGCGCAATAGACCAGGATCGTGCCTTTCTCCGTCTCGTGAACCAGACGCTCCAACGTCGCCAGTTTCTCCTGGCGGGACTGGCAGGGACGGACGGACAAGGCGAGATTGGCCCGACGGAAGCCCGCCACCAATTTAAGCGGATCACGGAGCGACAACCGTTTGCACAGATCCGTTTGCACGCGGGTAGTGGCCGTGGCAGTCAGGGCCAGGCAGGGAGGATTGGTGAGTTCCTGGCGAAGGCGGCCAATCTTGAGATAATCGGGCCTGAAATCGTGGCCCCACTGGGAAATGCAATGCGCTTCGTCGACCACCAGCAACGAGACCCAGAGGGAGCGCAAGAGCTGGAGAAATCCCTCATGCTGCATCCGTTCAGGCGCCAGATAGAGCAACTGAAGCCGCTTCTGATTGAGATCCTGAATCACGCGGCTCTTTTCAAACCCGGTAAGACCCGAGTGAAACGCCGCCGCCGCGATCTTCCGCTGCTTCAAACCGGCCACCTGATCTTGCATGAGTGCGATGAGCGGAGAAATGACCAGGGTCAGCCCGGGCAAGATGGTCGCAGGCAATTGATAGCAGAGCGATTTCCCCTGCCCGGTCGGCATGACCGTCATCGCATCGCGCCCAGCCAGCACGGCACGAATGACCTCTTCCTGGCCAGGCCGAAACTTCGCAAAGCCGAACCGTTCGCTGAGTTGTTGAGTCAGATCATCCACGGTGAGATAAGAATAATGATGGACGGTTGGGGAACATGGGCGCGAGGGGAGTATAGAGGACCGACTCACTGCGGGCAAGCCGGACGAGCCGAGGTGGAGAGATCATCTCTCAACCTTCAGCTTCGTCTCGGAGCGGGAGCGATGAAGGGGGGGGTCGCAATCAGTGCGGAGTGTTGGCGGTACACTTCACGTCGATGTATTCAACCTGATCAGCGATTCAAACACTAACAAAGTAGTCTGTATGTCGTTTGTCCATAAAACCTGGAGAATTCCGGCACTCAAATCATTGAAATTCCCGCCCGCCAAAACTAGGTTTCCTGTGTCCCTGAATCAGATGGTTGGGGGACGCCGATCCGAAGTTGAACACGCTCTGACAAAAGTGCGCCGACATAAACCGAATCCCGCCATTTTTCGAGAACATAATCATATTTCTTGGTTACCTCATTTTGTTGTTGAGCGCCCGTAATTCTCTCAATCCCACCTGATCAAAACCCGGCAGCGAGAAGAGGGCCCGGATTGACGTGGGGTTCTTCAGCTGCGTTGGCTCACATGAAGGCAGGTACATCTGCGGGGACAAGATCAGGAGTAGGCAGGAAAACTCATTCTCCGTGCCCTCACTGACCTCCAGGGATACACTTTACTAGGGGCGCAGCTGAAGCCCGTGAAGACAGTTATCGAGATCATCGCCCAAGCAGCTGGCTTGCCCTGGAAGGGTAGCGCAGTTGTAAAGCGCGGTACGACCGCTGAGATTCCAAGTTACGATGGAGAAGGAGATCAATGCGATTCCTCGAAGACAGACTTTGGCCACAGATCCAACCGGATCTTGAAACTGCCCGAGAAGTACTCGTTACCACTTGGATCCTTACATCTGGAGCACTATCAAATCTTGCTAATGCTGCTCCGAAGGCCCGCATCCGTCTCATTATCGACAGGAAAACTGCCCAACCACCCTTCACTTGCGACGAGTACAGAAGCGTGCGCGACCAAATCGGCGATCGGCTTGAGATACGAGAGAACCCAGGACCTCGCGTCCTCCATGCGAAGGTCCTGATTGTTCGAGGCCCTTCGGATTTTGCTATTGTCGGATCCGGCAATTTAACGCGACCCGGGCTTGGGTGTGACGAATCTGGAAACATTGAAGCGAGCGTGATATTTGAGCAAGGGCCTGAGTTTAACAACATCCTTGCCTGGTTCGAAAAACTGTTCTCAGAAATGCGACCCTACTTTCAACTTCAAAACGCACTAATAAGGGTGGCGTATCCATCTAGCGATATCGCGCAGCGCCTTCTTGAGGAGGAACGGCCACACGAACAGGAAGGAGAATCAAACAGCTCCTTTGAGGACACCCTTCCAACAACCAGTGGTGGCATTGAAGGTCTCACGCGGCGCGTTATCGAGGGCATAAAAGAGCTGCCACATCAACTCTATGACTACCAGCAAGCAATCCTTCAAGCCTTGGACCAATCCTGGGAAAGGCCCCAAGATAATAAGGCGTTTCGCGAGCTTATTGTGCTTCCCGTCGGTGCTGGAAAGACACAGATTGCTGCCGCTTTCATCACCCAGCGCCTCTCGCAGTCGACCACGCCACTGCGTATCCTCTGGGTTGCGCACACGCTTCAATTGGTGGAACAGGCGGCCTCGGTCGTGCTCAGTCATCTGAGCTCCAGCGGGATTCAAATGTCCATACTATTCTGGGTGGGTACAGCAAAATCAAAGGATGCTGCGAAGCAGCTTCGACGAACTGATCCATGTATGGCTTTTGCCACAGTCCAGTCAGTGAACAACTTACGCGATGAACTTACTGGCCGTAAGACCTTCGACCTGGTCATCATTGATGAGGCGCACCACATAGGGGCACCGAGATGGGGGACTGCTATTCGAGAAGCCTGTCGTCCTGTGAGCGGTGGCTTGCTAGGCCTAACAGCAACCCCTGAGCGCTTAGACGAGGTTGAACTTCCATTTAAAGAGCCTCATCATGATGGTGGCGTAACATTTCGGACTCTAGTCGAGCGAGGAATTCTAGCTGTGCCCAAATACCAAGCTGTGCAAACAAAACGCCCTGTGTTGCTAGGCTTTCCCAGTCAACGGAATGTAGCGGCAGCACAGCGCTATTTTGAGACCAACATCAAGGTGTTCGATGAACCATCGCGGAATTGCTTCATTGCCCGCGATCTTGCCAAGAGAGATTCTGGCCAAACACTCGTATTTTGCGCAACAAAAGATCACGCCGATCACTTGGAGGAAGAATTGAAACAGGCAGGGCTCCCTCAGGACCAAGTCCGTTCGGTTCACTCCGAGTTGTCAATCACCAAAAGGGCAGAGGCGTTAGAGTGGTTTCGCGCCGCAGGGTCTAAGCCACAAATTTTGCTGAACTGTAAGCTGTACATCGAAGGGTTTGATATGACCGACGTTCGCACCATTGTGTTGGCGCGTCCGACGTTAAGCCCAACATATTGGGTGCAAATGATCGGACGTGGCGTACGCCGAAGCCCTGAGCATCCATCATTTGATATTATCGAGTACACCGATACCTATGAAGAGGAAAAATGGGATGCATTACGTGCGAGTTTCTATCTTCTTCACGACAAAGGACTTGAATGGTGGAAAGACTTACGCAACAGATGGCCTGACTCCATCGAACCAGAGCAGATCAAAAAATGGAACAAAATAACACAGAATATCTATGCCAAGATGGTCCCACTATCTGAGATCAATGGACCGGTTGCCCCACCCTTGAACACCGCACAAGTACCGAGGGTGCTTGACGACAAACAAAAACAAGTGGCCGCTTGAGGTGAAGCCGGTTCTTCTACTGTGTACTGGAGAAAGAAAAGGGGACAGGCTGTCCCATTTTTTCTTCCGCTTTTCTCTTCTCGCAGACCTACTCCAGCCAAGGTTTGACCACTATCCGCTCACGGTCGAGCAATGCTCATGAAACACCAGCCACTGTTCCCCGTCTCTCCGGACCAAAGTTGAGCATCTAGTCCTAACGTCTCTCAGAACCATTCCACCTCGTCCCCACTTTGTTTCGTCCTGATAAGTCATCCAGGCCAATCTGCCGGATAAAGCCTCAATCTTAAGATCTGTAATTTTGTATGAAGTTCCAATGGGATCTCCGAGCTTGATTTGCTCTGCAAGATCATCAAACATTTTTCCCAAGTCTTTTATAGTCTCACTGTTGCCATCTTTCACTCCGGTATATTCAGCTGCATAGTGTTTCAGGATAGAAGTACGGTCGAGGGTCTTTGGAAAGTTTTCATAGGCTTTCGATACTTCCTCCACTGAGGCTTCAATTTCTGCTTTGGCATGTGAGGTGTCCTTGTCGAGAAGTTCCTGGCAACCATAAAGCCCAAGAATTGAGGCAATGACAGAAGCAAGGACAGTGTGCACCCTCATTTCATCCTCCATTCGGCAGAGCCAAAAACCTCTCAAAAAAACTCAGACGGCTCATGATAAAGAAAACAGCGACTTATTGTACGCTCACGTTAGGCCCACAAAGAACTGATTTTGAGCCCCCTGATTAGCACCATCGGATCGTTGATGCGGCCCTTTAACGGAGAGGCACAATCCTCACTTTCAAAGTTCATTATTCAGATTGTGCTGTTCCATGCAGTGAGTGCGCTTTCCCGAGATATGCGGCATAAAGCTCTTGCATCTGCTTCGCACGATGCCGTTTTTCTTGCGCTGCGGTCATTAATGTTCCCCGCCGAAACCCCTTGGTGTCTTCATAGGGACCGATCTTTGATGCTGCAGTCTCGAATTCGACGGCTTCGGCCTCGAATTCTCGCGCCTTGTTCTGATACAGCATGGCGGCTGCGAGGTGATCATCCGCGTTGCCAGTGGACGCCAGCTGCTCTTCCAAGGTTGCGGGCAGCACCCTGCTATGCCCCTTGAGATTGAGCAGACGACGCATCAGTAGCAACCTTGCCAGTCCATCGAATATGGATTTACTAGACCCCATCTCTCCACCTTCTTGCTGAGCAGTCCAAGACATTTGTTTTTGAACCAGCGGGAAGAATACGACGAAGAGCTTGATAAGTCGAGGTGTGCTAGTGTAGTGAGTCCAACGCTTCTTTACATTTGGAGACTTTGGTCAAAATGCTCTCCACGGACGCGGTCCACGTGAAGATGCGG
>JAYTTD010000106.1:0-5444 GCA_043745235.1 Nitrospira sp. | reverse complement strand
GGGGCCGCATCTGTGCCCGACCTGCACACTGTCCACCGTCGAGTTCGGCGCGGGGGAAAGCATGACGCGATCGCCGATGACGATGCAGCCTGTTGCCTGAGGCGGCGGCATGAGTGAACGTATTCACTGACAGAAGCGCGAGTGCTGATGGGCACACCCTGCAGCCAGAGGAGAACGCTATGACACAGAGGAGCAAGACAAAGCTCGACACGATCGCATTTGTGAGAACGTTGTTGGCACTTATCGGAGTTTTTATATTCTGGGTCTTCGCGATACTCCCTAGAAATCCATACTAGTAATCAATGATGAAGTTTTTGATGCACACAATTGGCTCAGGATCAAGGATCTTCATTCGGTCATAGACAACCAAACGCGGTTTTTGATTACGAGGACAGGCCCCGTCGGTGACATAGCGAGTTGCTGAAGTTATGGCATCGTCACGTCAAAGGGCAGCCACAGGCGTCTTTCCCGCGTCACGATTCATCATGTCCCGGTCGAGCACGCGTCGGGTGCCGGGTGTCAATATTATGCGCGACAAAGCAAACAGAAGGAGGACTTATGGCCTGTCAACGCTGCAGGGGACTGCTCGTCCGCGAAACCTTCGGTGACGTGAGAGAGGAAACGGGCTGCATGGGCCCGGCAACTCGATGCATCAATTGTGGATGTATCGAGGACTCCGTGGTTCGTGCTAATCGCCTCTGCCCTCCTGCGGCAAAACGGTCGAGACCTCGCGGGCTGGTCGGGACGGGAGGAGCCATGTTCATAACCACTCACTCTGAAGAGTATCGATCCATCTGACAAGCGAGGCTGCTACTGAGGGCATTTCTTCCACCGGATTGATTTTATCTCCTCACGCAGTCTCGACCTGTAGATCATGCAATGGCAACGCCAACATTGAGTGTTCATCTCACAGGAAACCATGACAGGGGGTCATCGCTACTCGCGAGAGCCCCGAGCTCTATTCGTGACATAAGGAGGCATTCAAAGATGAGCGATGGAAGCGTGATGCGAGGTGGCTATGCATCATATAAGCCGGGTGTACATAGATTGTCCGCCTCTGAGCCGGAGGCGAAGAGTACATCTGTGCGCTCGGGACCGGGCATTCTGATCTTTTCGCGCAGGCAACAGTTGCCGCATATGAATCGCCGGGGCTTGGAACTGACGGGCCACCTCAATCAGTCGGAAATCGGAGCAGTCAGCGAAATCCGTTTGGCACCGGCGCGTGAACTCAGTGCTCAGATCCAAGAGGCCCTGGACAGCCGGAAAGAGGCCAACATCTGGGAGCTCTTTGAATTGAAGCGCGTCATATTTGACGCTGGGCGCAAGATCCTGGTTCGCGGATTCGGGCTGGCGGGTCGGAATTCACACGACGACTCACGCATCGTGATCGTGTTGGATGAGATCGACCTGCCGCAGGAACACCTCACCAAGCGCCGGCATGGGGCTTCCCTTCTAAGAGCCGTTCCGCCGTCCCCTGGAAATCAGCGGGACGGCGATCCAAAAGAAAGGGTATCCGATACGTGCATATAAGACGTGCCCGGTACATCACCATTCCTGGATCGAATGCGAGAGGGAAGCATCTCGGAAAAGGAACTCTACTGATGAGAAAACACATTCTCGTGCTCGACGACGATGCCGCACGTCTGAGCATCTTGACGATGCACCTAAAAAGTACCGGGCACACAGTGGACACTGCCGAGACTGGCTGGGACGGCCTGACCAAGCTCGAGCACACGGACTACGATGTCGTGCTGCTCGATGACCTGATGCCTGGGATTTCAGGCTTGACGGTCTTGCAACACATCCAAGCGCGTCGTCCGTCAATGCCAGTGGTCATGATGACAGGCGATATACGCAGCCAGGTGTCGGCCCAGACCCTCGGGGCAGGGGCGCAGGCCTGGCTGCTCAAACCCGTGGACCCTGTGGAGTTGGACCAGGCCCTGCAACGCTGTGTCGGAGCGTCTAGGTATGAGCGGACGTATTAGGGGATACGAGATCGAGGTCAACGTGACAGGGGGCGGAGCAATGCCCTTCTCTTTCGAGAATCGCTTGTGAAACGAGAACGAATCAAGAGTTGAGGAGGCGGCGATAATGGAACCACAGAACCACGACACATCGGTGGGCATAATAAACAGTGAGAAAGGCCACGAAGCCATTTACCAGAGGCCGCTCGGGCTCACGATCACGGTTGAGAAGATCGATCGCGTCCTGGAGGACGTCGAGGCACAGATCGAGAACCTTCAGCAGGACAGGATAAATCTTGGACGAGTGAGAGTGCAATTGACCGGCATGGAACTAAAATGGAGAGGCGAATGAACGATGCCGCCGTATCTCCATCATAGCCGTTGCGGCATACTTGCCTGTGAAGGGTATAACAGCACGAGGCCTCTGCCCAAGATCGTTGTGAACCCACCTCATTCTGATTGCTCGGTGCGAGAGATTGCACGTCATCACGCGTTGGTTCAGACAATCAGGCGAGGGTGAAGTGCCCTTCCATAAAGTTCTTGAGGAATATTTTGAAACTGAGCAATGTGGCTCGATGAATGCTTCTAACCGGGGAGAGCGATATGAGTACCCATATTCATGTCAGCGGGCTGTCCTATTTTTGCACTGATGACAAGCTCCGTCAGGCCTTCATCCCGTTTGGGATGGTGGTCCTCGCGCAAGTACTGAGGGATGAGTGTGGCCATTCTCTCGGCCTCGGGGTCGTGCACATGGCCCGCTCCGAGGACGTAGAGCGGGTTTTCGATGCGCACCAGCGCTTTGAAGTATCCGGCTCGCGTGTGGATCTCTGGGAGCCTGCAGAGCCAGAAGACCCCCACGCCTATAATCTGCGGGAGATGTCAGCAGCTCAGACGGGGCAAGACAGGGGGCACGAGAAGAGCCAGAAGGCGTTCAAACCCTTGACAGTGCGCAGGCCCGGACTCATCAGAAACCAGGCCCCCTCTTCCCGAACCGTTAAACGCTGAGATCTCTACAGCCGTCGCCAGTGATCCTCCCCCACGCTGGTCCCCCAGCATGTTGCGTACATTCTCGCAGCCACCTCATCAATTCTTGCAATCTGAGCACTATTGACCAACCCTCCATCAAATCTCCAGGCAGAATGCCGCGAGCTCTCTGTGAAGCACTACCTCGACGTCAATCTGAACCCGGAAGAGTGCATTCCAAGGATCATACGCTATGAACGTTATCGCTGTGACACCTGTAGGCGTAAATCCTGAGCCACGGAGTATGCCAGACGGCTCAAGCGGAGAATGCCTTCCTATGGAGAGCACGTCGGTGCCGGACCCTGCTCCTCTCACCGACCGTGTGTCGATGGACGTGCGCGGCCAGATACAGGCCATTCTCGATCAGTTGCCCGAAGCGGCGAGCAAGTTGTCTGTCACACTCCTCAGCCTGCGTGAGGGACAGCCCACCACCATGCAAAAAGTGCAAGCCGCCGCGCGCGAGATCGATAAGGCAACCAGCCAGGCTGCGGATATCCACTCGACACCCAAGCAGCCTGCAACACACATCGTCACAGACCAACCCGCGTTTAAGCTGGGCGACTTCTTAAGGACAGGGTCCATGGAACTGTTCGGATTCATCAGCCAATCGGCCATGGTGCTTATCTTGGTCTTCTTTCTGTTGCTGGCCGGCGGAAGTTGGTGCGATTGACCGGCCCTTCGCTATCGGATAAGAAAGTCACGGTGCATATCTTGGACGAAATCAATCTGTCCATCCAGGGCTACATGTTCACAATGTTGGTGGCCAACGTGCTTCTGGCACTCCTGACCTGGTCAGCGTTCAGTTGGATCGGCTTGGACAATGCCGGCGGATGGGCAATCGCAGCGGGTGTCCTTCACATCATTCCTTACTTGGGGCCCGCACTGATCGCAATCGCGACGGGAATGGCGGGCTTCATGCAATTTGAATCCTTCTGGATGGCGCTCTTGGTGTCGGGCAGCTCGCTGGCGATCGCCACCTTCATTGGCATATTCGTCATGACCTGGATGACCGCAAAATCGCGAAACTGAATCCAGTGGCGGTATTTATTGCGTTGCTCTTCTGGGGATGGCTATGGGGAGTATGGGGTCTGCTGCTCGCAATTCCCATCATCGGCATTGTGAAGGTTGTCTCCCAGCATGTAAAAGAACTCCAACCCGTGGCTGAGTTGCTGCGAGAATGAAGGGCGTCGCTCCACACTATGTCCTGTAACCTGAAAACCATTCTGGGCTCTCCTGAAACCTCCACATGCTTCGCGGTCATCATGGTGATCGCCGCGCTCGTGTCCACCCCTGTACAGGCCGCGCCTGTCGCGGTGCGGTATCCGGAGGGCACTACGCACGGCTTTCTTCTCGTGCGGTCGCTTGCCGGGGAAATCATTGGCCAGGGTGAAATGACCCAAGTCGTCAAAGAGAGCGATCTGGTCGAAAGCCACTTGGTTTTCACTTTCAAGGATGGCTCTCTGCACGATGAGAAAGTGACCTTCTCGCAACAGCATGTGTTTACGATGCTCCGCTATCGCCTGGTCCAACGCGGCCCGTCGTTTCCTGACCAGATCGAGGTCTCGATGGACCGCAGTACGGGGGAATACAAGGTTCGCTCAAAAACGGGAGAGGATGGGAAGGAGGCGGTGCTGACCGGAGCATTTACCCTGCCAAAAGACGTGTACAACGGTATCTTTGTCACCATGCTGTTGAACCTACCAAAAGGTGCCAGCGAAACGGTGAGCTTTCTCGCCTTCACGCCGACACCAGAGGTCATCAAACTGGAGTTGCTTCAGGTACGTGAGCACACCGTCCGCATAGGCGACCTGTCACGCAAGGCAGCGCAGTATGTCTTCAAGCCGGATATCGGAATGATTCGGGAGTTACTCGGAAAGGCCATCGGCAAGATCCCGGCCGAGTTTCACTATGACTGTTGGATCCTGGCCGATGAAGTGCCGAGCTTTGTACAATTTGAAGGACCCTTACAGCTCATGGGGCCGATCATGCGAATCGAACTTGTGAGCCCCCGCTTGCCGACACTGCCCGACCACAAGAAAGTTTCTTCAAAATAGCCCTAGCTCAATCATTTCCAGTCATTCTGAACATCAGCACACCACGTTGATAGGCACGAGGCGCTGATGGGTATGTTTCTTCCTGAATAGGTTCAGAACGCTGGGCTTCATTCACGACAACGGCGGGTAGCACGCCCACAGTTCTCTCCTCATGATCGTCCTGCATGGCTAGTCCCCTCTTAGCGCTGATCCTGCACGGAAGCAGAGTCAATCTGCTTCCGTCTCAATCCTTGCCACCTGAGCAATTTTGAACAGACAGGAACCTGTCTTGTTGGATAGATGTAGCCTGAATAATACCCACACGATCATTGCTGTCCAAGATAGCCGAGACCGGGTGGAAGCTCACTTGATTTGATGCGGCTTTCGGACAGGCACTGATGGATGTTCACGATCGTGCCTCCTT
>JAYTTD010000105.1:0-20819 GCA_043745235.1 Nitrospira sp. | reverse complement strand
CGCCTTGGAGATCCAATGGAAGTAGGAAAAACTGGCACAGTCTACGTGTGAAAGGTCAGCCTCAGCCATATATTTGTCCTGCACCGAGCAATGCGACGGTATTGTAAACCGAAGGTTGGAGGTTAAATTCCTCTCGCCTGCTCTAGAGAATCTAGGTCCGACGAACGCTCTGTTGCTGCTTTGAGGACTCAGCATTGACAGGGTGCGAGGCCGATACTAGACTTACGGGCATGCGGACTGATCGTCGAACACGGCTCGTTCTCGTGACCAGTTCGGGTCTTCTCGCGGCATGGCTCTTCTTGGGCTGTCTCGCGTTTGCTGACCAAATCAACCTCACGCAGGAAACCAGTGCCCAAGATGAGCACGCTCTCGCGCAGCTTGCCTCAGGCCTCAAGCCGGACATGCTCTCTGTTGAAGGCTGGTTTAGTAGTGCTCTGATCGCACAAGCCAGCACCTCCCTTCCACTCGTCTTTGCAGAAGCAGTCCATCGGACAGACTGTACTTCCGTGCACGACCTCCCCGCACTCCGCCTCCATCAACGCGTCTCCATCTACCGCATTTAATTTTCCTCCAAGCCATTAGCTAACCGGAACGCATGTGCTGATCTCTTTGAGGGACCAGGCCCGCGCGCCGCCTGCTGTTCCCTTGTTGACCTCTACGGAAGGCCTCATGAGACCCTTGCCAATCTACATTCATCAGATTGCATTCGTATGCTGCATACTTGACGTGACACTCACGGGCTGTGTCGGATTCGACCCCGTCACTCAGTCCAAGGTGGAGGATCTGAAGGAACGCCCCGTTGTGGCGATTCTGCCGTTTGGCTTCGATCTCGAAATCACGAACCTCTCCGCTGTGAAAACAGTAGAAGGGTCCCTGTCACCAGAAGAAGAAGCAACCCAGATCGCTCAAGCCCTGCGGGACATTCAGCAAGAGGCCCGATGGCTTCTCTTGAGCCGACTCGCCACTGGATACGGATTTCGGTTTGTCCCATTAGAGCAGACCGATGCGTTGGCTAATGAGTTACAGCTGAAACCCGGTGCACTCCCCAATGCCGACCAGCTCACGGAGTTCCGCCGTCGCTTGGGAGCGGATCTCGTTCTCGCCGGCAGCATCTTGGATTATGGAAAAGTTCGCTGGCAGTGGTTGGCAGCTGGCGCCTTCGCGGATGTATCGGCTGAAACCATCGTGCTCGGGCTCGCCACCGCCTGGAACCCGGCTCTCCTCCTGGCCAATGTGGGTGTCGAAGTGCTCACTAATTCGGCCATCTTTTTTGGCGGGGGCTATCTGTTCGGGATCGCCTTACGTCCCGTACGCGTGGAAGCGCGGGCTTTCGAGACCGTTCAAGGATATCCGATCTGGCAAATGATGGATGCGTCAGCCTTTGTCTGGAGTGCACTCAACCTGTTGCCCGAGGAAGTTCGCGGAAAGAAAGAGGCGCAATTAGCGCTCAACTTGGCCGAGATCATGGAGTCTCTCGGTGATGCCTTGACGAAACAAGGATGGCTGACCTCTCAATTGAGAGGTCAGCCGATGAACGCACAGCAGTAGAGACCCTTCGCGTAGTGCGGCTTCTTGCAGTCCCAACGGAGAAGTTGAGACCACATACGAACTCGCCGCGTGAAGTCAGGCCTCTTCCTCCAGAGGGGTTCACCCCAACCCCTATGACAATGCCTGCTGCGAGAGTTTCATGAACACACTGAAACGGGAGAAAATCTATGCCCATACCTATCGGGACCTGAGGCACCTGCGCACGAACATGGTAGCCTTCATCGACCAGTACTATAACGGCGCTCGGCTACCGCGCACCAGAGGAGTTCGAGCGGACCGTGGCCTCGCCGGACACGTCCGGAGCGGCGACCATGCATTTTTTTCAGCCAGCAAATGTGCGAGGCGACAAATAAATACGAAGTGTGCTAATCCCAGAGTGTCTCAACGGAGGGGTTCACCCCAAAAGTGTGTGCTAAATTTGTGCTAAAAATCTGCACAATGGATCGAATCCTATAGAATCAATGGAATGTATCGAATCATCTCAAGCCCTTGTTAGTAAAGCTAAAACGGGGAAACCTTCGCAACATCGAGCTGTTCGAATCATTGGCCTTCTGCCACTCTTAATCAGCGGGCCGTAGGTTCGACCCCTATACGGCCCCCCCCCACATCCTTCTACAACTTACACCTTTAACAGACCGCGGGCCACGCCGAGTCGTAACAGCGCCGCTGTGTTGTTCACGCACCATTTCCGCAACATATTTCTCCGATGATGTTCGACCGTGCGGGGGCTGATTCCATAGATGGCCCCGATCTCTGTATTAGGAAGACCGCTCCAAATACCTTCCAGAATTTCGCGTTCTCGAACGGTCAGATCTCTGACCCCGTTGCCCACCTTCTTCACCCATCATCCTCCTTTCGTGATAGTCGTGGTCGCGTCCTTCGCATGAAGCCATGGCGGCAGTGGCAAATCAGAGGGTTATCAGCACGGTGAAGTCAACTCACACAGCACTAGCTAGTTCGTTCTGTGGTTTGGACTTACTCAACGTCAGGTGGCTTGGATAATTCCTCCACCACCGTTTGAAGTAGGTCCTTGATTGTAACGGGCTTCTTCATCGTTCGATGCGCGCCGAGGACCCTGGCGGCATCAAGAAAGTCACACTCTCCTGAAGCGCCCGTGAGGACGATAATTCTGACGCTGGGCCATTCACGACGCAAGGCCATTGTGACCTCCAGCCCATCCTTTTCGGGCATCAATAGGTCCGTGATCACGAGTGCAGTGGGCATCTGCCGGAATTGGCGAAGCCCTTCCTGACCATTGGGTGCCACAAAGACCAGATACCCTGCCTCTTCCAGCACCTTTCGAAGGAAGGTACGGAGCTGTTCATTGTCGTCAATGATGAGAATAGAGCGAGGCGTCACGTGAGGCTATGTCGTCGCGACGGGAGTGTTGAGCAGGCGCTTGAGCGCATCCCCCAGGAGATGTAGCGAGAACTCTTTTTCGACGAACTCGGTCACGCTAAGTGCCCGGGCCTGCTGCTCTGACTCTGGAGTCCCCGCTCCCGTCAAAATGATGACCGGTTGCGTGGGATTGAAACTACGGACCTGTCCCAAGACCGTGAGCCCATCCATCCCTGGCATTTTCAGATCCAGTACCAAGACATCGGGCCGTTCTCGGCGAAGGACCTCTAGGCCCTTCTCACCACTATCAGCGAGGATTACGTCATAGCCCTTCCGACGAAGGAGCGTGTCAAGAAGGTTTCGAATGCCCTGCTCATCATCAATCACGAGAATTTTGGCCATGACACCTCCGGAATCAGTTGGATAACATTGTACCACTGACTCTATCGCAAGGAGATACATGGGGCTACTGGCGACTCGGCCAGCTCGCAATTACGTAGGACTAGTCGGGTCTTCCCTCACCCTACTCCCGGCCGAGGGAGAGGCAGACCGACTGCAGGAGAAGGCAGGGGAAGTTATCGAGAGGCTGTCAGTTAAGTCATGCTTTCTGTCTTGCGTTCATAGAGGCTGGTGGTATCCTCTAAATGGCATGGAGTGCTTGCGCATTCTTCACGACAGCGAGAAGAGGCGTGCAATGAGGAACAGAGCTTGGATCATTCCGTCCGCCAGCATGCTCGGACTTGGGGTTTTGGCAGGCTGTGCGAACCTCATGCCTCCGTCTCCCTTCGCCCCATTGTTGCGCGCTGATTCCGCCGATGTCTCGTTGATAGATGCCTTAGCGCACGAGCAATACACACGGGTCGCGAGCTGTCCTGTTCGGAAGTCCTGTCCCAAGGACCATTACCTGCAGGGGCTGATCGCACTATTTCACAATCGAGAACGGGCCGTGGCGTCCTTCCAACAGGTCAGGACTCTGGCCCCGGATAGCCGCCTAGCCTCTGTCAGCAGCGCCTGGCTGGACCTGCTTCAGGCCAACGGCAGCGGCCCGAATTTTCTGACAGGCCAGAGTGCTGGCGTGCCGAAGGTCACCGAAGACTTTGTCTGGGAGGCCTTAGAGCGCGAACTTGATGGGCCTAATGTGAAGGTGCGGAGTTTGTTCAGGGACCGAGCCAAACGAGTGGGGGGAATGCTGGACCCCTCACCTGTCCCAACCCAGGACCAGACGACGAGCCTCAAAGACACCGATCAGGCGACAAAGGACAAAGATCACGCAGCGCTTCACGCCGTACAGCGGCGGCTTCAGGAACGGGAGCGGACCCTCACAGAACGGGACCGACAGATCAACGTCTTGGCCAGTCAATTGGAGGCCCTCAAGCGCATCGATCAAGACACCCGCGAGCGGAGACCCATGTCTCCCGCCTTTATTGTAAAACCCTAGCATGGAGCAGTGGCGATTCGCGTTTCTACCGCGCAAGAAGCAGAGGCCTGGACGCTAAACCCTGCATACTCCTAGGTAAATACCATACGTGTTAGCGGGCGTGTTACGTGTGGGCCTAAACTGACTGAAATTGACCCCATTTCACCACACCACATAGCACTCGTAGAAACAGCGCAACGTCTCATGAAGTAATGATTTCCGCCGTGGTAACGAGTGGTTATGTGCAGGAGGTCGGAAGAGACCCTGAATCTAGTGCGTCTGCCAGTTTCGCCACTTCGGCATATCAAGGTGGAGGCGGATTATCCTGAATTATTGAGGTCCCCGTCAAGCAAGCGGCTTCGATCATCGAAGCTGTGACTCGCGTGAGGTCCACAGTCCGGATGTCGCGATGTCGCGCCGGTCGCCGCTGATCACAATCCGTTCGCGGACGAGCCCTGCGGCGCCGAGCAAGGGAGCCGCTGCGATCCACGGCGCTTCATCGGCGATCAAGACATCAAACCGGACGCGACTGAACAGGGGATCGCTCAGCACTCGCAATGCCGTGGTGACCACGAGGCGACGATTCTGAATGAACGCCTGGCGGTTTGTGTCTTCTTCGGCCGCGAGCAATTCCCGGATCTTTTTTGTTCCACCCAGATGGACGATCTCTTCTTTGAGTTCGTCAAATTCAGGCCGCATGTCTTTCGGCACAGCAGCCTCAGGTACCAGTTCATTGATGCGCATTTTGGCGATATCGAGTTCTCCCCTCAGCTCGGCGCACTGACTTTCATACAGCTCGAGATATTGATTCAGGGATTCGACATTTTTCCCGACGGCCTGCAGGCTGAGTCGTCGCATGAGCGGGAGGTTCTCATACTCAGCCAACGTGGCATTTACATCTTTGATCTTGGCTTGTAGGTCGCCGAGCTGCGTCAGCAATCGCCACTCCAGGAGGCGCACTTCATCGAGATCCTTTTGTTTCTGTCGCTTGTGCGCCAACAGGGGGGTCAACTCTCGGAATCGCTCGTACTTGCGCCGGAGCGCGGCCTTATCCGCGCGCGACTTGGCATAGAATTGGTGCATCTGCGCTTCGAACCCCAACTCCTGAATCCCGATACCCTCGACCTGCTGGGCCAATGCCATTTCATAGCGACTCACCCAGGTCTTATATATGAGGCCTACGGCTTTCATGGCTCGCGCGATGGTTCCGACGAGTGCATCCGCTGCCTGGTGATCAGGACAGACCACGAGGATGCGTTTATTCGCGCGAATCAGTTCGATTGCATGCGCGGCCAATTGCTGTCTGCGGGCCGAGAGCTTGTCTGTCCAGATGGTGGTGAGGAGTGACGATCCGGTGCCGGTCCCGGGAAGCTCCTCCATTCCCGTCGTCGCCTCGAGGAGGGGAGTCAAGCGGTCTGCCGGTCCGAGTCGATAGGCGTCGGGCTGTGCGAGCATGTCATGCAACCGCTTGGCTGACGTGGCCAGAAGCCCGGCACGATCGGGAATTACGGTTGCGTCGGTACAGGACTGTCCAATAGCATCGAATGTCTGCACAAGGACCATATTGTCTTGGCCGCCAAGCACGACGCCTTCAGTTGGATCCATATCGTTCGCAGGGATAATCGAGAGGGGAGTGTCATGCTCGATGGACGAGCCGTGCGGGAGCGTCAGCTCATACAGATGAAGCGTACCGATAGTATGCACAAGTGAGCCTGTTACCGGAGTAATTGGCTGGTCAAGGGCCATGCCGCTCACCCGTTTCTGTTCGGCTTCAAAGCGTAGCGCCCATGTTTCGAGAAGGTCTCGTGCGGTCATGAGATCCTTGAAGAGTGGTCTATAATTTGGCGTTCGCCATCATACGGTTGGCCTGTTACACCTGTCCAGCCTGTCAAGCGGGCTACTTTCCCATTCAAGATCGCCCCGCGACCATGACCAAGGGAGCATCTTCTGCACAATGAGAATTGACTTTTTGCCGGCCTCACAGTATCCTCTTTCCCTTTCCAACAGAAGGAGTTAGGGGTATGAAGGTCATTCTACAAGAAACGATGGAGGGGGTCGGACATCTCGGCGATCTGCTCGATGTGAAAGCTGGGTACGCACGGAACTTTCTGCTCCCACGCAAAAAAGCGGTGCTGGCCGACAGTCGCAGCATCAAGGCTTTTGAGCATATTAAGCGCGTTGCCGGTGAACGGGCGAAGAAAGAAAAGCTGGAGATCGAAACCCACGCCAAGAGCATCTCGGCTGTGTCCATCACTGTGCAGGCCCAGGTCGGTAAGGACGACAAGATGTTCGGGTCAGTTACGGGCAAAGACATTGCCGAACGATTGGCGGAACAGGGATTTACAGTGGATCGGCGCAAGATCCAACTGGACCATCCGATCAAGGAACTCGGCACCTTCACCGTGCCGATCAAGCTTCCACGGGACGTGACTGCAACCGTAGTGATCCACGTCGTGAAGAAACAGGAAGTCGAAACGGCCCCCGCTGAGGCTTAATAAGGGAACGAGCGATCGTGAACGATATGGTCGGTTCTTTAGACGCACTCAAAGCCACAGACCTGGATGTCTATGCCGCGATTGCCGCTGAGGAAGAGCGGCAGCGTGACAAGCTGATTTTGATCGCTTCGGAGAATTTCGCCAGTCCCGCCGTCCTGGCCGCCCAGGGCTCTCTCATGACCAACAAGTACGCCGAAGGGTATCCGGGGAAACGGTACTACGGCGGGTGTCAGCACGTAGATACCGTGGAGAATCTTGCCATTGAGCGGTGCAAGCAGATCTTCGGCGCGGAACACGTGAACGTGCAGCCGCACGCAGGGTCGCAGGCCAACATGGCGGCCTATCTATCTGTGTTGAAACCTGGCGATACTATTCTGGGCATGGACCTCGCCCAAGGCGGTCATCTCACCCACGGCAGCAAGGTCAATTTTTCAGGGATCCTGTTCCGTGTGTTCTCCTATGGCGTGGACCGTGAGACCGAAACCGTCAACTATGACGTGGTGCAGAAGCTGGCGGAGGAATGCCAGCCACGCATGCTCGTCGTAGGTGCTAGCGCCTACGCGCGTACCTTCGATTTTCCACGATTCCAACAGATTGCCAAGTCGGTCGGCGCCTATCTGTTGGTTGACATCGCCCACATTGCCGGTCTGATCGCTGCAGGGCTCCATCCGAATCCTGTTCCCTATGCCGACTTTGTCACCACGACGACCCATAAGACTCTGCGTGGACCACGAGGCGGCGTTGTGATGTGCAAGGCTGAGCATGCCAAAGCAGTCGATAAGTTTATCTTCCCAGGAATACAAGGCGGACCCTTCATGCATGTGATCGCGGCAAAGGCTGTCGCTTTCAAGGAAGCCCTCTCACCGGCTTTTACGCGTTACCAACAGCAGGTCATTGCCAATGCGAAGGTGCTGGCCCAAGGACTCCTCGACCGCGGGTACAAGATTGTGTCGGGCGGCACGGACACACATCTCATGCTGGTGAATCTGACCAACAAAGGTATTACGGGCAAAGAAGCGGACGCCGCCTTGGGCGCTGCCGGTATTATCGTGAACAAGAATGCCGTGCCCTACGACGAAAAGCCGCCGGCCGTTGCCAGTGGCATTCGACTGGGAACCCCCCTTGTCTCTACCCGTGGGATGAAGGAAGCCGAGATGAAAGAGATTGTAGGCCTGATCGACCGGGCGCTGCAGCATCGGCAAGACCCCGCGATACTCGAGGAAGTTTGCACTCAGGTTAAAGCGCTCTGCAGCCGTTTCCCGATCTTTTATACCTACTAAGCCGCGTCAGACGGGGCAGGATCACCGCTTGTGAAATGTCCGTTCTGCGATGAACTCGAAGACAAGGTCGTAGACTCGCGTATGGCGAAAGAGGGCGAGGTTATTCGCCGCCGCCGCGAATGTCTCGGCTGCAAGCGTCGCTACACCACCTACGAACGCGTCGATGAAATCCTTCCCGTGGTCGTGAAAAAAGACGGCCGCCGGGAGTCGTTCGACCGTACAAAAATTCTCGCCGGCCTCAAGAAGGCCTGCGAAAAACGGCCCATCAGTACTGCGACCATCGAAGCCGTGACGGATCGCATTGAGAAACGCATTCAGGAAATGGGTGAAACCGAGATCGAGAGTCGGATCGTGGGCGAAGAGTTGATGAAAGAGCTTCATCAACTGGATCAGGTTGCCTATGTTCGCTTTGCGTCTGTCTACCGCGAGTTCAAAGACATTGATCAATTCATGGACGAGCTGAGAACGTTGGCCCAGCAACGCCGCGAGCGGTGAGGGCTGCGCAGGGTCCCTCCTTTCTCCTCATCGTTCTTTCCATGCCCTTCCGCCGTTCGTTGGCCTGCGATATGGCGCAATGTATTAACGAGTAGGCGTCAAGATGCCGACAAGCCAAGCCATGTCTCCCAGACGCTCACGCAAGACCGGAGTACCGAGCGGCACGCATGTGGCGATCATTGGCGCAGGCCGTGGGGGCACGGCTCTGTTGGAGGTCTTTGCGGCAGACCCGCTGGTGCAGATTGTGGGCGTAGCAGAAATCAAGGCAAGCGCCACGGGCATCGCACTAGCGAAGCGGCTCGGCATCCCCGTGACCCGCGATTATCGGCGACTCTTGGACCTTGAGCATGTGGATCTCCTCATCGACGTGTCGGGCAGTGCCAAGGTCTGGGAGTCGCTCCAAGACTTCCATCGGATGGGTGTCACCATCATCGGCGGGGCAAGCGCAAAATTCATGTGGGAGCTTATCGAAGCCCGTATCCGCGCCACGGCAGAGATCGAGAAATCCTTGAATAAATACCAATCGCTCTATCGACTGTATGTCAAAGAGACGGGTGTGGCAGTGACGGATGAACGGACACGCATTGCGTGCGAGATGCACGACGGCCTCGTGCAGAATTTGGCTGGGGTGAATTTCAAGCTGGATCTGAGCCTGCAACTGATTCGAAAAGATCCGAAAGCCAGCCTGGCCACCTTGCGCGAAAGCAAAGCACAACTGAAGCTGGCCATTCATGAAGCGCGGCAAGCCATCTTCAATCTCCGCCCGCTCCACTACGACAAGATGGAGCTGCTCCCAGCCCTGACCAACTATCTTACCTCGTACGAGACCCAGTATCATATCAAGACGCAGTTTCGGGTATCCGGCGATGAACAGACCTTGTTCCCGCGTACCAAGATCTTTCTGTTTCGCATTGTGCAAGAAGCCCTCAGCAATGTGGAGAGACACGCGAAAGCGACTCGTGTCACCGTGAGGTTGGACATCGACCCCGCACTCCTCCGTGTCACCATCGGAGATAACGGCGTGGGATTCGACATGGACATCGTGCTGCGTGATCCTGATAAATGGGATCACTTCGGGATTCGCGGAATCCTGGAGCGGGCTCGGCTCGTGGGTGGTGAAGGCAAGATCGAGTCCAAGAAAGGGCATGGCACAACCATCGTTGTTGACATTCCCTTGGCTAAAAAAGAGAGGACGCCTCATGGAGAAAATTAAGGTGCTCATCGCGGACGACCACCGCGTCGTACGCGAAGGGCTGGCCGCAATCCTCAAGATGAAAGATGACATTCATATCGTGGGCGAGGCCCAGGATGGCATGGAAGCCGTCGAGAAGGTCAAGACGTTGGTTCCGGACGTCGTGTTGATGGACGTGAGTATGCCCCGGATGGGCGGGGTCGAAGCGACAAGACAAATCAAGCGCGAGTTCCCTCACATCGGAATCGTGGCCCTGACCATGTATGACGAGCAACAGTACATCTTCGACTTGGTGCGCGCCGGCGCCACCGGATATCTCTTGAAGGATTCAGAGTCCTCGCAGATCGTCGCTGCGATTCGTGCGATCTACAAGGGCGAGTCGCTGATCCATCCATCCGTGGCGAGCAAGATCTTGGCGGAGTTTTCCTTGATGTCTCAGAAGAAAGGAAAGAAGCCGGGATGGGTCGAGCACGATCTGACGGAACGAGAGATCACAGTCCTGCGCTTGGTCGCAGATGGCAAGACGAACAAGGAAATTGCCAATAACTTGGACCTGAGCGAAAAGACCGTCAAAAACCATGTGCGCAACATTTTCCACAAGCTACAGGTCTACGACCGCACACAGGCGGCCATTCTGGCCATTCGGAAAGGACTCATCGAGTTGGATCCCCGGCCGTAGTTTTTGTGGCCACCAAGTGGAAACACTCTAATCCGGCAAGCGGCTTCCAGCTCCTCCTCAACCAACCGAACGTGAGCGATTTAGCTTACCCTTGCTGCCAATCGCGGGACCCGTTCCATGCTCAGTTGTGCTGGTTCGTCATATTTATACGTTCGGGCGTGATTTACGATTCGATAATTTCTGAAAAGTCACAGGTGTCATGTTTTTGCCACACAACTTCATGCCACCGAATATAATTATTTTCTATTTACTACCAATAACATATGACAATTTAACGATAGAAAGCTGGTTGGCACACGAGTTGCTTAGACCAATCTGTGTAATATTATGAGGTGATTCGTGAGAGCTCAACAAACATTAGCAAATGCAGTGAGTTGTGCAGGAGTTGGGCTCCACTCCGGACAGCCCGTCACCCTCACGCTTAGGCCTGCCGCACCCAACACGGGCATAGTCTTTGTAAACCTGAATGGCGAAAACAGAGCATCCCTAATGGCTTCCGTCGAGCATTTGGTGCCGACGGAACTCTGCACCGCCATCAGCGGCAATGGTTTTCAGGTACAGACGATTGAGCACGTACTGGCCGCATTGGCTGGACTCGACATTGATAACGTCTATGTGGAGCTTACTGCCGGCGAGGCTCCTGTCATGGACGGGAGCGCGGCACACTTTGTTCGTTTGATTCGGTCAGCCGGAATTGTTTCCCAGAGTCGGCGGCAACCCTATTTAAAAATCACACGGCCTCTTGAGGTGGTGGATGGAACTCGTCGAGTTCGTATCGAACCGTCTTCGACCACCAAAATCACTTATTCCATCCACTACAACCATCCTTTGATCCAGACTCAAACTTATGCTTATGAGCACTCAGCCTATGCATTTGAGCGCGAGATCGCGGATGCCAGAACATTTGGGTTCTTGCAAGAAGTGGAAGCCATTTGGGCTCGGGGGCTCGGCCAGGGCGGCAATCTTGACAATACGATCGTTCTCTCTCAAGACGGCATTCTCAATGAGTCAGGCCTTCGTTTTACCAATGAATTCGTGCGACACAAGATTCTGGACCTGATCGGAGACTTTTCGCTGCTCGGTGTACCCTTTATCGGGCACTTGATCGCCGAGCGTTCAGGGCATGCGATACACACACGCCTCGTTCAACAGATTCTCGCCCACCCCGATAGCTGGGTGTTGCTCAACGCCGACGAAGCAGTTGCTGCGTCTGGGCCTCGTTCTGCCATGGCCGCACCGCGATCCGCATCGCTAGTGGCCCTCCAAGCTTCCTAACGTGCATCCTCTTGAATAGAAATTTTGACGCAGTCTTGCCAATACAGGCAGGATTATTTGTAATGTGCGGATAACTGAGATGCGATTTAACGTCGGGAGCAAGTGGCCTCGCTCCCGACGTTAGAATCAAGGCGGGGACTACTTCTTCTTCTTCTTTGCTGCTGCTTTCTTCGTCGCCAAGACTCTCACCCCCTTTCGAGTATTTTGAGGTCTCACTAGCCCAGACACACTACACTGCATGGATTAAGGACTCTTCCAATGCCTCGAACGTATTTGGACCTACTTTCTTGAACCGCTTATCCCGCTTCAAGGAAGTGGCCACAGATGTTAGTGGCGTTTTCCCCTTGATCTGGAGGCCCCCCTCGACCAATCGCTGCACAAGCTCTTTTGCATGCATCGAGCGATTCGCCTCGCGAAGCATTTCGTATGCGGCTTCCGACACGCTTTTCCCGGAATACTTGCTCCGCCCCATAAGGATTTCTCTCGACTGATCGGTGACATCTGTGTTTGGTCGCTGACGAGCACCTTTTTCGTCGGAGTAGAACTGACTGGAGAGACTAGCGAGCTTGGCCTTGTCGGCTTCAACGCGATAGAGCGTTTCTGCCAACTCCAAGTATTTCTTGATCGTGGCGATTTCGTCATCCAAACGGCGACGTTTCTTTTCGAGCTCTTGCAGCCGGTTCTTGTAGGCGCTGATTCGCTGTTCAAGACCAACCAGTATATCGGTGAGTTCTTCCACGAACGCGCCCCCAAGTGAAGCATGCTTGCTTTATAGCATTGCTTGCATAGCAAGTCAATAGAGTAAGTTACAATTGTGGCTTGCGTGACATGATCGCTTTAATACGAGTCTGTGTTTGCTCAGGATACCATCTGCTCGGTCAATAAGAGTGATATAAAATGGGTCAAAGCTTGCCTCTATGATTGGTTGGCCTCCGGTTCGAGAGGTCTTTTCGCGCTACATAGTAAACCACCGCCTCGTGCTATGATGCCGTGCCATGTCCCTGCAATATGGCCAGGATATCCCCCTCAGCGTACTCATCTCAGTCGCCACTGACGCAGCCCGCCAGGCGGAGCAACGGGTCATCGACGTCATCCACGACGCCTTCCAGACCCACCCTATCCTTGCCGAGGAACGTGGGTTGACCGAGCAACGTCCATCTTCGCTACAAATGGGTGATCGATCCTCTTGATGGCACGACCAACTTTGCCCACGGATTCCCCGCCTACTGTGTGTCCATCGGGGTGGAATGCGACGGATGTGGGATTGTTGGGGTAGTCTACGACCCGACTCGAGACGAACTCTTCACCGCGCAAATCGGTCACGGGGCTTACCTCAATGGCGTTCCCATTTCCGTGTCCTCAACGGACCATCTCGATCGCGCGCTCCTCGTGACCGGATTTGCCTACGACATTCGCGAGACCCCGAATAATAACTTGAACCACTTCGTGCGATTCGCGTTGAAGGTACAAGGATTACGCCGAACTGGAACAGCAGCTCTGGATCTTTGCTATGTCGCGGCCGGCCGGTTCGATGGATTTTGGGAAGTGATACTGAATCCATGGGACATGGCGGCAGGAGTTGTTATTCTCCGGGAAGCCGGCGGTAAAGTGACGGACTTCACGGGTAACCCTCACTCGATTTACGGGCAAGAATTGGTGGCAAGTAACGGGCTTATCCACCAAGCCATGCTCGACCTGCTCCAAAAAGACGCAACTCCTCCGTAAGGCATCAGTCCCGCTACACTCGCATCAGATCAATCAGATGACCGAACAGTCCAGGCTGGCCACCAGGGACTTCTGGTAGGTGTACAGACAGAATTACGATGAGGTATGATTCCTTCGACAAGAGGGAAGGAGATTGGGTGTATGGCACGTTCAACGCCTCCATCGGGAGATTCAAACGGAAATCTATCCCAAGCTGCAGGAGCCGAATCACACACCAAGGATATGGAACTGCTTCGGGTGCTCGTGAGCCGAAAGGGAAAACAAGTCGATGCCCAATGGGCGATTCATCCCCAACTGAAGCAGGATCTTCTGCCGCAGGAATGGCAAGAAGTGACCGACCTCATGGCCAAGGTGACCGGCATCGTCGGCACGCGGTTTTCGCAGGTGCTCACGCAAGCTGATCCCGAACCGTCCAGCAACGCGTAGTAGGGTGCTGACACAGTTCGCCAGCACCACAGACTGTGACGCGCAAGACATGCGGGCCACCGAATTTCTGGTGAGCGAGGCATAGTGTTTTCACAGTCTACTAGTCTCTAGCCGACTGCCACAGTGTGCCCACGTCTTGCTCCACCGCTGTTGTTATCCCGACGAGAAGGAGACCACATGGAGACCTACTATCATCCCCACGATCTTGGGAAATTTGCCGAGATGGGCAAGGGCAACAAGGATCTCTGGGAGAAATTCATGGCGTACTACAGCGCCGTCTTTGCTGAAGGGGCTTTGACGGAACGCGAGAAGGCCCTCATTGCCCTTGCCGTCGCCCACGCAGTCCAATGCCCGTACTGCATTGATGCCTACACGCAGGCCTCCCTTGAAAAGGGGTCGAACATCGAAGAAATGACGGAGGCCGTCCACGTCGCCTGCGCCATCCGTGGTGGTGCTTCGCTTGCGCATGGCGTCCAGATGCGCAATGTCGCCGACAAACTGTCGATGTAATGAGGTCGGTGGCTCGTTCAACTAGAGATAGGAGTTTTCAGGGATGGCGAGGGTGAAGTACTTGCCGCGCTCTTCGTAGAGAATCCGTGCAGCCGTCAATGCACCGAGCGCTTGATCAATCTCTGCGTCACGGTTCCCGCTTTTGTCGGGTCGGCTTGCCAGCAGGGTGCGGATCTGGTCCGCGCTCTTAGCCGCTTCGTTACAGACTTCGATGATCCCTGCCGCAGGCCAATCGAAGCGCCGCCGTATTGGTGCCTTTGGGTTGCGACCATCGTACACGGTGACATAGTCCATTGCCTTCGAGTAGTAGAGAAACGGCCGATCGCTTGAACCAACCAGTCGTTGCCACTCCCCCACCCGGTCGACCAATTCTTGATAGAGGTGAGGGTCCACGGTCCAATTGTCCAGCTCATACTCGAAATCGTAGGCGATCTTCCTCAAGTCCACCTGCCGCGCATCGTAGATATACTCGTAGGCCATCCCTGGACCTGTGATGCGGACACCATACTCGTGCGGCCTGCTGTAGTAGGGACTGAAGCGCTGTAGCCAGAATTTCCCGGTCGACTCTGGTGGATGCAGATGAAACAAGGACGGAAGCATGTCGATCTGCCGCCGGTAGTCCTCATTCGTTTCTCCGGGAAACCCGAGCAAGATATTCCAAGACACGGCGATATGATAGTAGCAGCTCCACTTGAGGCAGATAATATTTTGCATCGGTGTCACGCCCTTATCCATCGCCTGGAGCTGATTCAGGCTCAGACTCTCTAATCCTGGCTGCATGCATTTCACACCCCCTGCCGCGAGCGTTCGAATCTGGCTCTTATGTAGGTTGCTCTTGGTTTCGATGAACACGTCGAGATCGCAATGATCGGCGGCAAACCGACCGAAGAGGTTTTCCACATATTTCATGTCGATAATGTTATCCACCAAGCGAAATCGCGCTGTATCGTATCGGCTGGAGAGATAGGCCATCTCACGGGCCGCCTGTTCGGACGATTTAGCGCGAAACTTCATGCTTTGTGCGTTCAATCCACAAAACGTACAGTGGTGCTTCTCTCCCCACCAACAGCCCCGAGAGCCTTCGTAGAGGAGAATCCGATCGAGTCCCTGCGCCGAGTCGCCCAGCTCCGCCAGAAGATGATAGTAGTCGTCATAATCAGGCGGTCCGGTCTTCGCAAAGTCCGAGAAGAGTGAGTTGTTCGGAGTAAACGCGATCGCCGCTCCCACTCGATAGGCCACGCCACTGGGAACGACTCCTGTCTTTCCTTCGAGAAGGTATCGCACCAATGCTGGGAACACCTCTTCCCCCTCTCCGATCACGACGTGATCGATAAAGGGAAACGCCCGGAAGTATTCCAGTCCCATCTCACCGTCGTAATTCGCTCCACCGAAGACGATCGTCACGTCGGGATAGAGATCCTTGATGAGCTTCGCCATCGTCAGGCTCGCGACATTTTGATCAAACGTGGAAGTGAAGCCGACAATCTTGTACTGCCCCCAGTCGATGGCGGTCTGGGCCCAGGTTAAGAACTGTGGTGCCGCCCTTGTCGCCATGTCTTCGAAGAACGAGGCTGGATGCCCGCTCTCCTTGG
Source organism: Nitrospira sp. (assembly GCA_043745235.1). Taxonomy (GTDB): domain Bacteria; phylum Nitrospirota; class Nitrospiria; order Nitrospirales; family Nitrospiraceae; genus Palsa-1315. The sequence goes on along the minus strand of JAYTTD010000105.1, from coordinate 4,847 downwards.
CGACTTGCTCAAACACCGGCTTAAACAGGCGTGGATACTCAGTGCGTTTCGGATTGTCGCGGAACAAGAGGTAGGAAAAAAGCCATTCGCCGAACAGCGCCCGTTTCTCGCAGATTATTTCATAGAGGGGCACACCGATCTTGGAAGCAAAACGTACGTTCAGATGATGGCAGTCGACGGGGGTCCCCTTCGATTTGAGCAGCGCAGAGAGTGTGCCCAGTTGGATCGAGGGGTACTTCGAGTAGCTGAACGGCATATTGACGAGCGCCACCTTGGCCTTGTCGCTCATCTATTACCTCGTGGGTTCATACCACAACCCTCTGACTCGCGGTTAACTGGCAGCCCCGCGAAACGGTTCAAACTCGCGATCGGCTTTGGCTGCCATGTAAAAGTCGCTCTCCGTCAGGCCATTGATCTTGTGCGTCCAGATTTCGACCTTACACTTGCCCCAGGCGAGATAGAAATCAGGATGATGGCCTTCCGCTTCTGCCACGGCCCCCACTTTGTTCACGTAGGCCAAGGCCAAGGCGAAATCCTTGAACGTATACAAACGCTCAAGATGGCCGGTCTGGTTCAGCGACCACCCGCGGCCCAGCTCTTTCAGCAAAGCCTGTGCACGATCCGACGGGACTGGAGGTACGCCGCCGCGGCAGGGGATACATGTATTATCAGCAAGGCTCATGGCACTACCTCCTGGTTGGAAATCAACGCCGCCGGTCGATCCTGTCTAGGACAGGTATTCTAAAGGGGCTTCGAGAGGAAGGGCAAGCTGGGGAACCCTGGTGATTGAGTGGTCACTCAGCCTCATCAGCTGCGCCGCCCGAGCGGGCCACGTCTTCCATCTTGATCTTTTCGGGGTTGAATTTGGCCGTTGCGGTCGCCATCAGGTCGAAAGCTTCATCAAATGAGAGGGGAGCGGCATCCTTTGGCCGGAACCGAATCGGATTGACGCGGGCAACCACAAAACTCTTTAGATATGGACTCGTCAGGCCTTTCGCTTTCAGCGCTTCAACCTGCTCGACGATCTGATCGTCCAGCGCCAGCAGGGTCGTTGCTCGTTCTCGCCGCAGTTCAATCGCCGTGCGTAGCGGTGTCTTCAGAAATTCGTCCACCCGATTCAACACCGGATGGTAGGCCCCGCCGCTGAACCTGGGTCGTGCTTCATAGCACAGGCCCAACGTCATGAAGGCCGGCTCCTCGAACTCCAAGGCATAAGCCTCTTCCGTCACATCATCGAGCCGCGCCAGTTCTTTGTACATACGGATGACTTCGAGCGATTTCTCGCTCAGATTGTGCGCCTTCTCGGTGTTCATCGCGAGAATTTGATAAGCCGCCGCCGCTTCCGGTATCACGATCGCGACGATGCACTTCGCTCCCAGTGTCTTCATCGCCGAAAGCCGATGGTTGCCTTTGGGAGTCCAGTATTTCGCGACCTGGTCACCCTTTGGCGCACGGACCGCAATGATTGGATCGAGAAACCGCCCGATCTTGCCGATCACGAGTTCTAGCTTGCGAACGTGTGTGTCGGAGAGATTACGCTGAAAGGGGGTCGGGTCAACGAGTTCGATCGGCAAGGCTGCCAGCATCACCCAGCGTCCGCCATAGGGCTCCCGATAGGCCGCGAGGATTTTTCCTCCATTACCCTCGATGGCTCGATATAGTTCGGCGATCTCAGGCGGAGAAGCCGCGGCTTGGAGTTCGGTCGCGGCTAAACCGGTCGACGCATGGGCAGGTTGACGACGTCGTCGCACACCTCCGGCGGCACGAGGGACTTTGGATTGCTTCCCAGACATCGCTCAGTATGGTAGGGAAGGAGAGGAAGAATGGAAAGCCCCGATTCTCATCCCGCACACCGTGAGTCATCCATCAATGAGTGACCCAAGCATGAAATCAGCCACGCAGAAGATCGGTTGGTTCACAGCCTCCTGCGTGCTCGTGAGCAACATCATCGGCGGGGGGATCTTCACCACGACGGGATTCATGGCGCGAGACCTTGGGGACCCATTACTGATTCTTCTGTTGTGGTTCGTTGGAGCGCTCTTTGCTCTCGGTGGTGCCATGGTCTACGGAGAACTGGGAGCTGCCCTCCCTTATGCGGGAGGGGATTACGTCTATCTGCGAGAGGCCTATGGGCCGCTCGTGGCCTTCCTCAGCGGATGGACCTCCTTCACAATCGGCTTCGGCGCGGCAGTCGCGGCTTCGGCCATCAGTTTTTCGTCCTATGCGCTCCGAGTCATTCCGATGGAAGACGAGCGAGGATGGCTGGCAAAGGGTCTCTCGCTCTCGCTGTTGTGGCTTGCGACTCTCGTGCATTGTCGAGGTGTAGGAACGGGCGGCCGCATGCAATTGCTATTGACGACCACAAAAGTCGTCGCCATTGCGGGATTGATTCTCGGAGGACTATCGGCGGTGGGGGGACATTGGGACCATCTCACCGCGCGACCCGTGACCGTTCAACCATCTCTTGGGGCCGCCGCCATCGTGCTCGTAATTGTGACCTACTGCTATCTCGGCTGGAATGTCGCGGGCTACATCGCCAATGACATTGTTGAACCCCAGCGGAGTTTGCCTAGGATCATGATCTGGGGCACAGCCTTCGTTGCCGTGATCTATCTGCTATTGAACGTCGTCTATTTGTCAGCACTGTCGATCACGGAGCTAGCCCGAGAACCGATCGTACCGGTTGCGGAGAAGGCAGCTGCAGCGTTGTGGGGGTTACAGAGCGGGAGACTGGTCGCCGCCATCCTCTGTCTTTCTATCGCGGGTGCGGTGAGCGCCATGACCTGGGCAGGACCCCGCGTGTATTGGGCCATGGCGCGCGACGGCATGATCAGTCCCTGGCTTGCCCAACTCCACTCCCGCACCGGAGTGCCGGCTCGCGCCATCGTCTTTCAAAGTCTCTGGGCGTCGCTGCTTATTCTGAGCGGGACCTTCGAACAGCTTCTTGTCTACAGCGGTCTCGTTCTCTCGCTGTTTATGGCCTTGACCCTCTCCACGATCTTTCGTCTTCGTCGTACAAGCAGCGTGGACCCCCACCAATACCGCGCTCCACTCTATCCATTCTTACCTGCAGCCCTCGTCATCGGATCCTTCACATTGGTCTTCTACAGTCTTGTCCAACGACCTGCAGAATCGTTGTATGGCGCCGCGACCGTCCTCAGTGGAATTCCGATCTATTACTTCTGGCGCCGATCTCGTAATCTTCCCCAGCATAAATCCTGACGAGGCTCGTCAAAGTGTTCTCCAACGAGGCAAGAGCGAGCGAAATGCCGAGTCATATTTTTGTCGTACCTCGAGGTGTTCAGCGACGCAACAACGACGTTGGAGAAGACTTTCACGACCCGAGAACAGCACGGGCGACCCTGCACTAGGTGGGAGGTCGCCCGCGTGTGGCGCTTAGGACGCCATGTTAGCTATGCAATTGTCTCGGCCCAGCAAAAACTGAGACCCGCGCGACAGCCAGAGCATTGGACAACCGATCGGGGGAGCACGCATGCATCCCAGGCGCTTGTGTTCCTCGCGCCAGCGTCGAGTTCTCCATGATGGAAGCAGGCTAGTAACCTATTGGTCTTTGGTGCCATTACGGCACAGCCAGTGGAGAACCGGCTAGCACGACCGATCAGAAGCCCGTCCTCGAGTCGGCGGGCCTGTGCGGCCAGGTGGAGTCAGGTCATCCATCGCTACCCTCCTCTCTTGAGAAAGTTGGCGGGGGTACCCGTTGACAGCTGCGCACCCTGTCCGGTCCCCCTGATTGAGAGAATGAATGGGCCCTAGATTCCTCTTACGCCCATTAGAAAAATGTGTCAATGGGAAAAATTAATTTCCCCTGCATCGACTCAGACGGCATAAAACGTACCATCAACTCAAGATCTTTGAGCGCCGAATACCAGTGAAGCCATCGCAGAATAAGGAAGCTGGACAGTGGCAGCGAGAGAGTTCGATCCTACGCTAGAGCGAGATCGTCTCCGTATCCCATCGCCCAGTTAGAGAAAAAATGGGAGAACGACGTCACGGTCGCTCCCCCTTTGTGACGCCCAACCAAGCCGTTCTTTCTATTCATCTTTCGAGGTGTGTAGGAAGAATTGAGCATGGACGTCCTGCTCTTATAGAGCAATCTCTCGAATTCTTTGATCTGATTGAATCGTTGTGTCACCACCTTGTCTGATACCGACCCATGAACGCGGATGATGAGCACGTTCTCATAATGCGAGTGGTTGAAGATACTGATCTGGTCCATGGACGGCGCCTGGTGATGTATGCGCCACAGAAAATCATGCTCCGCTCCTCCGAGACGGAACTTTGAAGGACGCCACTCTGCAGCTCTGAGGATTCACACCGGACATCACGTTCTTGATCGTCCCGTCCTTGCCGATGGTATCCATTCCCTGTAACGCGATGGGCATCGATCGAATCGCTTTGGCATTCTCTATGCCTTGATTGGTCTTCTTGCAGTCGTCGGGGTCGAACCGCACGGACTTCAAGATGCTTCCTGCCTTCACCCGATAGTCTTTCATCCTCGCTTCCTCTCTCATCGTGAGTATGTCCACACGAAAACAGCTGGTCCGAGAACAGAAGAACGCAGCCCTCATCTCCCCTAGGCGTTTCACTGCTTGCGCTTTTTCAATCTCACGGGCATAGTGCGGGTCAGGACCATACTTTCCGTGGAGGCTATTATTATGATGAATAAACTGGCAGCCGAGGCGATCGGCACATTCTGGATCGTATTCGCCGGCTGCGGAGCCGCGGTACTGGGCTCGGCCTTTCCTCATCTCGGCATCGGGGTGTACGGGGTGTCGATCGCGTTCGGCCTGACCGTCGTGACGATGCTCTACGCGATTGGCCATGTG
>JAYTTD010000104.1:0-60614 GCA_043745235.1 Nitrospira sp. | reverse complement strand
TCCTCTGGTTGTTCCTCTTCGGAGGTGTCTTTGCCGATCACATCTAAGAGGTCGCTCGCTTCGGGATCGTCTGCATCAACATCCTTTGCCATCGGGACAAGTTCTTTTGGCTCAGGGGTTGGGAATAGATTCTCTTTCATATCGTCGCCCCTCCTCTGACTATCTGATGTTGTGCCCCGCATGGTCGGGACCTCAGCAGGCTCGCGTTCTTTTGCACTACTCTATGAGAGACAGCTATCCGTCAAACGATTCATTCCGGGCTCTGTGCTGTTGGGCTGCCCTCTTGTCTCTCTACGCAGCAAATCCTGTGCTGGATTGTTGATGAGAACGCCTGATCGCAATCCTATGGAAAAGCAGCACTATTAGAATGATTTAATGAGGATATCTGAGTGGAGGTGAGGCAACCTTGCTGCAGGTGTGTAGGGATGGCTATAGGGCAACAGGCCCAATCGTCACATCTATTTCTGGGTCCGTTTATTTAAATGGGTGATCGTATCCATGGGGATAGGGAAATTCGTGGTGGAATTTTTCTCCGCCGCGATTTCGACGAGCCTCTGAAGATAGAGCAGTTGCAATAGTGGAATCATCTTCCAAGGAAGCCACATGGTAGAGGTCAAGAAATCCGTCATCGTGATCGTTGTCTTGTTGAAAACCTGGCGCAGCACTTCTAGAATGAGGCCCCGATGTCACATTTTCAATCCGGCGAGCGTATCCATTTGGTCGATAAGAAAGGGCGGCAGTATGCCCTGACCCTGAAGGCCGGAGATCTTTATCAATTGAGCGGTCATAAAATTGCCCACGACGATCTCATCGGTAAGCCCGATGGTTCCCTCGTCACACTTTCCGGTAACAAGACGATGTTGGCACTCAGGCCCACGTTCGGCGACTATGTGCTGAAGATGCCGCGTGGTGCGCAGGTGTTGTATCCGAAGGATCTTGCGCTTATTCCTATGTGGGCGGATGTCTATCCTGGCGCGCGAGTGTTCGAAGCGGGGACCGGTTCCGGGGCGCTGACAATGGCGCTCTTGCGCGCCGTGGGGCTGCGGGGCTTGGTGGTGACCTACGAAGCCCGTGAGGATTTCGCGCGAACGGCGATGACGAACATTGAACGATACATGGGCCCGGTGCCGAATCTCATCCCGTTTCGTAAGAACGCATACGAGGGGATCAGTCTGCTTGACGATGGTCTGCCCTTCGATCGTCTCGTCCTTGATCTTCCCGAACCCTGGCAGGTGGTACCGCATGCCGCACAGGTCCTTCGTTCTGGTGGTATGTATTTGAGTTTCGTTCCCACTGTCCCTCAAGTGGTGCAGACGGTTGAGGCCCTTGAGCGAGCGATGGTCTTTGGTATGGTCGAAACATTTGAAACGCTGTTGAGGACCTGGTCGATTCAGGGTCGCAGCATACGGCCAGATCACCGAATGGTCGCCCATTCAGGTTTCATTACGGTGGCCAGGAAAATCGAATCTGGCTTATGGCCCGCAGCGCAAGCTGTTGAGTCTGTCGGTGAGGCCACTGATACTCACGAAGAACGAGAGGGTCACGCACCATGAATCGGTTGAGTGGAAAGGTCGCGGTCATCACAGGGGGCAATGCAGGTATCGGTGAAGCAATTGCGAAAGCCTTTGCGCGTGAGGGGGCATCGGTCGTGATCACGGGGAGGCGGCAAGGGGACTTGGACCGGGTCGTGAGCGACATTGTGAAGGCGCAGGGTAAGGCTTTCGCCGTTGCTGGGTCGGTCACAGATGAGTCCCATGTCCAGGAGGCGGTGCGTCGGACTGTGCAGCAGTTCGGGCAGCTCGATATCCTCATTAACAATGCCGGAGTAGGGGACTTTGGGAAGCGCCTGCACGAGATCGATGATGCGACCTGGGCGCACGTCCTGGATGTCAATTTGAGCGGGGTGTTCCGCATGACGCGAGCCGTTTTGCCGCAGATGTTGAAGCAGGAGAAGGGAGTGATTATCAATATCTCCTCCATCGCGAGCCTGGTCGGGCTTCCCACATTGCCGGTCTATGCTGCTTCCAAGGGGGCGCTCGATGCGATGACCAGAGCCCTCGCGGTCGACTATGCCAAGGAGGGCATTCGCTGCAACGTGGTGAATCCAGGACTCATCAATACGCCAATGGCCGCTCCGCTGATGAGCAACCCCGAACAATTGGACCCCATTCTGTCGCACTATCCTATCCGTCGAGCTGGGAAACCGGAAGAGGTGGCTAATATGGTTCTCTATTTGGCCTCCGACGAGGCAGCCTGGGTTACAGGCGGGACCTTTCCTATCGATGGAGGGATGACCATCTCGTGAGCAGGGGTTCCATACGAATGGTGAAGGTCGCACTCTGACGATGGGTGCCTGGTAGTTGTTCTAAAGATGAAACAGCAGTCGCAACCTCTCGAACCCATGGACATCAACGTACATACCCAGTTCTGCGGTGTTATCGGCAATCCAGTCGAGCATTCGCTCTCACCCGCCATTCACAATGCCGCGTTTCAGAAACTCGGGCTGAACTTCGTGTATCTGGCGTTCCGCGTAGAAGCGATTGGCGATGCGATCAAGGGCCTTCGTGGCCTGGGGAACTTTCGCGGCGCCAGCGTGACCATCCCCCACAAGGTAACGTCCCTTCCGTTTCTTGACTCTATCGAGCCGACCGCACGTCATATCGGAGCGATCAATACCATTGTGGCTGCCGGCGGGATCCTCACAGGGCATAACACCGACGCAACCGGCGCCTTGCGCGCGCTTCGTGAGGGCGCGGTTGCCTTGAAAGGACAGAAAGTGGTCATGCTCGGGTCCGGAGGCGCTGCTCGCGCGATTGCCTTCGCGCTCGGGGCAGAGGCTGGGATTGATCGCTTGACCATATTCGGAATCGATGACCAGGAACGTACAGCCTTGGCACGAGATCTCCAGTCGAAGACAGGGCTGGTCGTGCAGGAATCATCTCTTGATGGGAGTACGTTGCAAAAGATCCTGCCGGATACTCATGTGCTGATCCATTGCACACCAATGGGCATGTCTCCCAACATGCACGAGACCTCTGTGCCGGCGACATTGCTCCATGCGGGGCTGACAGTCATGGACATTGTCTATAACCCTCGGGACACTCAGCTGCTGAAGGATGCCAAGGCGGCAGGCTGTCGCACGATTCCAGGGCTCGAGATGTTTCTTCATCAAGCCGCGGCGCAGTTCGAGCTCTGGACTAATCAGGCTGCTCCAGCCGATGTGATGCGCTCTGTCCTGGAATCCCGCTTTTCATGAATATCGTACTGGTGGGCTATCGTGGGACCGGCAAGAGTACGGTGGGTAGGCTGCTTGCCGCGCGATTGGGACGAGAGCTGGTGTCAACGGATGCAGAGATTGTCAAACGTGCGCAGCGTACGATTCCCGAGATCGTCGCCCAAGAAGGATGGGAATACTTTCGCGATCTGGAGTCTGGTATCTGCAGAGAGCTTGCCGGCCGTGACCAGCTTGTAATCGATACCGGCGGTGGGGCCATACTTCGCGCGCAGAATGTCGAGGCGTTGAAGAAGAATAGCACCGTGGTGTGGCTGACAGCCTCCGTCGAGACGGTCGCGAAACGAATCGGCGGTGACAGTCAGCGCCCATCGTTGACGGGGACCAATTCGTTCGTCGATGAAATACAAGATGTGTTGCGGGAGCGGACGCCGAAATATCAAGCGGCGGCCGACCATAGCATCGCGACCGACGATCAATCGATCAGTCAGCTGGTTGAAACTCTGCTTACGCTGGTGTGAGTAGGCTTGATCATTGTCCCTGTTATGTCAGGATAAGGTTGTGACGTCGCCTCGTCCTTGACAAGGTCTCCTTCGAAGTGCTTGAAATAGCCACGTGCGCCCGTAGCTCAATTGGATAGAGCATCGGACTTCGGATCCGAGGGTTGGGGGTTCAATTCCCTCCGGGCGCACCATACTTCCCGTGAAGCTTCAGGATGGAACCATCGAAGTATCAGTAGCTTGCCACTGATTTGTCTGTCCCTTTCGAGAGAGTTATCCCCCCACCAAAGCTGCATAGATTTCTCGTGTTTCCGGCAGTATTCTTGCCGTAAGAAGCAGGACTCATGGGTGCATGAATGGTGCTATGGTATATGCAGCAATATCGCGTGAGACTTTCTGGCGGGAGGCCTCCAGATGGCAGGCAGCGGCAGGCTTGGACAAGACATTGCCCCTGTTGTGGACGCTGGCTGACAAAGCAGGATCCCACGCTACCATGGGTTTGTTCCTGCGGATGGCTGAGTGGGTAAGGGTATAGTCACCAAGAGGAGGGGCGCATCATGAATCATGTTGTCCTCCATGACGTCAGGGCTGGTTTTTTTCTGATGGTGGGCTTGGCCATGTTGACCTTCATCTGTGCTGTGGCCGCATTAAGTACCGTGATGCGGCCGGCTCGGTGGGCTGATCGCAAGCCGGCCCAATTCTGAACTGTTCTCTCTGTGGCCCATTCTTTCGCGGTTCCTGACAGTTGGCTAACGGCCCCCTTACCTATTCCTGCCCATCCTCAAGAGCTATCTCCAACAGCCTGGCAACTCAAGCCAAAGTGGCTGTGGACACCGGGTGAGTCCCATTTTTTCATCCAGGTGCTATATTTGATCTACACGGGTGAAATATTATTCCAAGGATGGGGGAACAATCATGATCGGAAGTCGAATGAAAACAGCTGTCGTGGCAGCGATGGGGCTCGTCCTGTTGGTTGGTCAGGGTTGTAGCATGAAGTGGCTGCAGTCCGATGGAGAGACGGGAGCAGGGACTGCACAAAAAGGTGGTTCAGGGGGACTGCTAAGTGGTTTCTCTCAGAATCCCTCGGAAGAACGTCTGGGGAAGGGCGGCGATATTGCCTCGCTTTCCTCCTCTGGTGGGATGAGTGCCCGTCAGCGTGCGGAAATAACCAGAGAGGAAAAAGCGGCCATCGAAGCTGGCTTACAAGATGTGTTCTTTGGATATGATCAGTGGACGCTTTCAGATGCAGGAATGGAGGCATTGAACCACGACGCACAGTGGCTCAAGGAGCATCCAGGCGCGGTGATGAAGGTCGAGGGTCATGCCGACGAGCGGGGCACGGCCGACTACAACGTCGTCTTGGGGGATAAGCGAGCGAAGGCTGCGCGCAGCTATCTGATCGAGTCGGGTGTGGGCCCCAAGCAGCTGGCGATCGTGTCGTACGGCAAGGCGCGCCCTTTCTGCACGGACCCTGCTGAATCCTGTTATCAGCAGAACCGTCGGGGCCACGTATTGTTGAATATGAAGAAGTAACCTAGCGATTTACGGCCTTCACGGAACCCCGGCGCTTCTTTGCACGAGCCTGGGGTTCCTAGTTTTGTTGGGATGAAGCTGTCATGGCTCTCGTAAAAAAAACAGCGGGATACAAGTCTGAGGCCTCCTCAGCCTCGCATCATCAAAAAAGAGGAGCCTCCTGTGGAGAAGCGCCAACAGCCACGGTTTACATCACAGTTCAGAAGCACCTTTTCAGGGGAGCAACGAGAAGGCCAAGGTCGGACGCTGGACCTCTCTACCGGCGGCTGTAAAGTCGAAGCAGATTTTCCGGTTGTCGTAGGGACTACGTTTGAGTGCCGTATCTATGTCCCCGGGCTTGACTGGCCTTTGCGGATTGACGAAGCCCAAGTGCGGTGGGTTAAGGCGGGGTCATTTGGGATCCAGTTCACGAAGATTCACCCCGATGAAGAGGCAAAACTCAGTCGGGTCATAGCCAGTCTCAACGAAGAACTTAACGCGTAGCCTTTCTCACTCCCTCTTTACTCTCTCTGATTCAGACGATTTGGTCGCCCCCACCTACAGCTAAGCGGGAGGAGCTCCGTGCTCGCTTACAGAACTGTTCGCGGCCGCAGGGTAGCCTATGGTATAAGGCAGCGGTAGGATATGAAAGAGAGTGGAACCTTTCATGCCTCACTCTCAGACCACATCATCAGAGATCTGTATTATGATGGGACAAATCGCATCTTCATCACACACGGGGTTCAGTGTTGCGACCGTAGCCGGCGGTTGCTTTTGGTGCCTCGAAGCGGTTTATGATCAGATGAAGGGTGTGGTGGCGGTTGAGTCCGGCTACATGGGTGGTCAGGTAGATCATCCGACGTATGAAGCTGTATGTAGCGGCAGGACTGGTCACGCAGAAGCGGTCCGTATCACATTCGATCCCACCGTCGTCAGCTATCGCGAGTTACTTGACGTGTTGTTTGTCATCCACGATCCTACGACGCTCAATCAGCAAGGTCATGATGCCGGGACTCAATACCGGTCGGCAATTTTCTATCATGCACCTGAGCAGAAGCAAATTGCTGAGGAGGTAATCGCAGTGGTGACAAAAGAAAAGCTTTACGCCAACCCGATTGTGACGGAAATCGTTCCTGCCGGAACCTGGTACGAAGCCGAGCCCTATCACCAGGAATATTTTGCTCGGAATTTCTTCCAGGGCTATTGTACAGCTGTCGTCGGGCCGAAAGTGGCCAAGTTTCGCAAGCAATTTGCATCAAAGTTGAAGACGTAATCTTCTCCCTGCGTTCTTCGATGTATCCTGAACCATTCGTCAAGAGGAAGGTCTATCCTTCTAGGAGCAAGTGTGTGAGATCGGGATGTGTGGGGTGGCGGGTGCTCCCATCGGTTCCCGGCCGTACGATGTGGGCGGTCATAAATCCTGTCAATGCGGCAGCGTCCAGTTCGCGTTCTACATCCGACAGAAAAAGAATGGAACGGGGTGGCAGACCGATCTGTTCGCTGATCGTGCGGTAGCTGGATGCTACCTTCTTTTCTCCGACGTTGGTATCGAAATAGTGCTCGAACAACGATGTCACATCTCCGACGTTGGTGTGCGTGAAAAGGAGTCGCTGTGCCTGTTCCGAGCCGGACGAATAAATTCCCAAGCGGATGCCGCGCGCCCGCCATTGTGTTAATGCCGGCAAGACATCGCCATACAATTCAGGCGCAAACGCCCCCTGTCGATAGCCCTCATCCCAGATCATTCCTTGCAACACCTTGAGGCCGGCCAGTTTCCGGTCCTGATCGATCCAGCCGGTCAGGATGGCGGGCAGTTCCTCGTACGCAGGGCGCGTACCTGTTTCGCGCGCAATGGCATCCTGACATATTGCGGTCCATCGGCGCACATCGAGGTCACGCCGCCGCTCATGGAGGAAGGGTGCAAGACGGTGTTTGGCGAACGGAAAGAGGATGTCGCGGACATAGGCGATCGAAATCAAGGTGCCTTCGATGTCCATGAGGACGTATCGGACCATGCGGCAGCTACCAGCGGTATCGCTGATCGATTCCTGAATGTGTATAGTGCGGGACCCAGCCGGCTTGATCCGTGAAGAGACGAATCGCCCGCACCTTTGGGGGTTCGCCTAAGTCGAACCAGTGTTTGGTGTTGGCCGGGACAGAAATGAGATCGCCTCGCTCGCACAACAGGGCGAAGACTTCATCGTCGGGTCCTTCCTTGTGGAACCAAAAATAGCCTTGACCTTCGACAAAGATACGCACTTCATCTTCGCTGTGAGTATGTTCTCGGAGGAACTTTTCTCGGATCCCGGTAAGATTCGGGGTGTTACCGTCCACACGTATGACATCCGCCGTCTGGTAGCCGCCTTTGTCCATGAGAGGCTTGAGCAGGTAGTCGAACGCGGCGAGGACGTGCTCGTTCGTGGCGTTGGAAGATAGCTCTCTGTCCGCGGACCATCGTTCATGGACGATGTCTCGCACATCGAGAAATTTCAGGACGGCGAGTGGATCGCGTAGGGTTACGTTTTTGTCAGGTATTCGCAGAGTGGCCATGACGTGTCACCTCTCGTTGGCATTGGAGAAGATATTCGAAGACCTCGAGATGTCGTTTCGCCTCAGGTAGATCCTTGCCCCACGCATAGAGGCCGTGTCCTGCCAGCAGAAATCCATGGCAGGGCCGTTCACGTGAAAGGGATTGTTCCACGCGCACCGACAATGCCAGCATATCCTGTGAGTTCGGAAAGACTGGCAGAGAGATTTCGACTTCGTGGGTATCGATGCCACTCAACCCTTTCAGTAATTCCCACCCGGAGAGCAATACTCGCCCTTTATCGAGAGCAAGCTGTGAGAGCAGCGCTGCTGGGAGCGAGTGTGTGTGAAGGACGGCCCCGGCTCCCATCGTGCGATAGAGAAGCAGATGGAGAGGGGCTTCGGCTGAAGGTGTCAGTCCGCTTCCATCAATAGGCCTGCCATGTTGGTCGACGGCGAGGATGTGTTCGACCTCAATGGCATCTTTGTCTATTCCAGAACTCGTAATCGCGCAATATGCGGGGGCGGCATCGTCTGGCAACCGCACGCTATAGTTTGTGCTGGTGGCAGGAGCCCAGCCCATACGAGACGCCCACCGGGCTGTCTTGACCAGTTGCTCTGCGAACATGTTGAAATCAGAATAGTGTGTCACGGACCATAACCTGTCGGCCAACGTAGGGAGTTTTGTATAGCGAATTCCGGAGTTCACCGCAACGGCGGACTCGCCAGGGGATGCCCATTTATCGAGCCGATATTCAGGTGCTCATCGATGCCGCCGATCTCATTCTCGTTCCGTAGAGTTGTGAGGCTCATGAGAGTGGGGTAGGGTCTTGATCCAACCAGGCGTCTTCTTGCCCCTCCGCCTGGTCGGATGCGCGCAGACCTACGAAATCGAACAGCCGTCGGTCCAGGAGAAGCGGTGGCGCTACGTTCGACAGGGCGGCGAACATACTGTCCGTACAGCCAGGTGATCGTTGTTCCCATTCTTTCAAGAACACCTTCACCTGTTTTCGCTTGAGGTCCTCTTGTGAGCCACAGAGATCGCAGGGAATAATGGGAAATGCACGCAGTTCCGCATACCGGGCAAGATCGCTTTCCCGCACGGCGGCCAGCGGGCGAATGACCACATGCCGTCCATCTTTCGAGCGTAGTTTTGGCGGCATCGTCTTAAGTTTACCGGTATAGAACAAGTTCAGGAACAGGGTTTCAACAAGGTCATCGCGGTGGTGACCCAATGCGATCTTGGTCGCGCCCAATTCCGTGGCGACGCGATAGAGGATGCCACGACGGAGTCGGGAGCAGAGCGAACAGGTGGTCTGTCCTTCAGGGATGAGTCGCTTGACGATAGAGTAGGTGTCTCGTTCCTCGATATGGAACGGCACTCCGATATCTGAAAGATAGTCAGGAAGGACATGAGCAGGAAACCCTGGCTGCTTTTGATCCAAGTTCACTGCAACAAGGTCGAAGTGAATCGGGGCACGCCGTTGCAAGACCAGCAAAAGGTCAAGCAGGGCATAGCTGTCTTTCCCGCCTGACAAGCAGACCATGATCTTGTCGCCATCGTTGATGAGGCCATATTCGCGAATGGTCTCTCCGACGAGGCGAAGGAGCTTGGTCTGAAGCTGTTCGGTGGCGTCGTCCAGTTTGAGACATGCGCGTGAGGGACTTGCCGAATGTGACATAGATTGGCATTCTACGCGTTCAGATGTGTAGCTGTCGATCTGCAGCCGGGGGACGATGAGCAAGGATGAGAACCGATTGAGGGGGAGACTTGAGTCAGTCCTATTCGTGTGCACAGGGAACATTTTTCGGAGCGTGACCGCCGAGTACGCGCTCAAGATCAGACTTGGAATAAACACGTCCTGCGTCGTCAGCTCAGCCGGGATCGACGCCAAGCCTCAGTTGATCCATGACTGGGTCCATTCCCGATTGCGAGCGAAGGGCGCGGATCCCACCACACACGTCCCACGGCAACTGACCAAGGAACTGGTTGAGGCTGCCGACCTCATCGTTGCGATGGGGCGAGACCACCAGGTCTTTGTCCGAGAACAGTTTGGACGTGACGTACCTCTGTTTAATCAGATCTGTCTCGGGCATGACCAGCCGATTCTTGATCTGCACGAAGCGGTACCGGATTGGGAGACCGATCATGAGCGGGCCCGCGCCTACGTGTGCTCGGCGATCGATGCCATCTGGGCCACGGCACCGGCCCTTCTTTCTCGCCTCCGTTAGCCCGGCTTTACGACACATATTGTCTGTGTCGGTCCATTCTTGCACTCGATCGGACATTTATTCTCCACGTATAGGCGGTAGACTACGGAATGGCTTCATAAATTAGGGCAATGTTAAAGCACCTGCTATATTTCCCACAGCACCTCTTGCAGGTTGACTGGGCAGAATAAGACATCGATGCAACAATCACGGACACAGGAAGTGACAGCGTCTGACAGCCATGATCATGAGCCGGACTGGGTCTCGTGGTCGAACGAGAAGCTCCTGGACCTCCCCATGAGCCAACTCGGCGTGACACTCGACGGGGCATTCCTGTCAGGACAGATCCAGCAACTGTACACCGAACTCGAAGCGCGACAGCTTCTCTTCCGTCCCCACGTTTGGTTGTCCAACGAATGGTTTACTCCGGATGGTGTGCCGGGGATTGCCGTGCCGTTTTACCTGGCCCATCCACGACTCGAGAAACTTGAAATGGACCAGATGCTCGAGGTTGAGGGCGGGACGCCGGAATGGTGCATGCGAATTTTAAGGCATGAGGCCGGCCACGCCATTGAAAATGCCTATCGTCTCCGCCGTCTCCGCCGTCGGCAACAGGTCTTTGGACGCTCATCCGATCCCTACCCCAAATATTACAGTCCCCGGCCTTATAGCCGGAGCTTCGTGCGGCATCTCGATGTGTGGTATGCGCAAAGCCATCCGGATGAAGACTTTGCGGAGACCTTCGCGGTCTGGCTTACGCCCGATTCGACTTGGGCCGACCGCTATAAGGGATGGCCGGTACTCAAGAAGCTTCAATATGTCGATGGGCTCATGGAGGGGCTAGCTGCTATGCCGCCCAAGGTGGTCACGCATGAGGAGATCGATCCGCTGTCCGACCTGAAGAAGACCCTGCGCGAGCACTATGAGCGCAAGCGCAAACACTATGGGACGGAACGACCGTCATTGTACGATCCGGACTTGAAGCGACTATTTTCCGACGCCCCTGTCCACGCCGATAAACTGAGCGCCGCCACTTTCTTGAACCGCTTTCGAAAAGAGGTGCGCCGCAAAGTCGCCTCCTGGACCGGCGAGTATCAATATACAATCGATCAGGTGCTCGAAGACATGATTCAACGCTGCCGGCAACTCCATCTGCGACTGCCGCTCGCGGAAGAGCAGGCGAAGTTGGATTTCACGATTTTGCTGACCGTCCACACGATGAACTACTTGCGCAGCGGGCGGCATAAGGTGGCGGTATGAAACGACTGCGCATCCTCGTCTTAATGCACGAAGATCTGGTACCGCCGGATCTCCTCAACGGACAGGATGTGACCCGCGCCGCGTGGAAGACGGAATACGATGTGGTTTCCACGCTCCGCAAGCTCGGACATGACGTCAAGCCCTTGGGGGTCAAGAGCGATCTCGGGGTGCTTCGATCGGCCATCGAAGACTGGAAGCCGCACATCGCCTTCAATCTGCTCGAAGAATTCGATGGGGTGGCAGTGTACGACCAGAATGTCGTCTCGTATCTTGAACTGCTTCACGTGCCCTATACTGGCTGTAACCCACGTGGGTTGATGCTGGCACGCGACAAAGTCCTCTCCAAGAAGCTGTTCTCGTTCCACCGTATCCCGTTCCCGGATTTCATGGTGGTGCCGCAGGGACGGACGGTCAAACGGCCCACATGGCTGGCATTTCCCTTAATTGTCAAATCGGTGACCGAAGAGGCGTCGCTGGGAATCTCTCAGGCCTCCATTGTCCAGGATGACGACAAACTTAAGGAGCGAGTCGCCTTTATTCACGCGAGCGTCGGGACCGGCGCCCTCATTGAGCAGTACATCGAAGGGCGCGAACTGTATGTCGGGGTGATGGGCAATGGGCATGTGCACGTCTTGCCGGTGTGGGAGTTGATCATGGACCAGCTGCCGGAGGACGCTCGCCGGATTGCGACAGAACGAGTCAAATGGAGCCGCGCGTATCAAGACAAGTATGGGATTCGGTCAGGCGAAGCCAGGAATCTTCCTGAAGGGAAAGCCGAGGAGATTCAACGCCTCGCGAAGCGTGTCTATCGTGCTCTCGGCCTGAGTGGCTATGCGCGCATCGACGTGAGAATGGACGCGGAGGGCCATGTGTACGTGCTGGAAGCCAATCCGAATCCACAAATCGCGCACGACGAAGATTTTGCGGATTCGGCAGAGAAGGCCGGCTATACCTATAAAGATCTATTGCAAGAACTGCTGAACATCGGACTTCGCTGGCAGCCGGCCAAAGCGGCCTAGCTGCTCCCGCTCCCCACATTTTCGAATACTTCATGATACAGGGTAGAGCACCGCATCTTCGCAGGACTCTGCCAAAGCGCCTGGGCCTATGTGACGTGGGCGCTGCGAACTTCTTGGCAGCAGGTGGAGGGCCTGGATGAAACAGAGGGCCGTCGTTCGGCTAAGGGCCGAAGCGGAAACCAAACAGCAGGGCGACACTCGTGCGGTCTTTTTCCGAGAGTGATGGAGAGAGGTCGATGTCGTGAAGATTGACGAGCAACGTCGAAGATAAGGCTAGATTATGGGAAGCCTGGTACTCCAGTGAGACACCAAGAGGGATATACCAACTCGTGTCGCTGCGGTCGATGCGCGCGGGGCCGGTCCCGCGGTCTAGGTCTGCGTGGAGCAAGCCGATTCCCGAGAAGGGGACCACGTTGATGCCGTTATTGAGACGAAAGTGATAGCGGCCGACCCCGGCAAAGGAGACCTGGAAGAGATCGCCCATCGGACTGATCTGCATCATCGGTCCGACAGAGAAGTTTCGATCGATGTAGTAATCGCCATTGAATGCGAGGGTAAACACCGTGCCATTGACCGTTCCGGACGTGAGGCCCAGGTCGCTGCCGAACCCCCAGCGGTTTTCATCGGCGTGGGCCAGAGGTGCAGACACGACGGCGCTCGCGGCCAAGACAGCCAACAGACTGGCGGCACAGGTCCATCGTGAGATGGTGGTGGAAATCTGTCGAAACATGCGGCGGACTCTAGCACAGGGGGCGGGCTTGGACAAGGTGTTTGAGCCCACTGGCGACAGTAGGGTATGCTCTGCCACCGTGGACGAGGGAGGGGGGTGAGCATGTCAGCCAACTCGATGACACCGAGGCAAGCAGCAGTCGCCCTGGTCGCCTCGATGCCGACCGGCGTGACGGTTCAGCAGCTGGAGGAATATGGGATCGAGGCGACGGTGGAGCAGGCTCAGGCAATCACGCAAGAAGTGCTTTCACTGAACCTGTTTTGGATCTTCGCAGCCATCGAGGCGCATATTCCTCAGAAATATCAGTCCGCGCTCTCGGAACTCATCGTGGATACGATAGAGGCCGGATGGGGCACGACCGCCCCCGTCGGTTCAGCCGCTTGGACTGCCTACCTCAATGATTGGCAGGAACGTCGTCGTCGGTATCGTCGCATGGTTGAAGAAGGCGCGAGTCCGCTTGCGGTGAGTGCGGAAGCTGCTGCGCTCATGGAGGAGAACCACTTGGTCAAAGAAGCAGAGCGGCGTAATCTCTTAACCCTGCTGATCGACTTCGTCCCAGTTGACACCTACGGGCGGTTACTGGAAGACGTCGGATAATTTCCGGACTTGTCTCGACCTGTCAAAGGTAGCAGTGATTGATGACCTTCCCCGTCTGGTCCAACTCATAGAGCAGCGGTGCGCCTGTCGGGATATTCAATTCCAGCACTTGCTCTCGGGAGAGCTGCTCCAACTCCATGATCAGGGCTCGTAAGCTGTTTCCGTGCGCCGCAACAAGGATCGTTTCCCCTTTCAAGAGAGAGGGCTTGATGGCCTGTTCATAGTAGGGCAACACACGCTCCGCCGTGTCTTTCAGGCTTTCTCCCCCCGGAGGCCGCACGTCGTAACTCCGCCGCCAAATCTTCACCTGCGCCTCGCCGTATTTCTTCACGGTCTCGTCCTTGTTCAATCCCTGCAACTCGCCGTACATCCGTTCATTGAGGGCCTTATCCTTCTCGATGGGGATGTTCGACTGACCAATCGCGTCGAGCACCAGCCGGAGGGTGTCGTTCGCGCGCACGAGCACAGAGGTAAACGCGCGATCGAACGTGAAACCCCGGAGTGTCTCCCCCGCATTCTTGGCTTCCTGAATGCCGCGTGGCGACAGAGGCACATCGACCCATCCCGTGAAACGATTCTCCAGGTTCCATTGTGACTCACCATGACGAAGCAGGACCAATCGAGCCATACCCAACGCCTCCATGATCATAGGACAAGGTCGAGCAACCAACCACAGGATAAACGATCATCACGCGAAGTGAAAGAGCGGGGGAGCGATTCATGCGGGCGTATGATGCCGCATCACAGAGACAGCGTCGAGCGTGTCTCTGTGAATCAATTGACCCAAACGACCCTGCGTGGCAAGCTGACGATGAGCCATAAAGAAGAGCCGTATGAGTCGCCGCGTACTGTCCCCTCCGCCTGTCTGTGATGGATAGGCACCGACCGTTGTGGGAGTTTTTCGATCAATGGGCCAGCTGAAGCGGCATCATAATGGAGTTAAGGTGGATGATAAATGGGTGTGACCATGAACATGATGCGTAGTAAGTCTCGGAAAGCATTGCTGATCGTATTGCTTGCTGCTCTTTTCCCGGTGTTCGCCTGTACTGCTGAGCCGCCAACTGCTGAAGCATTATTAGATAAGGCAGCGTTCAAGGGGAATGTGGATGCTGTCAAGACATTATTAAATCAAGGCGCCGACGTGAATGCTCGGAAAGGAGGCTGGACAGTTCTGATGGGAGTGGCTCGTGAAGGGCATGCAGAAATAGCGCAGCTCTTGTTAGCGCATGGGGCGGACCCAAACGCGAAAGGTTTTAGTGGAGAGACTGCGTTGACGATAGCAGCCGAGCATGGACACGTCGAAATCGTGAAGAGTCTATTGGTCAAAGGCGCTGATATGAATGCGAAAACTAACCATGGCGATACAGCTTTGCACTATGGCTCCGAATATGGGCATCGTGATGTTGTGAAAGTCCTGCTGGATGCAGGGGTGGATATGAACCAGAAAGATCAAGATGGTGAAACAGCTCTGGCTATCGCAAAGCGAAAGAACCACGCAGAAATTGTTCAACTTCTTAAAAACGCTGGAGCTAATGGGAGAGAAAAATAGGAACAGGTTGAATGACTGATGGCTGCCGTGGCTGAAATAGAAACGAAGAATGCCGAGCGAAGTTGGAACGTGATGTCCCGTCCGCTCGTCCTCGATGGAAAGGCACGGGCCATTGGGGGAATTTCCCGACGAGTGAGTCAGCTGAATCGGCATGAGGACGGGTGTTGTCATCGCTGAGATGCCGAGAAATGTGGCGTGTATGAACATTGTCTCAATATTTTGTGCTCGCCGGGTAGTGGACACGGTCCATCTTGCTTGGTGTCGCTACCCCGAACCATGAGCACGACAGCCTTAGATAGCCATCGTCTCCGCTCGTCACACGCTGCTCGTAGCAGTGGGCTTCGCCGGTTTTCCTGGTGAGGGATCTCCGTCTGGTGGTCCGTCCTGAACCATTTTGATCGTGGTCAAAATGAACAGCACATAGAGGGCGATGCCGACATAAATGATATAGGGCTGAACGCCTCCAGCCCCCTTCAATGCCTCGTCCTGCTTCGCCGGATCGGCCCACGAACCCTTCTTGATCTCGCCAATCTGCTCGCGGCAGTGCCAGTAGTAAATATAGTTGGCTGTGGCTCCGGCCATGATGCTCCAGATGAGACCCACGGTGATGTCGCCGGTCAAGTAGGTCGAGATCATCGGGCCGAGGGCGTAGACCAGCGCATAGGTGTACATTTTCCGGTAGAGAAACCAGAGGAAAGAAATATAGAGAAAGGCCGGCCAATTCCACGTCAGGGCGAACTTCGGCTCTCCCCCCAATCCGAACTTTCTAAAATGTTGCAAATAGCGATCGGCGTGGGGACCGATGAATTGGCGCCAGAGATGTTCATCGGCGTGGATTACGGGGGGCGCGGGGGCGGCGGTCGGTGCTTCAGGCTCGATGGTCAGTGTGTTGCCGCACTGGTAACAAAATTTCGAGTCTTCCTGATTCTGCTGGTGGCACTGCGCACAGGATTTCATCCGTTCGAGAGTATCACAATGGGGGCGCTGTCTGGGTAAAGAAGCAAGGCGACTCTGCCTCTCATCTTTTGCCGCTCACTTCAAGTTGATTCTCTCGACGGGCCTATGCTACCTTCCCTTACTTTACAAAGGGATACGTCTGTTATGCCGACGGAAGAACTGACACAGGACGCCGCACGCTATTTGATGCAGACGTATACGCGTCAACCGCTCTCGATCGTGCGCGGGCGTGGGACGAAGGTGTACGACCTCGAGGGGCGAGAGTACCTCGATTTCGTCGGCGGGATTGCCGTGAATATCCTCGGTCATGGCCACCCTGATCTGGTTCGGGCGATTCAGCGCCAAGCCGCACA
Source organism: Nitrospira sp. (assembly GCA_043745235.1). Classification (GTDB taxonomy): domain Bacteria; phylum Nitrospirota; class Nitrospiria; order Nitrospirales; family Nitrospiraceae; genus Palsa-1315. Next base: position 44,168 of record JAYTTD010000104.1, on the reverse strand, counting down.
GCTGATCCATACCTCGAACCTCTATTACACGGAACCGCAAGTGAAGCTGGCGCAGATGCTGGTGGAGCATTCCTTTGCCGACAAGGTGTTCTTTTGCAACAGCGGGGCAGAGGCGAATGAAGCTGCGATCAAGCTGGCCCGTCGCTATTCCCATGACAAGTATGGAGCCGGTCGGTTCGAGATCATTACGATGAAAAACTCGTTCCATGGCCGGACCATGGCGACGTTGACGGCGACCGGCCAGGCTAAGGTTCAGAAGGGCTACGACCCGCTGATGCCGGGTTTCACCTACGTTGCCTTCAATAATCTGGCGGAACTGGAACTGGCCGTGACCGACAAGACCGCGGCGATTATGCTCGAGCCGATTCAAGGTGAGGGGGGTGTCTATGTTGCGGACCGCGAGTATTTGAAGCAGGTGCGAGATCTGTGCGCTAAGAAAGACCTGCTGCTGATATTCGACGAAATACAGACTGGAATGGGACGGACCGGGACGCTGTTTGCCTATGAGCAGTTAGGGGTGCAGCCGGACATCATGACCTTGGCCAAGGCGTTGGGAGGCGGCGTGCCTATCGGAGCCTGCCTCGCGACGGACGCTGTGGCGAAGGCCTTCTCGCCCGGCAGTCATGCCTCGACATTCGGCGGTAACCCGCTCGCCTGTGCGGCGGGGTTGGCAGTTTGTCGTGCCCTACTGGAAGGACACGTACTCGACCATGCGCGCCAAATGGGAGAGTATTTTGGGAAGGGGTTATCGGGCTGTCAGTCGCGACACCGCGTGGTGCGAGAAGTGCGAGGCCTCGGGCTCTTGCGGGGGGTCGAGCTCGATATGGACGCGAAAACCGTCGTGAGCGAGTGTTTGGCCCGAGGCGTCCTGATCAATGCGACCGGGGAGCATGTGCTCCGGTTCGTGCCGTCCCTCATCATCACCGAGACAGAAATCGATCGATTGCTCGACACGCTGGCTCAGATTTTCAGTACACAGGCGTCATAAGGCGACCTCACGTCCAATGGATACAACAGGGATGACCACGCGAGCGACAGGGATGCGGGCCGGCAAAAAAGATGTGCTGGATGTTGCGACCATCAGCAAAGCGGAGGTGGAGCGTTTGCTGGCGTCGGCGGCTCTGTTGAAGGATAAGCAGCGGCGCGGGGTTGCTCATCCACTGCTTCCCGGGAAGACGTTGGGGCTCCTGTTCCAGAAACCGTCAACAAGGACGCGAGTGTCCTTCGAGGCGGCCATGAACCATTTGGGTGGTCATGCGCTGGTGCTACCCATGGCTGATATCCAGCTCTCGCGCGGGGAAAGTGTCGCCGATACGGCGCGCGTGTTGTCGCGTTATCTCGATGCGATCGTCATCCGCACCTATGATCACTCCATCGTGGAGGAATGGGCGAGGGAAGCGACGATGCCGGTGATCAATGGGTTGACCGACCTGAGCCACCCTTGTCAGGCCCTCTCAGACCTTCTGACTATTCGCGAGAAGAAGGGTCGGTTGAAGGGAATCAAGATCGCGTATATCGGCGACGGCAACAATGTGGCGAATTCTCTGATCGAGGCGGCAGCGAAGATGGGTATGATCATCACCCTCGGGTGTCCGGCGGGGTATCAGCCGGAGCAGCATGTCGTCGATCGGGCCAGGATCGAAGCTGAAAAAACGGGAGCGGTCATCGAGATCGGGCACGATCCCAATGTGGCGGCGAAAGAAGCCGACGTCATCTATACCGACGTCTGGATCAGCATGGGACGCGAGCGGGAACATGCGCGAAGGCTCAAAGTCTTGGCGCCGTATCAAGTGAACAGTCGCCTATTGCAACGCGCCAAGTCCAATGCGATCGTCATGCATTGTTTGCCCGCCCACCGGGGCGAAGAAATCAGCGCCGAGGTGCTGGATGGCCCACAGTCTGTGATTATCGACCAGGCGGAGAATCGGTTGCATATGCAGAAAGCCATTTTAATAAACCTGTTAGGCAAGAGGAGCCGAACGAGACGATGAGTCGCGCGATCAAAAAAGTGGTGCTGGCCTATTCGGGTGGGCTCGATACCTCTGTGATCTTGAAGTGGCTGCAGGAGACCTATGACGCCGAAGTCATTGCTTTCTGCGCGGATCTCGGTCAGGGCGAGGATCTTCAGGCAATCAAGGCGAAAGCGAAGGCGCTCGGTGTGAAAAAGGTTTATGTGGAAGATCTGCGGGAGACATTCGTCACAGACTATGTGTTCCCGATGTTGCGCGGCAACGCTATGTATGAAGGGTGCTATTTGTTGGGGACGTCGATTGCGCGCCCGCTCATCGCGCGGCGGCAGGCAGAGATCGCCCTGAAAGAGGGCGCCGAGGCGGTCTCGCATGGCGCGACGGGGAAGGGAAACGATCAAGTGCGGTTTGAGTTGACGTATACAGCCCTCGCACCGACGCTCAAGATTATTGCGCCTTGGCGGGAGTGGACGATGCGTTCGCGGCGGGAATTGATCGAGTATGCCGATCGGCACGGTATCCCGGTGACGGCGACAAAAGCGAAGCCGTACAGCATGGACCTCAACTTGTTCCATGTGAGTTACGAGGGAGGCATTCTCGAAGACCCGTGGGAAGCCCCGCCCGATGAAATTTTTCAAATGACCGTGTCGCCGGAACAGGCGCCGAACAAGCCGCTCGAAGTCGAGATCGGGTATGAGTCCGGCAATCCGGTCGCCGTGGATGGAAAGAAGATGAGTCCGGCCACGTTGCTGGCCCATCTCAACAAACTGGGCGGGGCGCACGGGGTCGGGCGTGTCGATCTGGTCGAGAATCGCTACGTCGGCATGAAATCGCGCGGCGTGTATGAGACGCCGGGTGGGACGATGCTGCATGCCGCGCATCGCGGCCTCGAATCGTTGACCATGGATCGCGAGGTGCTCCATTTTAGGGACAGCCTGATTCCACGATTCGCCGATCTGATCTATAACGGCTATTGGTTCAGTCCTGAACGGGAAATGGTGCAGACGGCCATGGATGAGGCGCAGAAGGATGTGTCGGGGACCGTGCGTGTGAAGCTGTACAAGGGTAGCTGTACGGTGGTCGGACGGAAGTCCAAGAATTCACTGTACCGTCTCGACATTGCGACGTTTGAAGAAGACGACGTGTATAACCAGAAAGATGCCGAAGGGTTCATCCGTCTGAATGCGTTGCGTCTGAAAATCAGGGCTCAACGGCGAAAGGGTTCGGCCTGATGGGGCGACAGAGCGGACGTCCACCGCAGGGTCCGGCAGCCGAGAAGGCGTGGGGCGGACGGTTTCGGCACAAGACGAACCGTCTCGTCGAGGCGTTCACCGTGTCGGTGGCGGTCGATCATCGGCTCTATGCCTATGACATTCAGGGGAGCATCGCGCATTGCAAGACGTTGGGGAAGGCGCGCGTACTGACCGCCTCTGAAACCAGGACGATCGTGCGGGGTTTGGAATCAGTGAAGACGGAACTGGATCGCGGCCGTTTTCGTTTCACACAGCAAGACGAAGACATTCATATGGCGATTGAGCGCCGGTTGACTGAAGTGATCGGTCCTCTCGGTGGCAAATTGCACACGGGCCGAAGCCGGAACGACCAGGTCGCATTGGATATCCGCCTCTACTTGCGGGATCAGCTCGGTCAGCTTGTGGCGCATCTGGAAAGCTTTCAGCGGGTCTTGGTGGCGAAGGGAAAGGCGAATCGAACGGTCGCCATGCCGGGCTATACGCATCTGCAGCGGGCGCAGCCGGTGTTGTTGGCACACCATCTCTTAGCCTATGTGGAAATGATTGAGCGGGACAAGGGGCGGTTTCGCGATGCATCGGTGCGCGTGAATGTCATGCCGTTAGGATCCGGTGCGCTCGCGGGGACTAACTACCCAGTTGATCGCCTGTTCACCGCCGGGCTGTTGGGTTTCCCCGCCGTGACACAAAACAGTCTTGATGCCGTGTCCGATCGGGACTTCATGATCGAGGCGGCCTCGGCGCTGTCGATCACCATGATGCACCTGTCTCGGCTCAGTGAAGAATTGATTCTCTGGTCGTCCCAGGAGTTCCAATTCGTCGAGCTTCCCGATGCCTTTTGCACCGGCAGCAGTATGATGCCGCAGAAGAAGAATCCCGATGTGCCGGAATTGGTGCGGGGCAAGACGGGGCGTGTCTACGGCCATTTGGTCAGTCTGTTGACGACGCTCAAGGCTCTGCCCTTGAGTTATAACCGAGATCTTCAAGAGGATAAGCCGGCACTCTTCGATGCTCTGGATACGGTCGTTGCGTCGGTGGAGGTCTTGACGGAACTGATGCGTCGACTCACCGTGAACAGGGACGTGCTCAAGCGAGCGGTTCAGGGTGGTGGTATGTTGGCCACGGAGGTTGCGGACTATCTTGTGACCCGAGGCGTACCGTTTCGCGAAGCGCATGCGGTCACAGGCCGGCTGGTGCGTGCCGCATTGGATCAAGGCCGTGAACTCACAGACTTCTCGCTCGTGGAGCTGCGGACATTTTCCGAGCGCATTGAAAAGGGTTTGTTTTTGCGGTTGACGGTCACTGCCGCGATCGACCGGAAGTCTCAGATCGGCGGGACTGCCCGAACCCGAGTGGAGCGGCGCATGAAAGAACTCGAGCGGAAGTTCTCATGAATGTGCGGACGCCGAGTGCCATGTTCATCGTAGCGGGTGTGGCGCTAGGAATGCTGGTGGCCTGCGGGTCCGTGGGGTCGCCGATTCCCCCTGAAAGTGTCGGTGTGAATGCGACCATTGAGCGGCAAAAACAGTTAGAGTTGCTCGAGGAGAAGCAGCGCGAGGCCTCAGGGGCAGCCGAATCCACCGAGTCGCCACAACCGGACCCAATCTTACAGGGGCAGGATGTCAATCTTCCCCCGCTCCAACCGGTGGGAACCCGGTAATGTTCAAGCTGCCTTGGCTGGATCTGTATGGCCAGGAAAAGTTATACTGAACCTCGTTGGAATGTTAAAGCGCGCCTCCCTCCGTGGAATATTTACGATAGAGATACGAAAGAAAATGGTCATAAGGACAGGAGAAGGCAACAGAATCAAGGCCGAGCGGCATGATAAGTTTGCTGCCTTGTTTGTGGATTTTGCTGATACCCTCATCGCTGAATGCCTTGGAATTGATTAAGCGAATCAAGGAAGCAGCTAGTTAGTCTCGCATGGACACCATCGTCAACTTCAAGCACCTCAAGCTGGCGACGCCAGACGCTCTCAAGTCGTTAGTGGGTTCAGACGCGATGAAGGTCGTGATCCCGAACGTGAAGGTCCGCTTTCGTACGTTTAAGGATGTATTCGAGGCCTCCTTGCAGGGCTTCTCGCTCGCAGGCTTCGAACATCTTCATGAAGAGTTGCAGGATGCATAATTTCGAGTATCGACAGGGTGAACTCTATTGCGAACAAGTACCGGTCAGCCGGATTGCGAAAGAGGTCGGTACGCCCTGCTATATCTACAGCTACGCGACCCTCGTTCGCCATTTCCGGGCATATGATGGGGCTTTCAAGAGCGTACCCCATGTGATTGCATTCGCCATGAAGGCTAACTCCAATATCGCGATTCTCCGTCTCATGGCACAGGAGGGGGGCGGGGTGGATATTGTGTCAGGCGGGGAACTCTTTCGGGCGCTCAAGGCGGGTGTTTCTCCCTCAAAGATCGTGTTCGCGGGGGTTGGCAAGACCTCCGAGGAAATCCGAGAGGCCTTGAAGGCCGACATCCTCATGTTCAACGTCGAATCTTCGGCTGAGCTGCAGGCGATCCAGGAGGTGGCGGCTTCTGTCGGGACCAAGGCAAGGGTCGCCCTGCGCATCAATCCCGACATCGATCCGAAAACCCATCCCTACATTTCGACTGGTCTCAAGAAGAGCAAGTTCGGAATCGCCGCCGATCGGGCGCTCGAAGAATTCACGCTGGCTTCCTCACTCGCCAACATTGATGTCGTTGGGGTGCATAAGCATATCGGGTCGCAGTTGACGGATGTCACGCCGTTCGTCGAGGCCGTGAAGAAAGTGGTGAAGCTGGTTGAAGCCTTGAAGGCCAAGGGCATCAACATCCGGTACGTCAATATCGGCGGTGGTCTTGGCATTACCTACTCGGATGAAACGCCACCGCTGCCGCAGGATCTTGCAGATGCCGTGTCGCCACTTCTGAAGAATTTGAATGTGACCCTTATCATGGAGCCAGGCCGCGTCATCGTCGGCAACGCAGGCATTCTCGTGACGAAGGTGCTGTATCGGAAGGATGGCGAAGCGAAGCGGTTTATTATCGTCGATGCGGCGATGAACGACCTGATCAGACCGAGCCTCTACGGGGCCTATCATGACATTCGTCCCTTGTCCGAGGCAGTGTTGCAGCGGCCCAAACACACGGTAGATGTCGTCGGTCCAGTCTGCGAGTCCGGCGATTTTCTGGCGAAGGACCGGTCACTGCCGGAGGTCAATCCTGGTGATATGCTGGCGGTGATGAGTGCGGGGGCCTATGGATTTGTGATGGCCTCCAATTACAATTCGCGACCACGAGTACCGGAGGTCTTGATCAAAGACGGGGACATCCACGTCATCAAGACCAGGGAGACCTACGACGATTTGGTGAAGGGCGAAACGATTCCGGCATTTCTCGACTGAGGAGTAGGCGCGACAGACGCATCGGCGTCGAAGGAATCACATGTTTACAGGTACATTGATTGCCATTGTGACTCCGTTCCGGAGTGGCAAGGTTGACGAGCGGGCTTTCGGCGACCTCATAGAATGGCAAATTGCCAACGGGACGGACGGCATTGTGCCCTGTGGCACTACCGGCGAATCTGCCACCCTCTCGCACCAGGAACACCACCGCGTGGTCGAACTGACCGTCGAGGTGGTCAACCGGCGCGTTCCTGTGATTGCCGGAGCTGGCTCCAATAGCACGGCAGAAGCGGTCTCCCTCACGAAACACGCTAAGCAGGCAGGGGCCGATGGGGCGCTGATCATTACTCCCTATTACAACAAGCCGACGCAAGAGGGGTTGTACCGGCATTACAAGGCGATTGCGGAGTCGGTGGAGCTTCCCCAAATTCTCTATAACATTCCAGGGCGGACAGGCGTGAACATGTTGCCCGCCACGGTTGCGAGGCTCTGTGGGTTACAGAACATTGTCGGGATCAAGGAAGGGAGTGGGTCAGTTCAACAGGCCTCTGAGATTGCGCAGACGTGTGGAGATAGGATGACGGTCCTGGCGGGAGATGACGCTCTGACGTTACCCATGATGGCAGTCGGAGGGAAAGGGGTCATTAGCGTCACGTCGAACATCGTTCCATCCGAGATGGCTCAATTGGTACAGGCATTTTTGAGCGGGCGCATCGACGAGGCGCGCCGGATTCATTTTGCATTGTCGCCGCTGTTCAACGCGCTCTTTTATGAGACCAATCCGATTCCGGTGAAAACCGCGCTGGGCATGATGGGAAGAATCGATCCGGAGCTGCGACTGCCGCTTTGTGCTATGGCGACCGAGACCAAGGACCAACTCGTACGGGCCTTAAAGGATGCAGGCCTTATTTAGCGTGAGGCGTGAGGGGTAAGACTTCGGATGATCAATGTCATTGTTGCAGGGGCTGCCGGTCGCATGGGTTGTCGGCTAGTTGCGCTGATCAAAGACTCCACCGTGTTAACACTGGCCGGTGCGATCGAAGGGAAGGGCCATCGCGCATTGGGCGACGACGCGGGGGAGACAGCAGGCTGTGGCCATGCGGGCCTTCCGATCACCGAGGATTTTGGGGCTCTCCTTGATAGAGGCGAGGTCGTCGTCGATTTCTCCGATCCTGAAGCGACCCTAGATCACTTACGCACGGTGGTTCAACATCGACGAGCCATGGTGATCGGCACGACGGGGTTTTCCGCTCCTCAGCTTGAAGAGCTGAAATCCCTTGCGTGCCAAGTTCCCTGTGTGTTGTCCCCCAACATGAGTGTGGGGGTCAATCTTGTCTACAAGGTCATCAGCGAGATGGCGAAAACGCTGGGAGACGAATACGACATCGAGGTGATTGAAGCGCATCATCGTCTAAAAAAGGATGCGCCGAGCGGGACGGCACTCAAGATTGCGGAAGTTTTGGCGAAAGCTGTGAGCCGCGATCTGAATCAGGTCGGCGTCTATGCCAGAAAAGGTCTGATCGGGGAACGGAAGAAGGGTGAGATCGGAATTCAAACCATTCGTGCAGGCGACATTGTCGGCGACCACACGATTCTCTTTGGCGGAATGGGTGAACGCATCGAAGTCACGCATCGAGCGAGTAGCCGAGACACCTTCGCGGGAGGTGCCTTGCGTGCCGCGCGGTGGGTGGTTCAGCAGCCTCCAGGCTTGTACGACATGATGGATGTGCTGAGTCTCCGATAGTTCCTCCTCCCTGTCCCGTCTCGCTACATCGTGAATCTGGTCGGTAATCATCTGCTAGCGCGATGGATCTTCAGCCAGATGTGTCGTCGGGTTCATATCAACCGCATGAGATATGCGGGAGCGATTATCGTGTGGCGCTGGCGGAAGGTTACGCTGAGGTTTTGTACGATGTGCAGACGATGGTTTGGTGTTCCGATGTTGTGTTGATCGCGCGATAGTGGAATGGAAGTTGAGTAGGCTGATCGCTGGGAGTCGCGTGAAGGTGTGGGCAGGGGAAGCAATCACGAGTTATCGACCGACTTCCTCAAGATCCCGCTCGCTTGTGGGGTTGCGAGCAGTGGCTCTTCGTGTGGCGATCGCCGCAGATAGACGGACATAGATTTCTTGGGCGGAGTCCGTCCAATCGGCATTAGGCGGATACCCACGAAAGGCGGCTTCAGCTGCCTTATGCTCGTCGTACGTGAGCGGTTTCGGTTCTGTCATAGCGCCGGTCAATGTCTCGCGGTAATAGGTCGAGGTTCCTGGCCCGCTGATTTCCGGCGTCCACAGTTCAAACACGCAAACACTGTGATCGCAAGTCCTGCGTTCAGATCCACCGCCCGTTCCGGTAACATCGCCCCGCGGCATTTATCACAAATCATCATATCGACAATCTATCATGCTTGAAAATGGAAGCATATCCATCTGAAGTACTGGGTCTTCTGAATAATAGGCCCTCCGCTCACCTGTAGCTAGGTCCTTTGAGTAGAAGGGAGCACTGAACATTCGATCGCCTATCAACCAGGACAGATTAGGGAATCCTTGACAGTGGTGGTGCTGTCCCATAGGATTGTGGTATCAGGAAGAGTCCCCCACTATGTATAGAATTATTCTCATTCTCGGGCTGCTTGTTGTCCTGTATTTTCTCCTCCGGAGTGCCGTTCGAAAGTTCAAAGGCCGGGGCGAGCCGGACCTCCTTCCACCTGGTAAAAATCACATGGTGCAGGATCCCGTCTGCCTGGTGTTTGTTCCAAGGGGAACGGCGATAACGGAAGATATTGGTGGGCAGACGTATTACTTCTGCAGCCGATCCTGCGCGCACAAGTTTCAGGAAAAGCTCGCAGGCTAACAGCCCGAGTAACTAGAGTCGGAAAGTTTTTCTTCTTTGTCGAATTTGAGCGTGATCTGGCACTGGTTGGGGGTGAAGTTAAAGAGGGGCGGGCCTGATTTTCCACCGGCAATACGATAGTAGGTCCAGGTTTCTCCACCAAAAAATCTCGGGGCCTTGCCGCTCGGTGTTCCCCAGTTCTTTTCAAACCAGGCCTTGTCCTTGCCTTGAAGCTCAGCCGGTTTAAGCGACTGTTCAAGATAGGGATTACCACCGCCGCACCCGGTCAGGGTCAGACTGAATAGGAGCACCCAAGCCGATCGTTGCATCGTGTACTCTCCTCGATCGTATAGATATACTGAGACAAGCCTATAATTCAGAGCCGGATTCTAACCGGCGGTCTGGGGCCTGTCAAACCGGCATATGCCGGGAGAAGATTGCAGCCAAGTTGAGTTCTCCGTAGAATAACCGATAACGAATCGATCACATAGATTTCTCATCCCGACATGAAAGGACAGGCCCATGAAATTCTTTCTTGATACAGCTAATGTGAAAGAAATCCAGGAAGCTGCCAGTTGGGGGCTCCTCGACGGTGTCACAACGAATCCGTCGCTTGTCGCCAAGGAAGGGCGCAGCTTTAAGGAAATGCTCATCGAGATTTGCAACATCGTGGATGGGCCGATCAGTGCAGAAGTCGTCAGCCTCGAAGCCGATGCCATGGTGAAGGAAGGGAAGGAACTTGCGAAGATCCATAAGAACATCGTCGTGAAGGTGCCGTTGATTGCGGAGGGACTGAAGGCCACTAAGAGAATGGCTGCTGAGGGGATCAAGGTGAATGTCACCTTGTGCTTTTCTCCAACCCAGGCGCTCCTCGCAGCAAAAGCCGGCGCCTGGTGCGTCTCGCCCTTCATCGGTCGACTTGACGACATCAGCTCAAACGGGATGGAACTGATCCGCCAGATCCTGACCATCTATCGTAATTACGACTATAAAACCCTGGTGTTGGTGGCCAGCGTGCGCCATCCTCAGCACGTCGTCGAGGCTGCGCTAGCCGGCGGGCATATCTCTACGATGCCCTTCACGATATTTCAGCAGATGGTGAAACATCCGCTGACGGATAGCGGACTGAAGAAGTTCCTGGCAGACTGGGAAGGTCAAGCCAAGAAGTAAGGCCTACCGGTCGGCTTGTGTGCGCTCCGATGCGGCAAGTCGTTGTCGAGCCATTGCAAAGATATGGTGAAACATCGGTCTGGTCAATAAGCCGGTGAAGGTATTTTGCTGGCTTGGATGGTACGAGCCGATCAGTGTCGTGTTCCAGGGAAGGATCTTGACAATTCCATGGGAAAATTTCGGGAGCGGTGAGGGAAGTTGCAACCCCTCATCGCGGCAGGCTTTCAAGTAGTGATCGAACGCAATCTTGCCCAGCGCCACCACCACTCGGATCTTCCGTAACAACCGGAGCTCTTCCTGCAGATAGGGGCGGCAGGCCGTGAACTCTTCAGGGACCGGTTTGTTGTCGGGCGGCGCACAACGGACGGTCGCACCAATGTAACAATCTGATAATTTTAGCCCGTCATCCCGGTGGTGAGAACCGGGTTGATTGGCGAAGCCAAATCGATGCAAGGCGTCATATAACCAGTCCCCGCTCCGATCGCCTGTAAACACCCGTCCAGTTCGATTGCCGCCGTGGGCGGCCGGCGCCAGCCCGAGTACGTAGAGGCGGGCGTGGGCATCTCCGAATCCAGGGACCGGTCGACCCCAATAGGTCCAGTCCTCAAACTGTTTTCGTTTCTCTACGGCGATCGTCTCCCGATAGGTGACGAGCCGTGGGCAGGCGGTGCAGTGAGTGATGCGATCGTTGAGGAGGGTCAGCGCGCGCATAGTTGGTGCAGTCTAGCACGAATGCGAAAGTCGATCATGCTTGCCGGTCCTTTGTCAGGCTGTTAGCATACGGATTCGACTTGGATCGTTCATCGTGTGTAGGAGGCAGGGTTGACATGACGACGTGGCTTCGACGAGTACTGGTGCTCAGTGGGTTGTGGACAATGATCTCGCTTCCGATTGCGGTAGGAGCACAGCCTCCATCGGAACATTCCGAGGCGAAAGAGAGTGCCCCTCGATCTGGAGCCAATGGAGCATCGGAACGAGAAGCGAACCTACTCGATCCTCTTGAGAGCCTCGACGAGCCGGAAGATCGCCTTGTCATTCTTCCGGAAATCAAGCGAGAGGGCGAGCGCTATTTTCTCAGTTCGTTCAAGCTGCCTGACAAGCTGACCTTTGCCGGCCAACCAGTCCCGCTCGATAATTGGCAGGTACGTGAACGCATCGAGTATGAGTTCTATCAATTCTTAGAAGACCAGGGTGAAAGTATCATCCTCGCCAAACGAACCGGACGCTGTTTCCCTCCCGCCGAGAAGCAGTTGGCCGATGCCGGGTTGCCAGACGACCTCAAGTATATGCTGCTGGTGGAGAGCAAGTGCGTGGCCGCCGCCTATTCCAAGGCCAAAGCCTCCGGTCCCTGGCAGTTCATTCCGTCCACGGGGCGGCGCTATCGCCTTAAGAGCGATGCCGTATTGGACGAACGGCGTAACTTAGAGATGTCCACCGAGGCGGCGGTCAAGTACCTCAAGTATCTCAAAGACTTCAAAGAGAACGATTGGTTTATGGCCATGGCGTCCTACAACGCTGGTGAGGAGCGGGTACGCAAGCTTCTCAAGGAACAAAAGATCAGCGACTACTGGAAGATGCATGGGCCACGGGAAACGATGCGCTATGTCCCGAGAATCATCGCCGCCAAGGAAATCTACTCGCAGCCGGAGAAATATTTGGGGCTCAGTAGGAAAGATTTGTATATGCCGATGGAGACTGAAACGGTCACCGTCAATGTGAAAGATTCCCAGCGAGCCCTGACCTCGATTGCCGAAGAATTTGGGACCTACTTCTTGGAACTCAAGATGCTGAATCCTGAATTCAAGAAGGACGTGCTCCCACGCGGGAGCTATCAGATGAGAGTTCCACGGCAGACGTGTCCAACCCGGTGCTTCACTCAAGACAAGACACCCTAGCAGGATGCTGAAAAAGTCGCTCTTCTCACCCGCCCAACCCCAGCAGCGACTTCACCCTCCCACCCTGAGTCTGCCAAGACAGCCTCTTTGCCCAAAGACGCGCTTTTTCTCATGCAGCGTTGTCGCTGTGGCCTGAGCGTTCTCCTGTGGTGGACACGTGGGTACCATCGAAGTTCTCACGCATAACAGTAGTTTTTCACTAGCCTGCTAGTCTATCGTCATCGTGATGCAAATTCCTCGATCTCCGATCCGCCCACTGTTGAAGAAATTGATCGGTCGAGGGCTGGCTGTGGTCGACGCCCGTACGGCGGTCGCTCGCGCCATCTCAAGAAACCGCGAGGAGCTGGTCATCGGCCGACGTCGGTATGACCTGCGTCGCTATGAGCGTGTGATCGTGGTCGGGGCTGGGAAGGCGACGGCCTCGATGGCCCAGGCGGTAGAGCAACGGCTGGGACCTCGGCTGCATGGTGGATTCGTCGTGGTCAAGTACGGCCATGGCCTGCCGACAAAACGGATCGTCGTGGCGGAATCCGGCCACCCAATTCCTGATCAATCCGGTCAGCGGGCAGCCGCCAGGCTTTGTGCCATGGTTGCAGAACTCGGTCGACGCGATCTCTTGATCGTGCTTCTGTCGGGCGGTGCCTCCAGTTTACTGCCTGCTCCTGTCGCAGGGGTGACGTTAGCCGATAAGCAGCGGACTACACAGGAACTCTTACGATGCGGAGCCAGTATCCGCGAAGTCAATACCGTTCGGAAACATCTTTCGCGCATCAAAGGCGGACGTCTTGCCGAGTTGACCGAGGCCACCGTTGTAACGCTGATTCTGTCCGATGTGTTGGGTGACGACCTCAGCGCCATTGCCTCAGGGCCGACAGCCCCAGACCCCACAACATATCAAGACGCTGTCACGATTCTGAAGCGCTATCGTATCTGGCGGGCGGTCCCTCAGCGAGTGCGTCGGCATCTCGATCATGGATGTCGGGGAATCGCGAGTGAGACACCGAAGCCCGGTTCCTCGCTGTTTCGTCGAGTCCATCATCATATTGTTGGAAACAATGCCGCGGCCGTTATGGCTGTGACCCGCGTGGCCAGAGAGGAAGGTCTTCGAACCCTCGTGCATACGTCGGCCTTAACTGGAGAGGCCCGAGAAGCAGGGAAGCAGTTTGGTGCCATGGCGAGGAATATTGTGCGCGAGGGTAGGCCGCAGCAGAGGCCCTGTTGTGTGGTGGCTGGTGGGGAAACCACCGTGACTGTCACCGGAAAGGGAAGAGGCGGGCGGGCGCAGGAATTCGCTGCCGCCGCCGCTCTGGAAATCGCCGGTCTGGCCAAGGTGTGGGTGGTGGCAATCGGCACCGATGGTACCGACGGTCCGACTGACGCGGCTGGCGCTGTCGTCGATGGTAATACCGTAGCGCGTGCGCAGCATCTCTCCGTGGATCTCGTAGGCACGTTGAGGCGCCACAACACCTACCCTGCATTGAAAAAACTTCAGCATCTCATCACCACCGGTCCTACCGGCACGAATGTCAATGACCTTTACCTCCTCCTCGTGCTCTAGCAGGATGTTGAAAAAGTCTGCCAGCTGCGTTCTCGCATCGCTCCCAGCAGCCGTGAAACGTGAAAGGTAAAACGTGAAATGAGGGTCAGCTGCGGAACGGCGGCCTTGCCCGCGGAACGGCGCGTCTTGGCGCGCCGGGGCTGGGCGGGTGAGACGTGTGGCTTTTTTGATCATCCTGCAAAGGTGTTTTCCGTTGTGCTGCACGGGGGGACCACCGAAGTTCTCGCATGCTGAAATAGATTTTCCGCAGTCTGCTAGGTAGTATCCATTTCAATGAATCGCCCTCTCTTTCTTCCCTTGGCTTCCTGCACTCAACCGTCTCTTGTCGGGGGGAAAGCCGTAGGCTTAGCGCGTCTGCTCGCAGGAGGATTCCCTGTCCCTTCAGGATTCTGCGTGACGACGGAGGCCTATGATCACGCGCTTCGCGCGCCTGGTTTTTCTCCAGCGGAACAGTGGCAGGCAGCCCTGCATTCCTCCGGGGCCGAACGCCAACGGATACTGTCTCACTGTCGCGCCATCATCGGGAATTCCGATATTGCTGAACTGGCGGCTCAGATTGTTGAACAGGCGCGGCGGCTGGACCTGCCGTTGCATGGGCTGTGGGCCGTAAGATCCTCAGCGACGAATGAGGACGGATCTCATGCGAGCTTTGCCGGAGTCTATCGTACGCGCCTCGGCATCCCGCTGGAGGAGATGGGCTTGGCTGTGAAAGACCTGTGGCTGTCGGTCTGGGATGAGCGGGTCCTGAATTATCATGCGACGTCGGGATTGAGCGGACCACCTCCCGCCATGGCCGTCGTGATCCAACCACTGCTGGAGGCGCGAGCTGCCGGTGTAGCCTATTCCATCCACCCCCTCACAGGACGAGCGACGCAGGTGGTGATCAATTCGGTTGCGGGGCTTGCGGCAGCCCTCGTCGATGGGCGCGTCACACCGGACCAGTATGTGGTGGAGATGGCCGAGAACAGTCAGCCTATCAGGATTTGCGAACGGACGGTCACCGGGCAGACTCAAGCGTTGCGGGTGACCGGCCAAGGTCTGTGCGAAGTGCCGCTGTCGGAGGATGCAGTTGGGCGCGCAACATTGTCGGATGACCAACTGTTCGATCTGGCCCGCACGGTCAAGCAGATTGAAAAAGCATTCGGCCATTCTGTGGATCTCGAATGGCTCTTCGATGATCATGGCCTGTGGCTGCTCCAAGCGCGACCTATCTCGGATCTGACTCGACCCCGGCTGTTGACTAATGATGACTGTGAATGGTCGCGCGCCAACTTCAAAGAAACGTTGCCGGAGCTGCCGAGTCCGCTTGGGCTGTCGTTTCTTGAGCTATTTATGGAGCGCTACATTCTTGCACCCTATCGGCGTTTGGGGTGCCAAATTCCCGAAGGGGTTTCGTCGGTCCGCACGTTTCAGGGACGTCCCTACATCAATATGACGTTGTTTCATTCTCTCATCACACAACTGCGGGGAGATCCCTCTTTGTTGACGGAGCAGATGGGAGGGGAAGTCCTTGCCAGGGTGCCGGAGGCCCATCCGCTTGGGTGGTTCACGCTTGCCCGTGCTGGCATCGTGATGATGGCCGAGATGAGAAAGGCGGTGAAATGTGGGCCTGCCTGGTTCGCGGATATGAAAGAGATGGCGGCCGAGAATCGCTCCGATCAGCTGCAGAGTGTCTCTGGCGAAGTCGCCGCCCTGCGCCTCGATGCGATCGGGCAATGGCTTGATGAACACGAACTGACGTTCGGCATTGCGGGAGGAGTGTCGCAGTGTTTACAAGCGTTAGGCGGCGTGCTGCCCCGCTGGTTAGGCGAAGACTGGAGAGCGTTGTTGAACGGAGCGCTGCAGGGTCAGGCGGCGGTGATTAGCGCGCAACAGATTGTCCGGTTGGCGGAAATAGCGGACATGGTTCGACGCGACCCTCAAGCGACTTCGTGGTTCACCGCAGAGGAGTGGGACCCGGTTGAGGTTCGTCGCCGGCTCAATGGGACTGACGTGCTCCGCGCCTTCAACCGCTATCTCGATGACTATGGCCATCGTGGGGTCGGTGAGTCGGATCCCATGTCACCCAGGTTTGCGGACCGACCGGAGTTGTTGCTGGCGGTATTGCGAACACAGATTCTGGCTCCAACCAGTATTACCCCGGTGGACATTCTTCAGCGCCAAACAGTGGTACGGGCACGGGCGCTTACAGAGATTCGCACCAGGTTCGGATGGCGATTCCATCGGTGGGTCATCTTTTCTTGGTGGTATCGACGGCTGTGCCAGTTCTTCGCCTTGCGGGAGGCGAACCGGCACCATCTGATGTACTACTCGGCAGCGGCACGGAGTCTCCTGCTTCGCCTGGGCGAGTGGTTGGTTGAACGGAGGCAACTCTCGTCGCAGGAGGATATTTTCTACCTCACGATCGAAGCCCGTGCCGACTTATTAGCCGGAAGATCGCGTGATTGGGGAGAGATGATTCGGGCTCGCCGGGCCGAGCGAGACTGGTATGCGACGATCAGCGTTCCAGACACGATTCGGGATTGGAACGCTGTGGTCCGCGGTACGGATACATCCTCTGTGGTGGCGCCGGATGGGATCTTCCACGGTATTCCCATCAGTGCGGGGCAGGTCGTGGGACCGGTTCGCTTCCTTCGATCGATGGAGGATTGGAGCCAAGTCTGTCATGGCGACATTCTTGTGGTCTCGGTCATCGACCCCGGCATGGCGCCGTTGTTTGGCGTGGCAGCGGGGTTGGTTGCCGAGATGGGCGGGACGCTGTCGCACGGGGCGATCATTGCCCGGGAGTACGGATTGCCGGCAGTGGCGAATGTGCCTGGTATTACCACCAGGCTTAAGGAAGGTGACCGAATCAGCTTAGATGCGGGGCGAGGAGAAATCATCGTCCAAAAGCAGGCCGGAGACTAGTCTGTGATGTGCCACATCATGATGCAGTTCTGTAGAGGCGAACGACTCTAGTCGTTTTATGTTCTTGATATTTCAGGTAAATGTACGTATTCTCGAAAATCATTCTTTTCTCATCCCAATACTCAACAAGCTGGTTGAATATGGGTCATCGGCATGATGTGGACAGTCACCCATGATTGATGGCATGGCCTTTGGCGCGGGACTTTTCGTCGGAGGTCTCCTCGGCGCGCTCATCGTCGGGTTCTGGATTGCATCCCGCGTGCGCGCGAGCGTGCAGGCACAACTGCTGGCTATCGGCGAACGGGCGCAGCGGGCAGAATCGCTTGCAGAGGAATTGCGCCGGCAGGTACTACAAGATCGCCTCGATCTCGATCGAGTCAGGCAGGATCTTTCGGAGGCTTCTCAGGCCCGTGCAGTGGCGGAGACCAGGGCGGCGGAGGCTGCGCTCCATCTCAACGAACAAAAGACCCTGCTGAGCCAGGCCAGGCAGGAATTGGCAGAGACCTTCCAAGCGCTTTCCGGCGAAGCCCTCAAACAGAACAACGAAGCTTTTCTGAACCTCGCACGCGGCTCATTTGCAACACTCCAAGCCGAGGCCAAGGGTGATCTCGCCCAGCGGCAACAGGCGATCGATAGCCTAGTCAAACCACTCCAAGATTCGCTGCATCGATACGACGACCAACTCCGGCAGCTGGAGCAATCTCGGCAAGCGGCTTACGGAGGCCTTGATCAGCATCTTAAGCTCCTGGCCGAGTCGCAGCAGCGGCTGCAATCGGAGACTGGCAACCTTGTGAAGGCGCTACGTGCGCCGGCCATCCGAGGCCAATGGGGCGAGATCACGCTGAAGCGTGTGGCCGAGTTGGCCGGCATGGTGGCACATTGCGATTTTTTCGAGCAGGAGTCCATCACGGTCGACGGTGGGCGGCTCCGCCCCGATATGGTGGTTCAGCTGCCGGGCGGGCGGCAGATCATCGTGGATGCCAAGACCGTTCTGGCAGGCTACCTGGACGCGCATGAAGCTTCGACCGAGGAGCAACGTCTCGAAGGCATGCGCCGTCATGCCGCACAAGTCCGGTCGCGCATGGACGAGTTGAGCCTGAAAGCCTACTGGAATCAATTCGCACAGGCACCGGAGTTTGTTGTGCTGTTCTTACCAGGGGAACAGTTTCTTGGCGCCGCGCTCGAGCACGATCCACGACTCATCGAGGACGGGTTTCTTCGAAGTGTGGTCCTCGCCACCCCAACGACGCTCATGGCGCTCTTACGGGCAGTCGCCTACGGATGGCGGCAGGAGCGATTGACCGAGCATGCCGAGGAAGCCGGGCGGTTAGGGAAGGATCTTTATGAACGGATGGCCGTACTGACAGAGCATTTGAACGACGTCGGGCAGGCGCTGGGGAAAAGTGTTCTGGCCTACAATAAGGCGATCGGGTCGCTCGAAACGAGAATCTTGCCGGCGGCCCGTCGATTCAAGGAGCTTGGCGTCTCGTCGGATAAAGAGATTTCCATGTTGGACCCCGTGGAACTCGTGTCGCGCAAGGCATTGCCGTTTGACCATGAATAAGGAGCCTCTGATGGCTGACGAACAGGCGATGGTAGAAGCCTTCCACCGGACTTTCGACATCGTCGTCAATCCAGTCCCGACGGTCGTCGACGGGCGGACACGCGAACTACGCGTAAAACTCATTCAGGAGGAATTCGATGAGTTGAAAGAGGCCCTCGCGACCGAAGATCTTTCATCCATTGCTAAGGAGATGGCCGACCTCCTCTACGTTGTCTATGGCACGGCGGTGTCCTATGGCATCGACATGGACCCGGTCTTTCGAGAAGTACATCGGTCCAACATGAGCAAGGTCGGTGGCTATAAGCGTGAAGACGGAAAATGGGTGAAGCCGGCCACATACTCGCCGGCGCGCATCGAACCGATTCTCGCGGAGCAAGGGCCGGTTCCGCCCGAGGTCCATTCTGGTCCATGAGAGAATTGCACTGTCCAAATTGCGGGACTCCGTTCATCCGCGTGACCCACCAAGAGGGCGGGGTCGAGCGCCTGTTGAGCTACGCCAACGTCTTTCCGTTTCGATGCCAGCTCTGCACGAATCGTTTTCGCGCGTTCTATTCCGGTGCGCGCCACAATACGCAGGCGTTCGATCGGCGTCAGTACACGCGCCTGACGGCCTCCATCGAGGCCCAGGTCCTCGGCCGCAATCAGCCGATCGTGACCAACCGAATCACCGACATTTCGATGGATGGCTGCACCCTGCAGACGACGGGGTTCCCGAAGGGGGCCTTTATCGAATTGGTTTTGAAGCCAACGGTGGAGAATGAAATGATCCATATTGAAACGGCGATGGTCTGTTCCGTTCGCCCGTTATCGATGGGGATCCGCTTCCTGGAGATCCCACCAGAACATTATAGCCGTCTAGCTCAGGTCGTCCTCGGGCTCTTAGTCAGTCAAGGCCTTGGTCCCACGCTCAACGCATAGCGCGACTCGTTCCACCCGGCATTCTCACCAGCAGATTATCGATCAAGCGGATTGACCCGATCCGGACTGCGCCCAAGAGTACCGCACGATCTGCGACGATGGGCAGAGGCTCCAGGCTGTCCGGGTCGCAGACGGCCAGGTACTCGACATGAATGGCAGGTTGCTGTTCGATGGTCTGCCGCACGATCCGCTCGATCGCCGCCACGTCGCTCATCCCACCCTCGATCATCTGCTGACCGGCTCGAAGCGCATGAGAAAGTAAGGGGGCAATCCGACGTTCGTCGGCGCTGAGATAGATGTTGCGCGAACTCATGGCCAGTCCATCCCGTTCTCTGACCGTCTGGCGCACCTGAATCGCGACGCCGAGATTGAGGTCATCCACAAGTTGCCGAACCAGTGCCGCCTGTTGGTAATCTTTCTGGCCGAACAAGGCGAGATGGGGTCGTACCATCCCGAAGAGTTTTGTCACCACCGTGGCGACGCCGATGAAGTGATGAGGCCGGGCCGCTCCTTCCCATCGGCGCGCGAGCGCCGGCACCGTCACGGTCGTTTGGAAGCCCTCGGGATACATAGTTTGGGACGTCGGTTCAAAGCAGACATCCACCCCTTCCTCGCGGCAGAGAGCCCGATCGCGGGCGATCGGGCGGGGATATGTGGACAAGTCTTCGGTCGGGCTGAACTGTGCCGGGTTCACGAAGATACTCACAACGAGCGCATCAGAGCGCAGTCGAGCAGCTCGAATGAGGGAGCGGTGGCCGTCATGCAGCGCGCCCATCGTGGGAACGAACCCGATGGTCACACCGTCCCGGCGTAATCGTTCGCTCCATGTAGCCATGGATCGTGCGGTGCGGATAATCTTCATGAGCCTGAGGATCGGCTGCATGCAGGGCGTGAGCCATAGCGGGTTGAGGGTTGGGGAAATAGGAGACGGACATCGGACTGCTTTCCAACCTCGGCGAGTAACTGGCTGATTGTGCGCTGGAGTGATGGATGCAGGAATAGCGGGTCGAGTTCGCTCAACGGCATGAGGACAAACCGGCGTTGGTGCATGCGAGGATGCGGTACCACGAGATCTGGTTCGTTGATCACCTGTTGGCCGTAGAACAAGATGTCCAGATCGATAGTTCTGGGGCCTGATCGATTATCCTCATCCCGGCCGAGCGCACGCTCGATCTCACGTAGAATGGCCAACAGACTTTTCGGGGTGATATCCGTTTCAAGCTGTACGACGCCATTCAAGAACCAGCCCTCGCCGGGTTGGACATGATCGTTCACGGGTTCGGTTTCATAGAGCAGTGACACGCCTGCGATTTGTGCGTGTGGCAGGAGGCCCAGCAACGTCACGGCACGGTCGCAGAAATCGACTCGATCCCCGACGTTCGATCCGAAGCCGATGAAGACCGTTTCCATAAAACACCGTGAGGGGTGAGGCGTTAGGCGTCAAGATCGAAATGACCGAGGGTTTGTTTGAGAGGCCCCCTCACGCCTTACCCCTTACGCCTCACGAAATTCAGAACCCCGTCTTCTTAATCCGTTCCACCGCCTCTACCAATCGCTCCTTCGTCGTACAGACCGTCATTCGAATATATCCTTCGCCCGGCGCGCCGAATCCGTTGCCCGGCGTTGTCACGATTCCGGCTTTCTCCAGCAAGTGGGCGGTAAACGAAGCGGAGGTATATCCCTTCGGCACGGTCACCCAGATGTAGAATGCGGCAGGCGGCAGATCGACTTCGAGGCCGAGTGCTTTCAGCCCAGGCACCAGCGTATCGCGCCGTTCTTGATAGATCGTTCGAATGCCGTCCGTCACGGAATCGTCCAGCCCCAGTGCCGTGATCCCGGCGGCTTGCACCGCTTCGAACACGCCGGAGTCCAGGTTGCTCTTTACCTTGCCGAGCCCCGCCAAGACATCCTTGTGGCCGACGACGAAGCCGATTCGCCAACCAGTCATGTTGTACGTCTTGGAGAGCGAGTGGAACTCCACACCGACATCCTTGGCTCCGTCGATTTCCATGAAGCTCGTAGGACGCTTCCCATCGTAGTAAATCTCCGAATAGGCCGCGTCGTGACAGACGATCACGTGGTTCTCTTGAGCGAACTCTACCACGCGCTTGAAGTAGTCCTTGCTCATGATGACCGAGGTCGGGTTGTTCGGGGAATTCAACCACATCAACTTCGCTTTTTTCGCCACGTCTTTCGGGATTGCGTTCAGATCGGGCAGGAATCCGTTCGCCTTCGTCAGCGGCATGAGGTGCGAGACACCGCCTGAGAAACTGGTGCCGACCGGATACACCGGATACCCAGGGCTCGGGACGAGCACGATATCGCCAGGATCGACAAGCGCAAGATGAATGTGACCGATCCCTTCTTTTGACCCGATCAAGGTCAGCACTTCGTTCGCCGGATCGAGCATCACATTGAATCGACGCTTGTACCAGTCGGCCACGGCTTTGCGGAACACCAGCATACCTTCGTAGGAAGGATACTGGTGATGTTTCGGGTTCTTGGCAGCGTGAGCCAGACTGTCGATGATCGGCGCCGGTGTGGGCAAATCCGGATCGCCGATACCGAGATTGATAATATCCACACCCTTGGCAATCGCAGCCTGCTTCATCTTGTCGATGGAGGCAAAGAGATAGGGAGGCAGGGCCTTAATTCGGGTTGCGACTTCGATAGGAAAACCGGCCATGTCAGAGACTCTCCTTTTCTAGGTGAAGCGTAGTGAGTCCAAACGAAGGTTCTAGGCTACTTCAGGAAGGTGGCGGTAATCAACGTGCAGAATCGAGCAGATGATCCACTAGCCGCTCGGCGGTTTGATGGAGTTGCGGGAGATGGGGAAGTGCCATCGATCTCACATTATGCGCAGCGAGTCGTGCCTTCGAGAGGTCCGGCGCACATTCCAGGCACAGCGAGTCGATTCCAGCCTGTTCCATCTCTAAGTGAAACAAGAGTCCATACGCATGTGTGCCGTAACGAAACGCCTGTAAGGGGGCAATATCAGAACCGGCCAGCGGGACGCAATACTCCGGCAGATCGAACACCTCGCCGTGCCATTCAAATACCTCGAAGGACTCTGGGCAGGCCCCAAACACGGGATCGTTCTTACCCTCATTCGTCAGACGAACAGGCGTCATCCCAATTTCTAGCGCCTTGCCGGATCGCACAGTAGCCCCCAGCGCCTTCGCCATGAACTGACTGCCTAGACAGACGCCGATCACCGGCTTGCCGGCCAGGATCACGGATCGAAGGAATTCCGTCTCCTCGGCGATCCAGGAATCCGAATCGTTCACCGACATCGGTCCACCCATCACGATAAGCAGATCGCCCGCATCCTTCGGCAGCCCATCTTGTGGGACGAGATAGCGCTCCAGGCTTACGCCGCGCGCAGTCAGCGACGTCGCGAACGCGCCAGGACCTTCGAAGGGGACATGTTTCAGACAGACTGCACGCATCAGACTAACTGTCATATGAAACGAAGAAATGTCAAGTGCCGACGGTAGTACACGATGAGACTCATATTGGGCTGCTACTGCTCCTTGAAGTTGACGATCGTAAACTAATAGTTTATGATCGTTCTGGATGATCCGGTCTTTTAGTGATGCGGAAACAGAACGTTTCTTCAGTACCGGAAGGTCGCGACGATTACCTCAAGAGATTCGGGCGAGAGCCGCGATGCGGCTCACGCAATTGAATGCTGCCACTCGGCTCAACGATATGCGCCTGCCGGCTTCGAGCCGATTGGAAGCGTTGAAGCATGATCGTGTCGGGTAGTGGAGTATTCGCGTGAACGATCAATGGCGTGTGTGTTTCCGTTTTGAGAACGGCGATGTGTTCGATGTGGAGATTGTCGACTACCATTGAAAGGACGGACAGTATGGCCAAGAACGGTTTGCCGCCTATCCATCCCGGTGAGTTCCTGCGGGAGATACTCGATGAACTTGATCTCTCTCAGGCGCAGTTCGCGCGCGCTATCGGTGTGTCGCCCATGCGCATTTCGCATGTCGTGAAGGGGACGCGTCCGGTGACGGCAGAACTCGCGCTTCTGTTCGGGAGGGCGCTGGGTCAGTCGCCGCAGTACTGGCTCAATCTTCAAGCTGCACATGATCTGAAAATGGCCGAGCAGAGCATCGGCAAACGGCTCAAGGCAGTGGCTGAGTTGGCGCATGCCTGAGGCCTGACTGGATTCCAGAAACCTCTGTTCGTTCGGATGAACCGTTCCTCCGGCAACGTAACCATCGGATTCCCTACCGACATCGGCGCGCTCACCACGATCGGCAAGTCGCCGGGATCTTTCGGCAAGCCGTCTTGAGGAGCGAAGAAGCGGTCGATCCTCGCTCCGCGGGACGTCAGGGTCGTGGCAAAGACACCAGGGCCCTTCGAAAGGAATGTGTTGGAAACACACAACGCGCATTGGCGTTAGCGACGGAGCAAGCTGAGGAAGGTGTCCTCGGTTCTCAGACTATACTGCTTTACCCGGGTTGCATTGCGGACCCGATCGAAGAGTGTGGTGGAGCGGTTGGGCCATGAGGTGCATAATTCCTAGTGGCTTTCGCGGTGTTCACGGGAGAAGTGGTTGACATCACGGGGGTCGCTGGCTAGAGTCCGCCTCACGTGGCGGAAATAAGTACGTCAATTCGGTCGTCTACTTCAAGTTAGACCTCACGTGGGATATCCGTTTGAACTTGGACTTTCTTGGCGATGCTCTCGACCACTGGAAGGGCTCCCTTTTCGAGTCTCTCCAGAAGGGCGGCATTGTCCGTGATTTCGCGGTCGATCCAATGGCCAGCGACTTGGCGGCTTGGAGCCCTGGCGACTTCGCGCTCTTCTCGACGTTGTTGCGAATCGACCGCTCGCAAGTCATCTCACACAGTCGGCCGCTGTCCGATCGCAAGGGCTATTTTCTCGAAATCCAGCACCAAGGGGACCTTTTCCTCGACCCGGACACCGGCATCGCAACGGGCAAGCCTTCCGTGCGACATGTTACACCGGTCGAGATTGTCGACCTCCTCGAATCCGCAGATCGACTCTTGGCGATCTACCAGCATGTACGCGCTCAGCGAGTCGCCGACCGCGTTGATGCTGTCTGCGCAGCCATTCGAAGCAAATCGCCGGAGGTCCACTGGTGCTCGTACGAGTCGCCGACCGTTGCTATGATTTTTGTGGCCCGCAAGCCCGAACGGGTTGCGTCGGTACGAAGCCATTTTGGTGAGTTGCTCGGCCGACATGCAGCACGCAGAATCAGGGCGTCGGGGGCGTGATGTCTGACCAAGTGCTGGAGCCGATAGCGCGAACATAGCGCCCGGGATTTTGCGCTACGGCTCAGCGCTGATCGTTAGAACGTAAGATCGTTTTATGTTGTGTGCGCAGCTTCTTCCGCACTTGGACAGTCCCATCCAAGTAGCTTGAAGTTCTTGAGTTAGTAATCTGCCGATGCCCAGTCTCGCCGATGCCTTTCATCGCCTGTTGCGCTAGGATCTTGAATGCGCCCAGGTTCTGATTCATTCTGTCTCCTCAAAAAAATATTATCGAAGGTCGTGATGGACGCATACGCAGCCTAGACTTATACTAGTCAAGGCAATCTCGCTGTATGGTAGGCTGAAGACACATGGCACTTCCGACTGACGAACGGCAACAGATTCAGCTTGAGCTGGAGGGATTGAAACGAACGCTGGAATGGACTGAGATCCAGCGAGAGCAGCTCTTGGATCGCTTGGACCTGCTTCGGCTCGACAATGCCCGGCTACAGGATAGAGTGGAGGAGTTGGTGCGTCAGGTTGAGGGGCTACGGCAGCAACAGCCCTTGTTCTAGCAGGATGCTGAAAAAGTCCACCAGCGCCACGGCCGTGGCGCGTGAAGCGCGAGATAGGCGAGAAAGGCGCGACGTGGACAGATTAGATTCCACCTCGTCTCGCCCGTCCCGCTAGTCTCGCGTGTCTCGCACGACCACCCTGCGGGGGAAGTTCTTATGATCGTTTGGTGTTTGCGAGTATTCATGCCATGAAATATCAGGTTGTGAATATCGAAGATCTGCGTTGGCTGCTCGGCCATACTGGCGGGTTCCGTGGTGGCTATGTGACGGATGTGCAGGTGTCGAAGCGACGGCTGTTGGACGAAGCGTCAGGCCGCGAGGTCTTGGCTGGGACTACGGTCACGGTCGTGATTTGCTATCGTATTCGCCAGATGGCTCGCGTCGCGAAACTCACGATGACCGGCGTGACGGACTTCTCGATGTTTGAACAGGAAGGGGCCGATTGCTCGACGCTGGGGGTGATCCAAGCGGAGTTGACCGACGGGAAATTCCGTTTCTGGTTCGATCCTCAGGGCGAACTCTATGTGGTGTGCGAGGAAGCGCAGCTGGAGGAAGTGGCAGCGCCGAGCCTTGAACCCTTGTCGCTGGAGCAGGTGGCTCAATGGACTTTTCAAAGTACGATGCCGGATTGGCCGACGGTGGTCTGGCTCTTGGCGGAGCTAGACGTGGCGGGTGTGCCCTGTATCTGGCGAGCCATTGCTTCATCCCCCGGGCGTCACGCTGCCATTCAGTGGGAGGGGGAACTGCTCCCGGCGTCGATGCAAGGCGCAGTCGATGCCAGAGGGGTTCACTGTATGCTGTATGGGCCGCTCGATGGGCCAGGGTTCGGCGTGGTACTACGGGTTCGTGGGGTGCAGGATCGCCGTACTGGTCAGGTGCTCTCGCTCCTCGCGGACTTGATCTCCCAACGGTTCTCCGGCCAGTGTTTGGTGGGCAATACGATTATTCCGGGCGGGGAATGGCAGAATTGGAAGTCGCTGGGACAGCTACGCGGAGTTGATGAGTAATGTGTGGGGGGGAGGCGGAAGCAAGTGGGTTGGAGAATGGTCGAGCGTGACGAGTTAATCTAGTTCATCTGGTTTGTTGTGTTCATGGGATTAGTCTCGTTCAACCAAACAAACCAGACAGACCAAATACACAAGAGAAACAAGCCGGTCCTCGCACTCGCGAGCGAGGTCTACACCAACGCTTGTCCGGGGGCGTGTTCCGGCAGACGCGCGCCGTTGAGATGGGCGTAGGCCGCAGCGCCGGTTCCGTTTTTCACGCCGTTGATGTGCGCCTTACCGTTCACGTACTTCTCGTTCACACATTCCACCAAGGCCCAGAGCCGAAACGGATTCACATTCTGTTTCCGGGCGACGTGCAGCGGCGTTCCTTCCAGCACGGTGTGGAGTGCCAGGTCTGTCCGCCACCCTAAGTGCTTCGTGAGAGGGGATAGCACTTTTTCCATGGCGGCGATGAACTTATTGTCGTTGGCGAAGTGATTCAGCATGATGATCCGTCCGCCGGGTCGGCAGACGCGAATCATTTCGCTGACGACCTTGCGGTAGTCGGGGACAGCGGTGACGACGTAGGCCGCGACGACGGTGTCGAAACTATCGTCTTTGAATTCCATTGCGCCGGCATCCATCCGATGGAGCTGCACATGGTCCATCCGGTGTTCTGCCGCTCGCTGCTTCGCTTGGTCCAGCATACCCTCTGAAAAGTCGATACCAACGATCTGGCAATGGCGGGGATACATCGGCAGGGCCAGCCCGGTCCCGACTCCCACTTCGAGGATTTTTTCATCACGCTGGACATTCAAATTCTTGATCACTGACTGACGCCCTTCGTGAAACACCTTTCCGAACACTCGATCGTAGATCTTGGCGTAGGACGTATAGACACGCTCGACCTTTGCTAAATCCATGTCACCTCCAGCTCCACATAATTAAAGACGACTTGCGCTCCTCGACACACGAGAGATGAGCCGACTGCCGCAACTACAGAGGGGAAAATGTGCGGCGGAGCACCTGAATGGAGCGAGGGGACCCGCCTGAACAGCACTTGGGGTTACTCTAGCCAACTCGCTGCAATGAGTCAACAGATTATCTCGGTCCGTCCGCTTGATTCACCCGCAGCCCCTATGGGATAGGTACACGCATGATCCTCGCGGGTTTTTTTGCCGGCGCGTTGTGTCTCGGTCTCATTCTCGGAGACTGGTTCTACTTCGTGCGTCTTACGCCTGATGCGAGTCGGTACGGATGCGTGATTGCCCGCATGCACGACCGATTCATCCATACGACTATGACGCAGCTGGTCGATCGATTCGATGCCGGCGGTGTCTTAACATTGCCGCATGGAACCGCGCGGTTGTACCAGGACCTGAACCAGATTGTGATTCGCCAGAAATACCGTCTGTTTGCCATGGGCTTTCGAACACTGTGGCCGTTAAAAGGGTTGATCTCCCTGTCTCCCGAAGGCGACGCACTCGCGGTGCTCTGCCGAAAGCTCACGCCTTGGTCCTCGGCTCTTCTCACCGGCCTCTGGTTTGTCATAGTGGTTGTGGGCACGGTGGGGGCTCTGATCTCCCTGTTCGTCGAAGGAGAACTGGCGGCACTCGGTGGAATGGTCTTGGCGCTTGGGATTGTAGGGTTGGGGCTTGTGTTTATACTGTCAGGAGCCATTACAGTTGTGTTTGCGTATCGGCTCGAGAACGCCCGGCTGACGATGGTGTATCAAGAACTCCGGGAGGTGCTCGAAGGAGGCAGAGTGCCGTCCTGAGCAAGCCAGGTTTATACGGTTTGTCTGGTCTGTCTGGTTTGTTTGGTTGAAGGAAACTGACCAGATGAACCAGATCAACAAAACAAACCAGAAGAACAAAATTAGGAGAGATACAGATTCAGGAACTGATCATATTCAGCCGGGAGATTCAGGCTGGACCGGTTGCGGGCGAGACCCGCAATGATGCCGCGATGTTTCTTGCTGAGCCCGGACGATTCAAAGGCCTGACAAAACTGCTGCCATCGCGCGGTCGCGTCGGTGGCCAGACTCGACCGCTCCAACGGCGGTAACGCGTGGACTGACGTCGTGAGGGAACGAATGGCGTTCTCGACGCTCTCATAGGGCGGCGCCAGCTTGAGTTGGGCGTAGAACGTTTCGAGGTGATGACGGAACTCCTCTCGAAGTGCCAGGGTCTGATCGGTTGTAGGGTCTGTCGGTTTAGACATGGTGGCCAAACGGATGGATGATACGGGACGGACCGTCGTCCTGACAACAGGCTTGTCGCAGCAGCGAATCCGCGATCGCAGCAGAAGCGCTTATGAATAGTGTGGCCTATAGCGGGCGGTACCGGCATAGTGAGCCAGCAACCACGGACCGGCTACTGAGCACTCGGCGTTGCGGCCTTGAGCGGCAGGGGCGTCCAGGTTGCGCCGGCGTCAGTTGAGCGGTAGAGGCCACTCCCATTCGTGCCGGCATAGAGAATGCGCGAATCGCGCGGGCTCATCGCGAGGGCGCGGATATTCAGCGAGCCGAGTCCGCGGTTGCTCGCAGTCCAGGTCTGTCCACTGTCGGGGCTTTTCCAGACGCCCCCCGGCCCTCCGATATAGAGAGTCTGAGGTTGGGTCGGGTCGAGGAGGATATCGCTTACGAACAGATCGGGGAGCGATTGCCCGATTCGTTCCCATTGTTCTCCATGCGTCGCAGTGCGGAAGAGGCCCTTTGTCGTGCCGGCATAGACGATGTCCGGGTTGACTACATCGAAGACAATGACATTGACCCCCAGCGCCATTCCCCCCATCAGCTCCTGTTCGGGAATCAGCCCGTGGTTGACTTTCTTCCATCCCATCGCAGCGTTGTCGGATCGATAGACCCCTCCCGTCGTTCCCGCGTAGAGAACCCGAGGATCGCGGGGATGCATGGCGATGGAGACCACGATGTGGACCTCCTTCATTCCGGCCATGCGTTCCTCCCATTCACGTCCGCCGTCTTTGGTATAAAAGACGCCGACGGTTGTGGCGGCGTAGATCTGCTCGTGGTCTGTCTGGTGAAAGACGAATTGATTGATAAAGGAGACGTGTTCTTTGAGTCCGACGTTGTGGGGGAGCCAACGTTGCCCGCCATCAGGACTCTTATAGACGGCGTCGGCCATTGTGCCGGCATAGATCGTGGCCGGGAACTGAGGATCGATCGCGAGCGTTGTCACGCGTCTGGCGCTGAAACTCGGGAACCGTTCCCACAGCCGGCCCCCGTCGCGCGACTTATAGACGGCATCGTTCGTGGCGACGTAGAGAATGTCCGCGTTCGTCGGATGCAGGGCAATGGAGACGATCGCCTCACTCTCCTTTTGGCAGCCAAGGCTGAAGATCAGTAGCGCGAGGGAGACCAGTGTGACAGCGATGCGGGTCAGCATGATAGCCGTGGACCTAATCACAGGGCTCGTTGCGGAGTCAAGGAGAAGGGAAGAGGGGGTAGGCAACCATCCTTCTTGCTCGCAGAGCCCCCACGATAAAGCGGTGGTCGCTCGATGCGCGCAGTGAAGGACGGTTTGCCCACCCCCTCTGGAGACGGTGAGGAATTAGGAGGGCTTCGTTCGACGCGCGCAGTTGAGACTACGCCAGTCATCTCGCTGAAGACAGATCGCGGGAGAGATGCGGGGAAAGTGGGGGGGCAGCCAGGGAGGACTTGACGACGTCCATGAATCGGATGAGAATGTGCCGCGTGTGTTCTTGTTCCTAATGGATGTGGGGATAGAACATTGATGATGCCGACTACTCCGATTCGGATCAGGCCGGGAGAGGATGGACAGCTGATCGTACAGCTTCCGTATTCTCCCGATCATGTGGCGAAGATCAAGACCATGGCCGGCCGCCGATGGCATGCCAAAGAACAGCATTGGACGGTTCCCCAAGGTGATGGGACGCTCGACAGACTGCTGGATCTTTTTCCTGGGAAGCCCGTCGACGTCGATCCGGCGCTTGGGGCGGTAAAAGCCAGCGACAATGGGAATCCTTCTTTGGCCGTACTCGGTCCGGTGCTTGCGGGTCTGCGCGTAGCCTTGCAGGCCCGTCATTACTCCAGGAGAACCGAGCAGGCGTATGGTCATTGGGTTGCCCGGTTTCTGCACGTTCATCAGGGACGCCACCCTGCCGAGATGGCCGAAGCGGACATCAATCGGTTTCTGACGCATCTGGCCGTGACAGAGAAGGTCAGCGCCTCCACGCAAAACCAGGCGCTGGCGGCGCTCCTCTTCCTCTACCGCCACGTCATTGGGCGTGCCGTGGGCGACCTCGGCGAAGTCATCCGGGCCAGAAAGCCCGAGCGTCTGCCCGTGGTCATGGCCCGTGAAGAAGTGAAAGCCGTGCTGGCGAACCTGACCGGCGAGAAGTGGCTGATAGCCGCGATCCTGTATGGCGCGGGTCTTCGTCTGATGGAATGCCTGCGCCTGCGGGTGCAGGACATCGATTTCTCTCGGAATGAAATACTGGTTCGCGACGGCAAGGGGGCGAAAGACCGAATCACCATGCTACCCGAATCACCCAAGGTCCCGCTCCAAGACCACCTCAAGCAGGTCAAGGCCGTTCATCAACAGGATGTAGCGGATGGGTGGGGCCGTGTCCAGCTTCCACATGCACTCGACCGTAAGTATCCCAATGCGCCGAAGGACTGGCGCTGGCAATGGGTCTTTCCCCAGGAACACCGATGGGTCAATGGCAAGACTAAGGAACAGGGTCGCCATCATATTGACGAATCCCTGGTGCAGAAAGCCGTCAGAGACGCCGTGGCAAAGGCCGGGCTCACCAAGCGGGCCACCAGCCACACGTTCCGGCATTCCTTTGCCACGCACCTACTCGAAAGCGGCTCGGACATTCGAACGGTCCAGGAGTTGTTGGGGCATCGCGACGTTAAAACAACAATGATCTACACCCATGTCCTTCATCGTGGGCCGGCGGGCGTTCGCAGTCCGCTGGACGGGATGTGAACCCATGCAGGAAGCGTGTTATGCCGATCCGCATAAGAACCCGTCATAAATCGGCGATAAGGCGCAACTCATTGAAGTGACAACAATCATGTCGTTATTTTTAGGAATTCCGATGGCGTGTTATACGGACAGAAATTGGCAGATTCGGCTCTTATGCGGATCCGCCTAAACATTGTTAGATCTCATCACACCGTACCGTCGTAGACCTTTGCCGTAGGTTCCATGCCAAAGCAGAAGTCCAGCGCTCAGATTCATGTCGCCGATGGTGCGGGCGGTATGCGCCCCGTCGCCGATCTTCGCTTCGAGGCCGTTGAGTGGCCCATCGAGCTCGTTATTCTCGCAAAGGATGCCGAATCTTGGATGGCACACCTTCATGCAGAAATGGAAGAGCGCGGCTGGAACTCAGGCGGTCTCTCGCAAATCGACTCGGTGGAGAACAGCGGAACCCTATCGGTGCACTCGGCTACTGGTGCCAATCCTCCAACGCTTCACATTGTTTGGGAAAGGCCCCGCAACGCAGATCTTCGTGTACGAGGGCGTCCCGACGGCGATCCGACACTCTCACTTGATCTAGCCCGAGAGTTCCTCGACGCGACGAAAGAGCGTGTACGCAAGAAGATCACCGCCCGCGCTCATCGCCGGGATCTTCTGACCTATGACGGCCTACCGTGGCGCGGGGAACTGTGGCTGGGGGACGATCTTCGCCTCGGTCCGCCATCTCGATTTCCCGATGCTCTATTGGGTAAGCAGATCCTCGTCGTAGACGCAATGGCGGAAGGCATCGGTTTCCACGGGATCACGAAGAATTTCCAGACGCGCATTCTGGAGTTACGGATCTTCCTAGGCATCGTGCTTGGCATTTACGCGATGCCTGTGCGCCCCGAGTATGGCTGGGTTCCGACGTTCGACGATCAGGGCCGCGTCACAGCCTGCACGTTGCAATCGATCGGTTACTGGGAGACCGATCCGGCGAGTGCCTTCCCTGTCAGGGAAAGTAGTCCATCCGTCAAGCGCGAAGCCGTCGAGCGTCCAGGCTTAGGTCGAAGCGGAATCTGGCCAGACATGCTTGAGCGATGGGTACCTGCGGATATCGAGGACCTGTGGCTTACATTCGAGACGCTTCCTACGGCGAAGCGCGAGCAACTATTGCGTGCGGGAAACGCCTACCAAATCGCGAGTTCGATGTGGCCCGACCAGCGCACCACCTATGCGGCCTTCCTTGTTGTTGCCTGCGAAGCGCTAAAGCCAGTGGGCAAACGATTTGATGGAATGAATGTATACGACGTTATCGCGAGCTTGGTGAGTGTAACTGAGGCACAAGGTCTTCGAGAGCTATCCTTTCATCCTCAGAAAGTTCGTAGCCAACACCTCCACCGAGGAACACTCTCGGCCGGAGAACTTCTCCCAATGTTCATCCATGATGATTTTAAGGATC
The DNA here is from genome assembly GCA_043745235.1 of Nitrospira sp. Taxonomy (GTDB): domain Bacteria; phylum Nitrospirota; class Nitrospiria; order Nitrospirales; family Nitrospiraceae; genus Palsa-1315. The sequence continues at coordinate 11,523 of JAYTTD010000104.1, read as the reverse complement.
CGTCGTTTGACCAGATGCTATGGGCCTTATCGCCAATCTGTCGCATTTGTCTGATTGAGTGGCTGCGTCGCAAGGGTCAATATGACGTCATTCGTCTTCCACGTCCCAAGCAAGGGGTTACATCAGAGATATTCGAATTCGTCACCAGAGTATTGCGGCGACTGCGCGTACTGCGGTAAGAAGAGGCGTGACGAAATGAGATCTAACCACCGCATCGAGACGGACCGTCGCCAGCGTCGCTTCGCGACCCTGGCTCCGTCCGCTCATGCGGAACGTTCGGGCGACGCTTCGCGTCCCCCGAACGGCCCCGCGGCTATCGCCCGTGGTTCGAGACGCGGAGCGCGTCCCGAACCAGCGGCTGCACCGGACAGCCGCTGCACAACCTCCGGTTGCTCCGCGCCTGCCGGTGAGCCGCGGGGCCGTTAGGCGACCAACAACACGCGTTACTTCAAACAAAGGAGATGAGTCATGAAGACAATCTACGATCCCACCCTCAAAGCCACTATAAAGAGTGGGGTCATTGCTTGACTTTGCACCTCGCTTCACCCACGTTCCACAGTCATGGCGCGCCAACTCCGTCTGGAATATCCAGGCGCCCGCCATGACAGTCTCAACACGGTTGCAGTGCGATTTGATGTGTCGGCGTCACGCATTTCGAAAATCTAAGCCGCGATCGAATCGACGCCCCTCACCCTGCACCAGCGACAGGCGATGTGCCGTGCAAAGTCAAGCAATGACCCCACTGCGTGTGTTTGGATAGAGAACTGGGAGGGGAAGGGTTCACCTATGTGCTGGAGTCTGGCAAGGAAGGGACGGTGCATAGTGAACAGGTGCTCGAATACAATCAGGATCCGCACTACTTGCGGGATACCCTGCTGTATAAGCTGACGATTGAGGCGCAGAAGCGAGTCAAAGGAAGTCCGTTATCAAAGCGCGAGATTATTAGACGGCTCGGCACATCAGCGACGCAGCTCTATCGTTTGCTCGATCAAACCAACTACAGCAAGTCTATCGATCAACTCCTTTCCTTGCTGCATGTCTTGGATTGTGACGTCGATCTCCAGGTTCGAGTCAAGACTGCATCAGGAAAAGCTGCTTAACGCGGAGCGGGTATACTTGCGCTGACGTGCTGCCGCGGGGCCATTACACAGCAGGGGACCTCCATTGAAGCCGAGCGATCTCTTGTTCTTCGCCAAGAAGGCATGATGGGCTGGTTGCGACTTGCGAGGGGTTGTATGGCCTGTCGTGGAAGTCTTGGGGTCAAGCATGACTATTGACTTATTTTTCGGCACGTCGTCTCCCGCATGGCGGATCTCAGAAAATGTACTGGGAATCTTTTCTGGTACGGCGGGTGTCCGCAGCCCGCTGGATGGGGTGTGAATTCGTTCGAGGAGAGGGTGTGATGGCGATCCGCTTATGATCCAGAAATAAATGGGCCTTGTCGCGCATGCTTGAATAGAAAACGATGAGGGCGTATTCTTCAGGAAAATCGATTGGTAGGGGATGGCGTGTTATACGGACAGAAATTGGCAGATCCGGCTCTTATGCGGATACATCTAAGCATTGTTGGGCGTCTCTAGCATGCCGATTGCCTTCGTAGTAAAATTCAGTATGGCTCCATGGAGGCTTTGACTATGGAAACTCAACTCGAAATGCTGGAAGCTGAGGCACTGAAACTCACATCGGGTGAGCGTGCAGCATTCGCGCAACTATTGCTGGCGAGTCTCGACGAAGACGCTGAGATTGAGGAAGCTTGGGCGGCTGAAGTCGAGCGTCGAATCGCCGATGTTGAAAATGGAACGGTTCAGGTTATTCCGATCGCCGAGGCTCTTGCACACGTCCGTGCAGCATTAAAGTGAAGCTCGTCATTGTTCCGCTCGCACTCAGTGAGTTGCGCGATGCTGCGGTTTTCTATGCGGCGAAAGCGAATGTCGAACTTGGGCTTGCATTCGTGGCCGAGTTTGAGAGAACGGCACATCTCATTTTGGCGAACCCCATGCTCGGAGCAATCTTTCGCGGCACCTGACGCCGCCATTTTCTCCGCAGGTTTCCCTACAGCGTCATTTATCAGGTCACGGCTGAGGAACTTCGGGTCATCGCTGTGGCGCATCATCGGCGGCGGCCAGGTTATTGGTCAAAGCGTACGTAGCAATCCACCTCTGGTTACCAACGTGGGCCGCCCAACCCATCATTTCACCGGACCTGCGCGAAATGCCGCGCAGGCCGGTGAATTCAAACGTTAGCCAGCAGGCCACCTCCATCGAAGCCGAGGGATCTTTTGTTCTTCGTCAAGAAGGCATGATGGGCTCATTGCAACTTGCAAGGGGTTATATGGCCTGTCGGTATGGTTGCTAAAGCCGGTGGTAAGCACTGTTCCTTCACCCGCCTACGCAGGAAGCCACGGCTGTCAAGCCGTGGGGCTCCACTTCTGTTACAACTTATTGGGGATGCGTTCGGCGTAGCCGGTCAGTTCCATGTAGCCCTGCCCCTTGATGGGCTGTCCCTGTGCAGTACCGCGGGCTTCGATGGCGCCTTCCCAATAGGTGATTTGTGTACTGCGCTTTGGGGAGAGCTCTTGTTCGGCCATGAGCGGGACGAGATCGAGTGAAAGTTGTTGCGATGGGATGGTCAGACGCCAACGTTGCGGATAGCGCGCGTGGCTGGTCTGGCTGGTCCAATAACTCGATGGTTCCAGGGTGAAGTCTCCAACCACAAGATGGTGTCCGCGTCCGTCGCGTTCAATGACCGTCCCGCTTGAGGCTGGATCGGCCGATCCGTCTGCCCGGCGAAGTCGATAGAGCATCAGTTCCCTCTGGTCGTCGAGTTGCAGACAGAACCAGTCCCATCCGACCAGGTCCTTGTCGAGATCGGCAGATCCGAACTCATGATCCATCCAGCTTGTGCCGGTCACGTCGAACGATTCATTTCCGACCGTGAGGGTGCCGGTTGTGGCCAGCCTGGTGAATGAATAGTAGTGGGATGCCTGTCCTGTGACCGGCCCTTTTCTGCTGATCCCGTTGATGCCGTGCACGACAGGCGGTTTTTCTGACGAGACCGTGAGTTGGATGGCCAGGCCGCCGTCTGCTGCTTGGAGTATGTGAGAGCCAGAATCATTCGACGGAGATTCGGCGCTCCACCGGTCGATCCAGACGTGGAGCCGATCAGTCGCCGCACCGGCCTTGCCCAAACCGGCTCGGCTCATTTTGTCTGTATAGTGGAACTGGCCCTTGCTGAGATCGCTGATGGCGAAATGGGCCAGGTAGAGGTGCGTGACAGCCCACTGCGACGGTAGGGTCTTCGTGTGATCGCGCGGCATGCCACGGCGGAAGAAGGTGAGCTCATAGCCGAAGGGCCTGCCGTCCTTCGCTGTGAGCTGGCCGGTGTAGTACCACCATTCGGTGCGAAATTCCTCATGCGCTCCGTGATCGCGCGGGAAAGCGTATCGATAGCCTTCCGTGGCGAAACGGAATTCCTCTGCAGTATCGGCTGCGAGTCCTGGCACGACGACTAGCAGACTGCTCGACAGGAGCAATAGGTATCGGAGCTGACGCCATAATTTGTACATGTGGGATGGATGCTCCGAACGGTACGAGGATCGTCGTATGCGCTTATACCATGCTTCGACAGGCGGCACAAATCTCCTGTGTTGATAAGGGTTTTCTTCAATTCGACGGGTGAAAGACGCACGTCTCGCGCCGTTGACAATTTTGTCGGCCATCAGCTATCGTGAGCGATGCAGACCGATAATGAGCGAGAGCACCACGGCCACGACCCGCGTCACACAGTGACGCCGTTTCCCATTCCCGCGCGGATTCCGGTGTTTCCGCTTCCGAATGTCGTGCTGTTCCCCAAGACCTATCTCCCCCTGCATATCTTCGAGCCGCGCTACCGCGCCATGGTCTCAGATGCGGCGATGAGCGGGCAGTGCATCGGCATGGCCCTGCTCAAGGAGGGGTGGGAAACAGACTATTACGGCCATCCGCCCGTGTTCCCCGTGGGCTGTGTCGGTCGATTGGCCAGCGTGCAGTCGTTAGCCGATGGTCGATCCAACATCCTGCTGCAAGGGCTGGAACGGTTTGAGATTGAACGCGAGTGGTACGACAACGCCTATCGCGAGGCCACGATTTCAGTCGTTGTTCGTGGCACAGAGGCGTCGCTGGATTCCATGGTTCGTCAGCGACTGTTTAGCTTTCTGGAGTCGTATCTCCAGTCCCGCGATGACGTGCCCACCTGGCAGGAGCTTTTTCGGGAAGAAGTCAGCGATGAGATTTTCGTCAATACCCTGTCCACCTACTTGGAGTGTACGCCCTTGGAAAAGCAGTTTCTGTTGGAGGCCGACAGTCTCCACCAACAGGCCCGCCGTCTCAGTGACCTCATCGAGTTCATGCTGCATGATCGATCTGGCGCGAAGGGCTGGGGTTGATGGATCGCGCCATCGCCATCGAGGTGTCTCACCTAACGAAAACCTATGATGCCCAGACGGCCGTCTCCGATCTGTCGTTTCAGGTCTATGCAGGTGAGATATTCGGTCTGCTGGGGCCGAACGGGGCGGGGAAAAGCACCACGCTCCGGACGCTCATCACGTTGTTGACACCGACGTCAGGCACGGCGAGCGTGTTGGGCCACGATACGGTGCGCGAGGCGGATGCCGTCCGGAAGCTGATCGGCTACGTGCCTCAAGAACGGGCTATCGATCGCTTTCTCACCGGGCGGGAACACCTCGAACTCCTCGGCGCCTTGTACCACTTGTCCAAAGCCGAAGCCGCGAAACGCATCGCTGAGTTGCTGAAGCTCGTGGAACTGGAAGAGCCTGCCGATCGTCCGGCGAAAACATACTCCGGGGGGATGAAGCGGAAACTCGACATTGCCTGCGGTCTCTTGCCGGACCCGAAGATCTTGTTCCTCGACGAGCCGACGTTGGGCTTGGATGTGCAGAGCCGGCTCAGGATTTGGGACTACGTGCGGATGTTAAAGGCGCGCGGCATGACGATCGTCATGACGACAAATTATCTGGATGAGGCAGACCAACTCTGTGACCGGTTGGCCATCATCGACGGGGGAAAGATCAAGACACTTGGATCGCCGACTGAGCTGAAGATCGGGCTGGGTGGGGATATCGTGTCGTTGACCTTGAAGGACCAGACGAAGATCCCGACGTTGGTGTCGGCGTTGACGAGACAACCTGCGATGCGCGCGGTCAAGGCGACGCCGACCGGCCTGGATATCCGGGTCGAGTCGCCCGAGAAGGCCCTGCCTGCGATTCTCGAGGCGGCCAATCGATTGGATTGCGTGCTGGAGTTTATTGAGTACCACAGGCCGCGGCTGGATGATGTGTTCATCGCCCATACTGGTCGATCGATCAAAGACGATGTTCCTGTAAAGAAGGAGGGGATGTGATGCGGTATGCGTGATGCAAACGGTGGTCGAGGCGGTGCGTTCCTCGCTGCTCCGACACCAGGCTTCACGTGTGGCGTGTTACGCTTCACGGCATGACAGAATATTGGCAAGAGATCAGTGCCTTGACGATGCGGTGGGTCCGGCGGCTCAGCCGTGAGAAGTTCAGCATGCTGTTCACGCTTGTGCAGCCGATGCTGTTCTGGCTGATCTTTTTCGGCAACCTGTTTCAGCGGGTTGCTGATGGGCAAGTGACGCAGGCTCCGGACTACATCAGTTTTCTGACTGCCGGTGTGGTCATTATGACGGTGCTCAACAATGGACTCGCCGGGGGTGTGGATCTGTTGTTTGACAAGGAGAACGGGTTTCTGGAGCGGTTGATGACCACGCCGATCCATCGTAGTTCCGTGATCCTGAGCCGTTTTATCTTCGTCATGACGATTACCTCGCTCCAGGTGCTCGTGATCATCGGGGTGGCCTTTCTATTCGGTGTTCAACCGGCGACGGGGCTCCTTGGTATCGCCGCGATTTTGATGATCGGGATGCTCTTTGGTGTCGGTCTCACCGCGATTTCCATGGCGATGGCCTTTTCCGTAAAAAGTCACGGCGACTTCTTTTCGGTTCTGGGATTCCTGTCACTCCCGATGATTTTCTTGAGCTCGGCCTTGGTGCCCTTGGCGGGAATGCCTGCGTGGATGGGGTTCCTCGCGCGGTTCAATCCAATGACTTGGGCGATCGACGCGGTGCGGCCGTTGATCCTGTCTGGCTGGACTGAGGCGCTCCCCCATGTCGGGATGGTGGTCGTCGTCATGGTGATTTTTGACGCGCTCTGTCTCTATGGGAGCGCCAAAGTGTTCCGTCGGGCGATGGGCTGATGCGCGGGTCTTTAGGGAGTTCCACCATGCTGGTCAACGAGAGCCAAATCCGGGCCCTGATCCGACTGCTGGCCGATGAGGACGAAAAGATCGTCCGGACCATCAGCGGTAAACTCATCGACATCGGCCCCACTGCGGTCCCCTTGCTTCAGGAAGCGGAAATCGAGCAGCCGGAAATGGCTGACCGTCTTGTCTCGGTGCTTGAGGAAATCCGCGGAGGAGATCTCGAAGATGAACTGATGCAGCGGGCGGCGTTGCCGGATGACCAGATGGATCTCGAACAGGGTGCCTTTCTGATCGCCCGATATGCCTACCCTGCCCTAACGGTGACTTCGTATACACGACAGCTCGATGAGATGGCGCAGGAAGTACAGGACCGGATCGGCCCGCGGGCCTCGGGGGAGGAAACGATCAAGACGTTGAATCGGTACCTCTTCACAGAACAAGGCTTCAAAGGCAACACGAAGAATTATTATGAGTTGGAGAATAGCTACCTCAACTGCGTGATCGACCGGCGAACGGGCATTCCGATCAGCCTGTCGACGGTCTACCTCCTCGTGGGGAAGCGGCTGGGTCTTCCGGTTCATGGGATCGGGATGCCGGGTCATTTCTTAGTGAAGTACGAATCGGATCGCTACAAGGTCTTCGTCGATTGTTTCAATGGAGGGGTGTTGCTCACCGAGAAGAATTGCCAGCGGTTTCTCACGGAAGCGGGCTATGGATTTGACGAGAAATACCTTCAGAAAAGTCCGGTGCGCGCGACTCTCTCCCGCATGATCAAGAACCTCTTGGCCATCTATGCCAAACTCGACGACCCGCTCAAGAAGGCCCGCCTGACAAAATTCATTGAGATCCTGGGGTGCGACAACCGCGAAGGCGGGCTCTAACCGGCGCAGACGGTTTATCTGGTTTGTTTTGTTTATTTGGTTAAATCCGTCTGAACCAAAAAATCAGACAAACCAAATAGACCAGAAAACAACGCCCTGCTAGAGTTTGATCGCCATCAAGTCCCGCCCGACGATGATCTTTCCCCCGAACGCTTCCCCTGCCTGTTCCCGCACATTGTATCGTTCGGTGATCGGATACAAATGCGACAGCACGAGTTGGCCGACTCCGGCCTCTCTCGCCACCTGCCCGCATTGCCCAGCATGTAGATGGACCGGGCTCGGACGGCTCGCCGGGAAGGAACAGTCCAGCACCGCGAGATCGACGTCTCCACAAAGGCGCACGAGGCTGTCGCAGTATTGCGAATCGCCGGAATAGGCCAGGGCTTTCCCGCCATATTCGATTCGATACCCCAGGCAATGGAGGTTCTGCGTGTGGGTCACCGTTCGGGGAATCACTTTCGTCTTTCCAATTACAAACGCCCGATCGGACACTTCTTTGAAGTGCACCGCAAAGGGTGCGTGCGTGAAACCGGGTAGGGTGGCGAAGAGAGCTTTGAAGAATCGCTTCGTGCCACGGGGCCCGATCACAGTGAGTGGCCCCCGCGTTCCTCCCTGGTATTTCGTAAAGATCATCGCATCGAAGAAATAGGTGATGAAGTCGGAAAAGTGATCGGCGTGGTAGTGGGAGAAGAGAATGTGGGTGATCCGATGCCGGTTCACGCCGGTTTTTAGTAAATTCGCCAACGTGCGTGGGCCAAAGTCCAACAATAATGTGTGGTCGGTGCGGACGAGATAGCCCGAGGCCGCTCGCGTAGGGTGGATGTTCGTGCCGGAGCCGAGGATCGTCAGGCGCATAAATTCAAATCAGGTCTAGCAGGGTGCTGAAAAAATCTTCGGGTCTATTTGGCCTATCTAGTCTGTCTCATCTATTTGGTTGGACCAGACTAAGCCGATACACCGGAGAAACCAGATAGACCAAACAGACCAACTGAACAAGACAGGCTGGCGCACTTTTTCAGCATTCCGCTAAGCCTCGACTTCTTTTCGGAAGCTATCTCGCAAGCGAAGCAGCAGCGTACGGGCTACGTCGACCTCTTTCTGGTTCAGCGCCCGTTCGAAGAACGGCCTGATAAAGGCAATGTGTGCGGCAAACGTATTGCGGAACATCGTGTCGCCCTTCTCAGTCAATCGGATTTTGACACAGCGGCGGTCGCCTTTCACGGAGTCCCGTCGAATGAGCCCCTTCGCCACAAGTCGATCGAGGACGCCGGTCAAGGTGCCCTTGGTGACCAGGGTGTGGGCAGAAAGTTCCGAGCAGGTCATGCCCTTCGTATCTCCTAGCGTGGCGATCACATCAAACTGTGAGGGCGTCAAGCGCAAGGACTTGATATGACGACTCGCGGTCAGCTCGAAGGCCAAATAGGCCTCGACGAGCGGTCGCAACACTTTCAGATAGGGATCATCCTTCAGATTCGGCAACTCCATGGCAAAAGAATAGTCCGCACTAGGACGAAGGGTCAAGAGGGGAGGCGGGCAGCCTGGCCGTCCTCCTGCTCGTGGAACGCGCACGATAGGAATGTGCTCGTTCGACGCGCGCAATCGAGGATCGACCAGGCTGCCCACGAAGGAAGTAGGGGATTAAGAGGAGGCGCGCGCAGTGGGAGACCATCTAGCCCGCTCTGTTTGGCTCGTCTCGCTTGTCCTGCCTGTCTCGCACGTCCCGCGTCAAAGAAACTATGCGCGCAGTAAAGGGCAGCCTCAGCCACTCCTTCTTTTTCTGCCTGAGACAGGATAAAGTAGGAGTATGGTTCCATCCACCCAGCAACTACTCAAGGATGCGCTGCAGCTGCCGGATCAGCAGCGGGCGGAATTAGTTGTCGAGTTGCTCCACAGTCGGCCGTCGGCGGAACCGGGGCAAGAGCGCAGTGCTGCACAATGGCTCGCGGAAATTGAGCGCCGCGCACGGGCGGCACAAACCAGAGCCGCAGGTGTATCCTGGGGAGAGGCGCGTACGCAGGTGCTCAATCGCCTGCCCAAACGGTGAAACCCGTTCGCCTCTCGCCAGAGGCCGTTGTGGAGTTGACTGAAGCCGCCTCCTGGTACGAAACCTGCCAACCTGGGCTCGCAATCAGACTCCTTCAAGAAATCGATCAGGCACGACACGCGATACAATCCCGCCGGCTGTCTTGATAGACAGTTCTCAGTCAGTTCTTTACAATGAGCGGATGCAGTTCGAGTGGGATCGCGAAAAAGCGCGTCGCAACCTGCAGAAACACCGAGTCTCATTCGACGAAGCCGTGACCGTATTCTATGATCCGCAGGCTGCAACAGTTGATGACTCCGATCATTCCATAGGTGAACGGCGATGTCTCACGATCGGTCACTCCGCCCGTGGACGGCTACTGGTCGTAGCTCATACGGATCGAGGAACTGCGGTGAGAATCATCAGCGCCCGCCGAGCGACAGCGGGAGAGAGGACACGCCATGAAACGTAAGGGACGACCACAGTCAGACAACATGCGGGCAGAGTATACCTTTGACTACACAAAGGCTGTTCGGGGAAAGTACTACCGGCGGCTTATCAAGGAAGGTGCCAACGTCGCCGTACTTGAGCCCGATGTCGCCAATGCGTTTCGTGACTCTGCATCGGTCAATGCGGCTCTGCGCTCGCTCCTCGAAGTGTCCGAGACGACTCGACGTCTGACGACCCGCTCAAAGCGAGGATCGAAGAAACGCGTGGCGGCATAAGCGCCCTACATGCCGCTGTCGATCCTTCCCCAACCGACATCACCAGCAGGGTGTTGACAAACTACTTGAGCATGACGAAACGTGAGGCCCGGATACTCACAGGCTCTTTCAATATCATTCGCAGGCTGTTCAGAAAGGCTGGCCAGCAAGGCCGCAGCAAGCGAAGAGGCAAGACGGACTCTCTGCCGTACGTTGAGCCTCTGAGCGCCGCGAGAACGCCGCTGGCGCACTTTATCAACAGCCTGCCAGCTGGACCGACCTCCCTGACATAGTAGGCTTCGAAAAAATTCTTTTGGCACGCGAGAACGTGGATGGTCCGTAGGTGTGCCTGCGACGCGTTCAGTCGAGCGGCCAACAGGAGAACACCTCCTCAGGATAGCCGCGTGAGACAGGCGCGATGGGTGAATCTGGTTCGTCTAGTTCAACCAAACAAACCCAATAACGGTCTTTGCTGCTGGCGGGTTTTTTCAGCATCCTGCTATGATGATGATCCTATGAATACTCGTGCTGAATCGGGCCGGACAAATCTGCCTGCCATTGGGGTCCTTGTCGGCGCGGTGATTACCAGCGTCTGGGTGTGGAAGCGTCTAGCGCTCGGTACCCAGGAGTATGTGATCGATCAGGCCGTTCCCATGGCATTCGCCGGTCTGGTGGTCGCGGCGGGGCTGTTTATGTTGGTCCGGGCGTTCAACCGCCGCAGGGCGCAACGGCGTGAACGAGTGAAGTTAGTGGCCGCGTTCGAACGAGCCACGGTACAGGAGAAGAAGTTGGAGATTGCCTTTGCACTGATTGAGATGAATGGGTACCGGGCCGAAGGGTTGGAATCCGTGGCGTCCGCGTTACGAGACCTCTTTGCGACGACGTTACAGCAGGCGCTGAGTGACAAGCAGCATCGGATTCGCGGGATGGCGGCGAGTTACCTTGGCGTTCTGAACGATAAAACCGTGATCCCTCTGTTGCTGAAGGCGCTGGACGATGACCACGCCCATGTCCGTTCCTGCGCGGCGTTGGGATTGGGCCGGTTGCGCGCCAGTGAGGCGAAGGAGAAACTGACGACGGCCATGGAGGAGGACTATGATCAAACCGTCAGGAGTCGATCGAAGGAAGCGTTGGAGCGGATCAAGCAATCATGAGCTATAGGGGTGACGTTTCTTCGTTGACCCATTCAATGCAGGCGATTTCCGGTGGGCAATTCCATCGCAGGGGAAGAAACGACCATCCGAGCCCGCGATTGACATACAGCCGGCGGCCGGGTCCTCCGTGATGCCCTTCGATCCGACCGTTGCATCCTGGCGGGAGCCAGAACGTCGGCACGCCTGGTATGCGCCACTGGCCTCCGTGGCTATGTCCGCAGAGGATCAGATCGACGGCGTGGTGGTCTTCCAGTTGATCGAGGATATTCGGCGCATGGGCCAGCAAGAGGGTGAAACGATCCTGTGCGCGCGGTGGCAGACAGCTCAAGTCGGCCCGATGCAGCGAGGGATCGTCGACGCCGACAATGGCGATCTCGCCGCAGTCCGTGGGAATGAAGGTGGCCTGATTGATCAAGAGGGTGATCTTGTGGCGATCGGCGAGTTCGCAATACCGATCGATCGGCACGCCACTGTAGTGATCGTGGT
>JAYTTD010000103.1:0-5462 GCA_043745235.1 Nitrospira sp. | reverse complement strand
GTAATCGCACCCAATTCCCCAGCGGCGCTCTCCAACAGCTTCACGTTCTGAATGGCCTCCCCCATCCCCACGTTCAGCACAATCCGCTCAAGCTTCGGAACCTGCATAATGTTTTTGTAGCCAAACTCTTTCATGAGTGCGGGCACAACCTTCTGCAAGTAGGTCTCACGCATCCGTGGATTGAACTTGGACTCTTCGCTTCCCTGGTCCATTACCTGAGGGACAGGCGACCCTTCTTTTTTCTTGGGTGGTCGCCGTTCCGATGTCTTACCGCCTTTTCCTGATTCAACTTTCGCCATCTGGCGTCCTCGCTCCTACTCGACTGAGTCGTTCGATTTTTTACTGAACCGGACCCGCTTGCCATCATCGAGCGTACGCACGCCCAGCCGAGTCGGTTTCTGCGTCACAGGACACAGATACATCACATTTGAAATCGCAATCGGCGCTTCCCGTTCGAGAATGCCGCCTTGCTTGACTTTCTGGTTCGGCTTGGTATGGCGCTTGATCATGTTCAACTTTTCGACCACAACCTTGCCCACTCCTGGATCAACCGAAAGCACTTTCCCTGACTTGCCGCGATCACGCCCGGCAATCACGACCACCACATCACCTTTGCGAATTCGACTCTTTTTCAATGCCTGCTTATTCATGCCGCCGTCTCCATCTTCCCTACAACACTTCCGGCGCTAGAGAAATAATCTTCATGAACTTCTTCCAGCGAAGCTCACGCGCGATCGGCCCAAAGATACGAGTCCCAACAGGATCGCCATCCTTATTGATCAGTACGCAGGCATTCCGATCAAACTTGATGTAGGAACCGTCCTCGCGGCGTACTTCCTTGGTCGTTCTCACGACCACAGCACGACTGACATCGCCCTTCTTGACCGTTGCCGCAGGAATAGCCTCTTTGACTGCCACAACGACAATGTCTCCGAGGGAAGCATACCGACGCCTGGTTCCACCAAGGACATGAAAGCACATGGCCTGTTTAGCACCGGAGTTATCGGCCACATCCATATATGTATAGCTTTGAATCATAGTTCCTGTGTTTCCTCTACCCTTCGCACGGCCTCGACCTACTCACCTCGTCCCTTTTCTACGACCTCAACAACCCGCATATGTTTATCCTTGCTGATAGGCCTGGTCTCAACCATACGTACACGGTCACCGATCTTGCAGGCGTTATCCTCATCGTGGGCCTTGAACTTTGTCACCCTTCGGAGAACCTTCCGATAGAGCGGGTGAATAACCGAACGCTCAATCTCGACGACCACAGTCTTATTCATCTTATTGCTGACCACACGCCCAACCCATTCACGCCGTTTACTTACTGACTCTCCCATCCTCAAGCCCCTTTCGCCGCAGTTGAAACTGGATCGACCTGCGTGAGTTCGCGCTGAATCGTCTTGACCCTGGCAATAGATCGCTTTGTCTTTCGAATCTGCATTGGGTTTTCCAACCGTCCAGTTCCCAGCTGAAAACGAAGATTGAAGAGTTCTTGCGTGAATTGCTGCGCCTTCTCTGCCAGCTCAGGCCCCGTGAGTTGCCGTAATTCTTTCAGATCCATGACCGCACTCTCCTTACCCTTGCGTCCGGTTCGATCGAAACTAAAACTCGCCGCGAATGACACACTTCGTGGCGATGGGCAACTTGTGCGATGCCAAACGGAACGCCTCCTTGGCAACCTCCGGTGTCACGCCATCCATCTCATAGAGAATGCGTCCTGGCTTGACGACGGCAACCCAGTACTCCGGATTGCCCTTCCCCTTACCCATTCGAGTCTCAGCCGGCTTTTTGGTAATCGGCTTATCGGGAAAAATTCTCGTCCACACCTGCCCTCCGCGCTTCACACACCGAGTGATCGCGATGCGCGCCGCTTCAATTTGTCGGCTGGTAATCCAGCCAGGCTCAAGCGCCTTGAGGCCGAATTCTCCGAGGGTGATCTGGCTGCCACGATAGGCCTTCCCAGTCATACGCCCCTTCATCATTTTACGGAACTTGACTTTCTTTGGTGCTAACACGATATCCCCTTCAATTACCCAAGCCTGCGGTCAAATGCCGATTCTTTATTGAGGGGCTGCAACGGAAGGACTTCCCCCTTATAGATCCAGGTCTTAATCCCGATCTGCCCCATCGTCGTATGGGCCTCAGCAAACCCGTAGTCGATGTCCGCCCGGAGTGTATGGAGAGGGACACGGCCTTCGCGGTACCACTCTGAGCGCGCAATCTCCGCCCCGCCAAGACGACCTCCAACCATAATCTTGATACCCTGGGCGCCAAGGCGGAGTGCGGACTGCACACTTCGCTTCATCGCCCGACGGAACGCCACTCGCTTTTCCAACTGCGTGGCAACGTTTTCACAGACCAACTGGGCATCCAGCTCCGGTTTCTTGATTTCCTTCACCGTAATGTACACCTGACCGCCGTAACTCTTCTCCAACTCCGCCTTGAGCTTATCGACCTCAGCCCCCTTACGACCGATGATGATCCCGGGACGCGCGGTGTGAATAATCACACGCGTCTGGTCTCCAGATCGCTCGATCTCAACCTTGGCCACACCAGCATGAAAGAGACGCTGCTTGACCATCTTGCGAATCTTGATGTCCTGATGGAGCAGCTTTGCGTAATCCTTGCTGGCATACCACCGAGATGACCAAGTAACGTTATACCCAAGCCGGTACCCGATCGGATGTGTCTTATGCCCCATAACTTCTTATGCCTCACTCAAACAGAAAATAAGTCCGTTTCATTGCTGACACTATCTACTTCTTTTCCTTCACACTCGGAACCGACACGGCAACCGTAATGTGACTCATACGCTTGTGAATCGCATTCGCGCGTCCTTGAGATCGAGACCGAAAGCGTTTCAACGTCGGCCCACAATCGACAAATGCCCTCGACACCACCATCGATTCGCTGTCGCCCATTTCCTTTTGCTCCGCATTGGCTACGGCAGACCGTAAAATCTTTTCAACCACTTTCGACGCCTGACGCGGCAAATTTTTGAGCATGGCCAAGGCCATTGGCACTTGCTGCCCACGGATCAAATCGATCACTGGGCGGGCTTTCCGCGGAGAGACACGTACGAACCGTAGAACTGCTTGTGCTTCAGCCATAACTGTCACATCCAATCGAGTTTGCTGAGACCGTAACCTATCCCTTACTTGAGGGCAACTGACTTCTCTGTCCTGGCGTGCCCATGCCCCTTAAAGAACCTGGTCGGAGCAAACTCACCCAGCTTGTGCCCAACCATGTTTTCCGTCACAAAAACAGGAATGAACTTCTTGCCGTTATGGACCGCGAACGTATGTCCGATCATATCTGGAATGACGGTGGACCGTCGCGACCAGGTTTTAATGATCTTTCGATCCTTATTCTGATTCATCCGCTCCACTTTCTCGAGCAGATGGCTGTCAACGAATGCACCTTTACTGACTGACCTCGGCATCGCGTACTCCTACTTGCGGCGGGAAATAATAAACTTATCCGTCGCCTTGTTGTTCCGGGTCTTGTAGCCCTTGGTCGGAAGACCCCATGGGGAGACCGGATGGGGATTACCCTGTCCGGATTTTCCTTCACCTCCACCATGCGGATGGTCGACCGGATTCATCACGACACCACGCACATTCGGACGTCGACCCAACCATCGATTCCGCCCTGCCTTCCCAACGTTAATATTCTCATGGTCCGTATTCCCAACCTGCCCAACAGTTGCCATGCAGGTTGAAAGAATCCTCCGCATTTCACCGGACCTGAGTCGCACCTGTACATATTCACCATCACGCCCCATCACCTGAGCAGAGCCTCCCGCACTACGAATCAACTGTCCGCCCTTTCCAGGCTTCAACTCGATATTATGAATGGTGGTCCCCAACGGCATACTGGATAAGGGCAACGCATTCCCAGTACGAACCTCTGTACCAACACCGGACTGCACCACATCCCCGACTTTTAATCCAACAGGGGCCAAGATATAGCGCTTCTCACCATCCTTATAGTGCACCAAGGCAATCCGGGCTGATCGATTAGGATCATATTCAAGCGCGGCAATGGTCCCTGGGATTCCGGTCTTGTCGCGCCTGAAATCAATTTTTCGATAGAGCCGTTTGTGCCCACCTCCACGGAAACGTACTGTCGTCCGCCCATCATTGTTCCTGGCACCGGTACTGCGGCGGAATGACGTGAGCGATTTCTCAGGCCTCTTCTTCGACAGCTCTTCGGTCGTCACCGCAGTCATTCCGCGGCGTCCAGGCGTCCTCGGCTTGTATGCTCTGATTCCCATGCTACAGTCGTCCTTCCAGTACACCGAGATCAGCCCGGTGCAATGTCCTGCTATGCGCTCTCGTACAGCTCCAACTTCTCGCCTGGCTTGAGCTTGACGAAGGCCTTTTTCCAATCAGATCGTTTTCCAGAGAAACGCCCCAAGCGTTTCACCTTTCCGCGAACATTCATCACGTTCACTCGCTCGACCTTCACCTTCAACAACGTTTCGACCGCCTGTTTAATCTGGACACGATTCGCATCCGGATGAACGAGAAAGCCCACAGTGTTGTTGCTCTCCCGCATCGCCGTGATCTTTTCCGTCAGCAACGGCTGCAACAGAATGCTATGGAGACCTGCCTTCATGCCCAGACCTCCTTCACCCGCGGTAGCTCGCGCTCAAGAATCAGAATCAATTCAGCTCGAACAATATCGTAGACGTTCAATCCTTCAGGTCCCACCACACACACATTCGGAAGATTGCCTGCAGCTTGAGCTAATCCAGGATGCCCGGCACCTGCCACAATCAAGGCATAGGCCCCTGCGCCAAAATTGGTCAGCACCTGGGCCAACAATTTTGTCTTTGCCTGTTCCAACGACAGGTTCGATACAATCACCACTTGTCCGTCGGCTAACTTTGCCGAAAGGGCGCTTTGAAGCGCTGCGCGATACTTCTTTTTCGGCATGCTATAGGAATAATCGCGCGGCTTCGGCCCAAACACCGACCCACCATGACGCCATACAGGAGAGCGGATCGACCCTGCCCGTGCCCGCCCAGTATGCTTTTGCTTCCATGGCTTTTTCCCAGACCCCGCCACTTCTCCTCGCCGCAATGTCGATGCCGTACCTTGACGCTCACAGGCACGCTGCATCACCACCGCTTCGTGGACTAAGGCCGTGTGCAGCTTACAGCCAAACACTTCATCTGGAAGATCGACAGACCCGACCTTCTGTCTCTTCAAATCAACGACATCAACCGTGGGCATGCCCTACCCCTTCTTCGACTTTCTCACCATGATAAGTCCATTTGCCGCTCCAGGGACTGCCCCTCGAACGAACAGTAAGTTCTCATCAGGCCTGGATTCAATAACTTTTAATCGCTGGACTGTAATCCGCTTAGCCCCCATGTGCCCAGGCAAGGTCTTCCCTTTCCAGACACGAGAAGGATACGAACTGGCCCCCATCGAACCGGGATGACGATG
>JAYTTD010000102.1:0-1500 GCA_043745235.1 Nitrospira sp. | reverse complement strand
TCAAGGCCTTGACCAGCACACGTCTCACTTCTCCCGTTATTGATGCTGGGGCTTCTTCCGTGGCCCGTGCGG
Source organism: Nitrospira sp. (assembly GCA_043745235.1). Taxonomy (GTDB): domain Bacteria; phylum Nitrospirota; class Nitrospiria; order Nitrospirales; family Nitrospiraceae; genus Palsa-1315. The sequence continues at coordinate 1,428 of JAYTTD010000102.1, read as the reverse complement.
TGAGATAATCCGTGGGTTTGCTTGCTGGTAGGCGATGGCAGATCGGCGTCTCCCTTGAGTCATCGTGACCGCTTGCGTCAATCCATATGTGCCTGATTCATCGTCACCACTCCCGAGTCCGGCGCCACCACCCTTAGTTCATCGCCCCCCACTGCTCCTTGGGGATGACGCTCAGGAGGGTGAGGTCCAGGGCACCTTCGAGGATCTGCCCGGCCTGCCCCACGGCGGCGTGCAGGCGTGCCAGGACGTGGTCCGCATTGACGGTGTCGCCGTCCTTGAGCCTGCTCGCGAGGAGAGCGAAGCGGACCGCCAGCGCCTGCGCGAGGCCGGCCAGGGCATCGGTATTGCCAAAGAAGAGGCCCATCATTTCGCCGATGGCCTGCGCGTCGAGGGGCGCGTTGCCGGCGTCGGCGGATGCGGCTCCTGTGAATAATTCGAATAATGTTTCGGTGTTGTGCATGATAAATTTCTTTCTGTTGAACTCTTGTTCTCAATTTCTCGGGATGTGTCTCCTGTTGGCGCATCTCCGTCGGGGTTAGGATCGTGGAGTGACAGTTCAGACAGGTCCAGCTTGGTCCCCAAGTGCCGAAGCCCCCAGCTGTACCAGCCCTCATCGGTTTGCCCACGATGGGCCTGTCCGCTCGCCGTTATGATAGTGCCATTCGACCTCGGCGAACGGAAAATAAAATGGAAGTTTTTAGCGGCCGCTCCGTGCCCGTTGCCATCCAGGCCTGATCCTGTCACCAAGACGACCGGGTTCCGGAAGCAACGCGCGGATTCATCGTTGGCCAGACGCATGTCATTGTGATTAAGCCGTGGCGGGTGCAGCCCAGAATACAGCCCAGAATACAGCCCAGAACCCCACGAGAAAGGCCTTTGCCTGAGCCTGTGCCGGTCGGATAGATCGATTCATCGCCGCAACAACCCGCTAAGGTCTTAGCGGGTTGTCGTGAAGTCATGCAGGCCGCTCCGGCAATGCTTTAGGGAGCGACACCCTGCTGGTAAGTTCGGTTCCTTGAAGGGCGCTGTCGCGAGGGAGCGTCACTCAAGAAACAATGGATCAGAAAGGGCGGAAAGTGACGGGAGAAGGTAGAATAAATGGGCCGTGGGGAAAAACAGGCCGTGGAGAAAAACGGGACGTTGAAAAATGCCGGGGGAAGACGACATGAGGATCACCTTCGTCCAACAGCCAAAGCCGGAGGACTTTCGCTCGCTCGCCGCCCATCTTGTGGCTGTGCCGCAGCCGCAGATGCACTCATCGCTCTGGCCCCGGCGCGCCCAGGTGGCCGACCGGCTTTGCCTGATGGGGCAGGAGCCGGGGCGGGAGGCGCACCGCGCCGCTTATCACGCCCTGCGCGTTCTGGTCTGGTGATTACACCCCTGCGCGTTCTGGTCTGGTGATCAAAGGCTCGACGGGTATCTAGAGGT
>JAYTTD010000101.1:0-60750 GCA_043745235.1 Nitrospira sp. | reverse complement strand
CGAAGCTTGAGCGGATTGTGCTGAACGTGGGGATGGGGGAGGCCATTCAGAACGTGAAGCTGTTGGAGAGCGCCGCTGGGGAATTGGGTGCGATTACGGGCCAGAAGCCTCTCATTACCAAAGCGAAGAAGGCGATCGCCTCCTTCAAGTTACGCCAAGGGATGCCGATTGGCACAAAGGTCACGTTGCGTAGTCGCAGGATGTGGGAGTTCCTCGATCGTCTCGTGACGTTGTCGTTGCCGCGGATTCGAGACTTCCGAGGCATCTCTCCAAAGTCGTTCGATGGCCGAGGCAATTACACGCTTGGACTCAAAGAACAGCTCATTTTCCCTGAGATTAAATACGATGAGGTCGCATCAATCCATGGTATGGATATCACGATCGTCACGACCGCTAGGACTAACGATGAGGGTCGGGCGTTGTTGAAGCATTTAGGAATGCCATTCCGGGCGTAACGTCACGCGAAGGAGCTGCAGGTGTCGAGATTAGCGCTTAGAAATAAATCGGCCGTCAAGGCGAAGTTTCCTGTCCGAGACTATCACCGGTGTAAGATCTGCGGGCGTGTGCGAGGATTTTTGCGCCGGTTTCAAATGTGCAGAATTTGCTTTCGGTTGCTGAGCCTGAAGGGTGAGATCCCGGGGGTTCGGAAGTCAAGTTGGTAGATGATCCGTTTTCCACGTTACTAGGCTGGTGACGTGCATCTGATTACACGAAGAATGTTGGTGAAAGGGTTGGTATGGTTACAGATCCCATTAGTGATCTCTTAGTACGATTGCAAAATGCGCTTCGCCGGCGTCACGATGTCGTGAGCGTTCCAGCCTCCCGTCTCAAGCGTGAGGTCCTTCGGATTCTCCAGAACGAAGGATATATTCAGGGCGTCCAGGCAGATGTCGCGGATGGGCACCCTGTTCTGAAAGTGCAGCTACGGTATATGCCGGAAGGGCAACCCATGGTCACCGGCATGCAACGGGTCAGCAAGCCCGGTCGCCGTGTATATGTGGGAATCAAAGATATCCCGCGAGTCAAAAACGGCATTGGCGTGGCGATCTTGTCTACCTCGAAGGGGTTGATGACGGATCAGGATTCTCGCCGCGCTGGACTGGGCGGCGAAGTGCTGTGCTCGGTGTGGTGATGGAGAAGCGAACTGGTTTTTCATTGCAGCGGCGTGCTAGGGGAATGAGGCATCGATGTCACGCATAGGAAGAAAGCCAATCCAGATTCCTGCAGGAGTGGACGTGAAGATCACCGGACCTATTGTGTCCGTGAAGGGCCCGCTTGGGAAGATCGATTGGTCGTTATTCGCAGGCCTCGGGGTCTCGGTTACGGATGGACAGCTCGTCGTGAGCCGGTCAAATGAGGACCGTCAAGTCCGGGCGATGCACGGGTTGACTCGCGCAGAGCTAAGTAACATTGTTCAGGGTGTGACGAAGGGTTACGAACGTAACTTAGAAATCACCGGGGTCGGGTATAAGGTTGCTGTGCAGGGTCGGACGATGAGCTTCAATTTGGGTTATATCAACCCAGTCACCTATCCGGTTCCGCTTGGAATCGATGTGAAGGTAGACAAGCAAACGCTGATCAATGTGAAGGGGGCCGACAAGCGATTGGTGGGTCAGGTTGCGGCAAACTTGCGGGCCATCAAGCCTCCTGACGTCTATAAGCAGAAGGGTGTTCGCTATGCCGGGGAAGTGTTGCGTAAGAAAGCCGGAAAGACAGGGAAGTAGGGTGATCCATGAATACCGCAGATAAAGCGAGCCAATTAACCAGACGGAAACAGCGGGTGCGAAAGCGAGTGTTTGGAACGGCCGAGCGTCCACGTCTCAACGTGTTTCGCAGTCGCTCTCATATCTACGCTCAGATCGTTGACGATCTGAAGGGGGCAACGCTGGCTGCCGCGTCTTCCCTGGATAAGTCTCTGCGCACGTCGCTGAAATCCACCGGGAGCATCGATGGCGCAAAGGCTGTTGGAAAGTTGTTAGCCGAACGGGCTAAAGCCGCCAAGGTGCAGGCTGTGGTGTTCGATCGTGGTGGTCGGATGTACCACGGGCGCGTCAAAGCGTTGGCTGAGGCATCGCGTGAAGGCGGTCTGCAATTCTAGGTCGTGCCTCGCTTCAGCCACGGTGTGGGAGTGAGGAGAATAAAGAGGAGATACGCTAGGTGCGAGTTAATCCAGATGAACTAAGCCTGAAGGACAAGGTTGTCTTTATCAATCGCGTGGCTAAAGTCGTGAAGGGTGGAAAGCGGTTCAACTTCTGTGCGCTGGTTGTCGTTGGAGATGGACAGGGGTGGGTCGGCATCGGGAAAGGGAAGGCCGCCGAAGTGCCTGTTGCGATCTCGAAGGCAGTTGAACAGGCTAAGAAAAACTTGGTGCATGTCGCCCTGACCTCTGGAACGATTGCGCACGAGGTCCACGGGCTGTTCGGGGCTGAGCATGTCCTCCTGAAGCCCGCGAAGAAGGGGGCAGGGATTATTGCCGGGGGTGCGGTTCGAGCAGTAGTCGAGGTTGCTGGCGTCCATAACATCATTGCGAAGACGCTGGGCCGTGGAAATCCCTTTAATACGGTTCGCGCCACACTCAACGGTCTCTGTCAGCTCCGCAATGCCGAAGATGCTCTCAAGATGCGTCGTGGTGCGATGAATGACGCACAGAATAAAGTGAGCGCCTAATGTCTGAAGCAAAGACTGCTAAAGCCGCCCCCAAGGGGTTTGTGATTACCTTACGACGAAGCCCTATCGGCACGCCGCAAAAGCATCGACGTGTGTTGAGTGGCCTTGGTTTGAGAAAGATCAGGCAGACGGTGACTCGTCCTGATACTCCACAAGTCAGAGGAATGATCGGCAAAGTCGGATATCTATTGGAAGTGCAGCCACAATGAACTTACATGAGCTCGGTCCTGCTAAAGGGTCCAGAAAGCGGCGTAAGCGTATCGGTCGTGGGCCAGGTTCTGGTCATGGGAAAACATCGGGGAAAGGTCATAAGGGTCTGTTAGCCAGGTCCGGTGGTCGGAGCCGGCAGGCAGGTGGATTTGAAGGCGGCCAGATGTCCCTGATTCGTCGAGTGCCGAAGTATGGCTTTACGAACATATTTCGTAAGGAGTACTCGATTGTCAACCTCAAAAGCTTGGGCGACATGATCGTGTCTGGTACCATTACGCCACAGGCGCTGGTCGATGTCGGGCTGGTCAAGCGCAAGTCGTTACCGATCAAGATTCTTGGAAACGGAGACCTCACGAAGGCGATCGTTGTGCAGGCGCATAAATTCAGTAAGTCCGCAGAGGCGAAGATTCTAGCAGCTGGAGGGAGAGTCGAGGTTATCCCCGGTGTTTGAGAGACTCCTGACCAGTTTTCAGAATATTCTTAAAATCCCAGAGCTGCGTACCCGTATCCTCTTTACCATGGGGATGTTGGTCGTGTATCGGATCGGGGCGCATATTCCTACGCCTGGAATCAACGGCGAGGCCCTCTCGGAGTTTCTGCAAAAGGAAGGCGGCGCGCTGCTCGGGTTTTTGGATATTTTTTCAGGCGGGTCGCTCTCGCGGTTGACGATCTTAGCGCTGGGCATCATGCCTTACATCAGCGCTTCGATTATTCTTCAATTGCTGACCGTGGTGGTCCCTCATCTCACAAAGTTAGCCAAAGAAGGTGAGCGCGGTCGTAAAAAGATTATTCAGTACACTCGGTTTGGAACGATCGGCATTGCGGTGATTCAGGGTTTCGGGATCGCTGTCGGTCTCGAACAAATGAATAATGGCGCATTCGTCATGAGCGGCGGGTGGGGATTTCGTCTGATGACGGTCATCACCTTGACGGCTGGGACCGGCTTCCTGATGTGGCTCGGAGAACAGATTACCGAGCGAGGTATCGGGAACGGCATTTCCTTGATTATTTTTGCGGGGATCGTTGCGCGCTTGCCCTCCGCGGTGGCTCAGACATTTAATTTATACACGATCGGGCAGCTCAGCATTATCTTGTTGGTTGCCCTCGCTGTGTTGATGGTCGTGGTGGTAGCCGCGATTGTCTTTTTAGAAAGTGGGCGAAGGAAAGTGCCGGTTCAGTACGCGAAGCGGGTGATCGGTCGACGAGTCTTTGGTGGGCAGAGCACACACATTCCCCTGAAGATTAATACGGCTGGGGTCATTCCTCCGATTTTTGCGTCATCAATTATCGCCTTTCCTGCAACGATTGCTGGATTTTTCGAAACACCATGGGTAAAGGCCTTTGGCGCACAACTCGCGCCGGGATCGCTGCTCTATACACTGATGTACGTTGGCCTTATTTTGTTTTTCTGTTTCTTTTATACCGCTGTGGTCTTGAATCCTGTGGACATGGCAGACAATATGAAGAAATACGGTGGATTCATTCCCGGGATTCGACCTGGCACGCGGACTTCCGACTACATCTATAAGGTACTGACAAGAATTACGTTTGCCGGATCGATTTACCTCGCGATCGTTTGCGTGATCCCTGAATTATTGATCTATAAACTGAATGTGCCTTTCTATTTCGGTGGCACCTCTCTGCTGATTGTAATCGGTGTCGGCCTCGACACGGCCCAGCAGATTGAGTCGCATATGCTCATGCGGAATTACGAAGGGTTTCTGGGTAAAGGCATGGCTCCCCTTCGTGGACGGAGCGGGTAAGGGGCATCCATGCGAGTGGTGTTTCTCGGCGCACCAGGAGTGGGCAAGGGGACTCAGGCTGACCGTATTTCGGCGCAGTATCAGGTAGCGAAGATTTCGACCGGTGATCTTCTCCGGGAGGCGGTTCGCAATCGGACCACGCTGGGTCTCGAAGCCAAGAGCTACATGGATCAGGGGAAGCTGGTTCCTGATGCCGTGGTGATCGGGCTGGTGAGAGAGAAGTTAGCCGACCCCAGCTGCGCAAATGGATTTGTGCTGGATGGATTTCCCAGGACTGTTCCGCAGGCGGAAGCATTGGGAGTGGTTCTGACCTCCAAGGGGATTACGCTGAGCCGGGTCGTGAACTTTCAGGTTTCGCGTGAAGATGTCGTCAGACGATTGAGTGGACGCCGAAGTTGCCCAAAGTGCCAAGCGACATTCCATGTAGACTTTGCCGTGCCTAAGATGGGTGGGATTTGCGATCGATGCGGAGAGTTGCTCGTGCAGCGCAGCGATGACCGCCGTGATGCAATTGAGATGCGATTGAAAGTATATGACGAACAAACTGCCCCGCTTGTGCGTTATTACCAGGAGCGAGGGCTGTTGTTCCAGCTGGAAGGTTCAGGGACAGTGGATGCCGTCTTTCAGCATCTTTCGCAGGAGCTAGCACCGTAACGGGTGACATGATCATTCTCAAGACGCCGGACGAGATTGCGTTGATGGCCCAGGCGTCAAGAGTAGTGGCAGAGACACTCAAGATTTTACAAAAAGCCGTCCGGCCCGGCATCACAACCGATGAGCTGGACCGTTTAGCCGAAGAAGAGATTCGGTCCCGCGGTGCGCGACCGGCGTTTAAGGGGTATCGGAGTTACCCAAAGACGCTCTGCGCCTCGGTGAATGACCAGGTCGTTCACGGGATTCCCTCCAAGCGGATGTTGAAGGAGGGGGATATCATCGGACTCGATCTAGGGGCGATCGTCAGTGGGTTTTACGGGGATTCGGCGGTCACGGTCTCGGTGGGACAGACAACCGAACGGAATATCCGCTTGGTGCAAGTGACCGAAGAGGCGATGCACTTTGGAATCGCGCAAGCGGTGGTGGGTCATCGGCTATCAGATATTTCGCATGCGGTTCAACAGCATGTGGAGGCCTCCGGCTACTCGGTCGTGACGGAGTTCGTGGGCCATGGAATTGGCCGGCAGTTGCATGAAGAGCCGCAGGTGCCAAATTATGGGAAGCCTGGACAGGGCCCTCGGTTGCAGGCAGGGATGGTTCTCGCGATCGAACCGATGGTGAACATGGGTGGCGCTGCCGTCAAGATTCTTGAGGATCGATGGACAGCGGTGACGGTAGACGGAAGTTTCTCGGCGCATTTTGAACATACAATTGTGATCGAGCCGAGTGGACCACCGCGTATTTTAAGTCAGCTCTGAGGAGCTGGGGACGTGGTTGTGCAGTTCTGTGAGAAAGGGTAAGGTGTCGTGCCGAAAGAAGATGTGATAGAAATTCAAGGCACGGTGAATGAAACGTTACCGAATGCGATGTTTCGTGTGTCGCTGGACAATGGCCATAAAATTCTCGCACATATTTCTGGAAAAATGCGCATGCACTTTATCCGCATTCTTCCCGGTGATAAGGTGACTGTGGAACTGTCGCCGTATGATCTGACGCGCGGGCGGATTACCTATCGGTTTAAGTAGGAGCGTAAGACAGACATGAAAGTGAGATCATCCGTCAAGCCGATCTGTGCCAAATGTAAGGTGGTCCGACGCAAGGGCGTGGTGCGAATCCTCTGCGAGAATCCGCGCCACAAGCAGCGCCAAGGGTAGAGAGTGCAGCCGGAGGCGAGAGGCCTCCGTGCTCGTAGCACGCGCGCAATTAAGCTCACCCAGCCCACGCCGGTGAGAATGTAGAGGAAGAGGGTAGGAGGAATTATGGCTCGTATTTCTGGAGTGGATTTGCCGAGGGAGAAGCGGGCGGACATTGGCCTGACCTACGTCTATGGGATTGGGCGGGCGTCCGCACTCTCTATCCTGAGCAGGGCCGGGATCGACGGATCAATCCGCGTCAAGGACTTGAGCGAAGAGCATATCGTCAAGATTCGAGAAATTATTCAGGAGGGCTATCAGGTCGAAGGCGATTTGAGAAAGACCTTCTCGATGAATATCAAGCGATTGATTGATAGTGGCACGTACCGAGGTCTGCGCCATCGGAAAGGATTGCCGGTCCGCGGCCAGCGGACCAAGACGAATGCGCGGACGAGAAAAGGCCGTCGTTCCGGTGTGGGAAGCAAACCGAAACCGCCTGCGCGTTCGGCGTAGTGCGTGACCGTTACTTGAGTAGGGAGCCTGTATGAGCATCAAAAAAGGGAAGAAGAAAGAGCGCCGGATCGTGCAGAGCGGGGTGGCCCATGTCCAGGCCTCCTTCAATAACACGATCATCACGATCACGGATCTAAGTGGCAACACGATCGTGTGGGCAAGCTCAGGGAACCAAGGTTTCAAGGGTTCTCGCAAGAGCACGCCTTTTGCGGCTCAGCGGGCCGGCGAGGCTGCTGCGCGTAAGGCGATGGAGAGCGGGATGCGCTCAGTGGATGTCTATGTGAATGGGCCGGGGTCCGGTCGTGAATCGGCGATTCGATCTCTTCAGGCCGCTGGATTGCGCATCCATATGATTCGTGATGTGACTCCGATTCCGCACAACGGATGCCGTCCACCTAAGAGGCGTCGCGTCTAGTGGCTTTTATCGAGAGAGTCGAATGCAAGAGAATTGTTAGGTGCACCCACGTGGTAATGTCCGGTAACCGGAGGTAGAGCAGTGGCAAAGTATCGCGGTCCCGTCTGTCGGTTGTGTCGGCGAGAGGGTGAGAAGTTATTTCTGAAAGGCTCGCGCTGTATGACAGAGAAGTGCGCCATCGAGCGACGGAGCTATCCTCCTGGACAGCATGGGCAAAAGCGTCCGAGGAACTCCGAGTACAGCACGCAGCTCAGAGAAAAGCAGAAGCTTCGGAGAATTTACGGTCTGATGGAGTGCCAGTTCCGTGGTGTATTTGAGCGTGCGGAGCGTCAGTCTGGTATTACCGGCGAGGTGCTCTTGCGGTTGTTGGAATGTCGGTTAGACAATGTGGCCTATCGATTAGGGTTTGGCGCTTCGCGAAAAGAAGCCAGGCAGCTGGTGAGCCATGGGCATCTGACCATGAATGGTCGGAAAATCAATGTGCCTGGCGCGCAGGTCAAGGCGGGAGATATCATCAGCGTTCGGGAGCGAAGTCGCACATTGATCTCGATCCAGGCTGCCTTAGAATCTGTTGATGGCCGAGGCATTCCAGAGTGGTTGGAGTTAGACAAGACGGCCTTCAAGGGCGTGGTACGAACGTTGCCATCGAAAGACCAGATTTCGCTGCCGGTGAATGAGCAGATGGTGGTGGAGTTGTATTCCAGGTAGATGCAGAATTGAGAGAGAGGGGTCGGTCTCTGTGGCGCACTGGTGCCGTCTAGTGGCTGGCTACTCGACGAGATAGAAGGGGGAGTCATGATTAAAGCGATGAAAGACTTTCAGATCCCAATGCGGGTGGAAGTCGACAAAGATACGCATTCTCAAACGTTCGGCAGATTTACGACAGAGGCTTATGAACGTGGGTTTGGAACCACAGTCGGTAACGCGCTTCGGCGTGTGCTGTTGTCGTCGTTGACAGGTGCGGCTGTGACCACGGTGAAGATTGAAGGGGTCCTGCACGAGTTCTCCACGATTCCTGGTATCACCGAGGATGTGACCTCCATTATTTTGAACGTCAAAGGACTACGGCTTGCCGTACATACCGATAAGCCGAAGACGCTCCGTCTCAAGAAGAAGGGACCTGGTGAAGCGAAGGGGTCTGACATTATTCATGATGCAGACGTGACCATCCTGACCCCGAATCTCCATATTGCGACGTTGGACAAGGATGCCTCGTTTGATATGGAAATGACGGTGAAGCATGGGCGGGGCTACGTGCCCGCCGAGCGAAATAAGGAAGAGGGGCTGCCGATTGGTGTGATCGCGATCGACTCAGTATTTTCACCCATCAAACGCGTGAACTTTCATGTGGAGAATGCCCGCGTCGGTCGCATGACCGATTATGATAAGTTGACGTTGGAAGTATGGACGGATGGCACCATCTCGCCTCGTGATGCCGTGTCCACGGCAGCCAGCATTATGCGTGACCACGTTGATATCTTTATCAATCCAGATGAGCGAGTCGAAGGGCGTGCTGATCTTGGGAGCGATGAGGCGCAGCGTGAGGTCAACAAGCATCTGTTCCGTAGCGTGAACGAGTTGGAGCTGTCGGTTCGTGCCGCAAATTGCTTGAAGAATGCGAACATCAAGACCATCGCCGACTTAGTCCAGAAGACCGAAGGTGAAATGCTGAGGACGAAGAATTTCGGTAAGAAGTCGCTCAACGAAATTAAAGAAATCTTGACGGAAATGGGCCTGGGCCTTGGTGTGAAGCTGGATGCCGCGCAGCAGCATAGCGGCAGTCTGAAGAGCGAGTAACGAAACAAGAGGGAATCCGTGCGTCATAGAAAAAATGGCAGACAGCTTGGACGGCAGACCAAACATCGATGGGCCCTGTTCCGAAGTCTCGTGACCTCGCTGCTCGAACATGAGCGCATCGAGACGACTGAGGCGAAGGCGAAGGAAATTCGAGGGTTCACGGATCGAATGATTACGCTCGGTAAGGAGGGGACTTTGCCGGCTCGTCGGCAAGCCCTTGCATTTATCCGAAGCAAGGACGTCGTCTCAAAATTATTCAGCGACGTGGCGGTTCGATTTAAAGACCGTCCAGGTGGCTATACAAGGACAGTGAAGACGAGACGACGGGTTGGCGATGCCGCGAAGCTTGTCGCAATTGAGCTCGTCACACGGACGGATACTGCATCCGCAAAGAAACAGGCTCCTGCTGCATCAGCTCCCGCAAGTCCTGCTGCCAACTAAATCTCCGGTCGACGAGATTTTAGCTGGCAGCACAGCGCTGCGTACACCGCAGCGCCAACTGTCCCACTTCATTCACTCTCTCTACCAAGTAGACCTTGCCGATGTTCTGGCATGAGTTTACTTGATTTTGAGTGCATGCTACTATCGTGCCAGTCTTCTTCGTACGACTTTAAAGAAAGTACAAACAAAGTGTGGCAACGCTGGGTACGGAGAGGTTTGTTAGTTCTCAGTGCGGTGTTGGCCTGTTTCCTCGCGTACTTGCTCCTAACCAATTCAACAACGATTCCCAGCCCGACGACGGCGGTGCCTGGATCTATGGGTACAGCTGATGCCACGATTTCTCAGTTTACGTTCACCCAAACGAAAGGTGATACGGTTCAATGGCAGGTCCACGCGCAAGAGGCCCAACTCTTTGAACGGGATAGACAGGCGATGCTCCAAGTCGTCGCAGTCACACTATTCGGCCAGCAGGGGAAGGAATTGACGGTGACAGGGGATGAAGGGACATTGAATACAGAGACGAAGAACTTTGTGCTCGCGAATCGATCAGAGCCACTCGTGATTCACACCGAGAGTGGATACGTGATCTATACGAACCATTTGGCTTGGACTGATCAGACGAGAGAGATACGCACGCAGGATCCCGTCCGTATCGTCGGGCATGGGTTGGAGGTGACGGGGCGTGGGTTATTGGGACATTTGGACCGCGAAGAATTTGAAGTACTTGAGGACGTTCATGTGGATTTGGCTCCTGCTTCTTAATGTGGTTCCACTTGGGATGGCTTCATTGAGCGAATCCGCTGATGCGGCACTGCTCAATGGTGGTGCTGATCAAGCGGTCAGCACCACCATTACGTCCAAAAAGATGACTGTGAAGAATCAGGATAACCAAGCGGTGTTCGAAGGGGCAGTCGTATTGACTCGTGGGTCACTGGTTGTCTATTCCGATCGTATGGTGGTGATGTTTCGCGAGCAAGGTTTTCCCGCGGGTGATAACCAGAAAGGGCATGAGGTTGTCAAGGGCGCTGCTTCGAAAGGGTCCGATGCCGCACCGGCTGTGTCAAATCGTTCGGTCAACAGGATTGAGGCGACTGGACGAGTGAAAATCGAGAAGGATTCAGGGAGTGCGACCTGTGAGAAAGCAATCTATTACCATGAGGGGGATAAGATTGTTCTGACAGGTGACCCGGTGGCTTGGGATAAGGGAACAAGGGTTAGCGGCAGGCAAATCACGATGTTTTTGGCAGAGGATCGGAGTGTGGTGGAAGGAGGCTCGCATGTGCGGATCCATCCGGATGGGGGGGCGACCAAGTGATCGAGGCGGTGCAGGGGAACGCGGTGTCGACGGTCTCTCCAACGAACAGTACAAAAAGTGCGGGTTTACACGCGACGGGATTGGTGAAAAGTTTTCGCTCGCGCAAGGTCGTGAAAGGTGTCTCGATCGAAGTCCGCGCGGGTGAGGTTGTGGGTTTGTTGGGACCCAATGGGGCTGGGAAGACCACCATTTTCGATATGATCGTTGGTCTGTGCCAGCCTGATCAAGGATCGATCTCGCTCGGGGATGAGGTGATCACGGATCTGCCCATGTACAGACGCGCGCGAAAAGGAATTGGGTATCTTCCGCAAGAATCGTCTGTGTTTCGACGCTTGTCGGTTGAAGACAATATTCTGGCAATTCTTGAGATGCTGGACTACTCTCGGGCAGAGCGTCGCGACCGAGTCGATGTCCTTCTTAAGGAACTGAACCTCTCTCATATTCGAACGAGTATGGCGTATGCGTTGTCGGGTGGGGAACGTCGTCGATTGGAAATTACTAGGGCACTGGCGACGAGCCCGTCATTCATGTTGCTTGACGAACCCTTTGCAGGGATCGACCCGATTGCCGTCGCGGACATCCAACAAATTATTACCCGATTGAAAGAAAAAGAGATCGGCATTTTGATCACCGATCATAATGTCCAGGAAACCCTGTCCATCACGGATCGGGCCTACATCATCAACGAAGGGTTGATTCTTGAGGCAGGATCTCCAGAATCCATCGTCAAGAGTGAGACGGCCCGGGCTGTCTACCTAGGGGAACGGTTCAAGCTATGATGCGGAAGGATCTGTGCGCATGAAGCTCAGGCTCGACCTTCGATTGAGTCAAAAGCTGATCATGACTCCACAATTGCAGCAGGCGATTAAGCTGCTGCAATTGTCGCGACTCGAACTCCAGCAGAGCCTCACGCAGCATTTGATGGAAAACCCACTCTTGGAGGATCTCCCCACTGAGGCAGAGGACAGCGAGGCCTCAAGCCCAGAGGAAAAGGCGGAAGATGCAGCGGCATCAGCGGACAGTGAGCCATCGAGTGTGGAGGAGTCGACTCCGGAAGAACGCGATACGCCGGATGAGGCCTCAGCGGCTGGTTGGGAAGAGTACTTTGGGAGTGATCGTCGGATCGGCGGATCTGAGTCTCAGTCGTCCTCACAGGACGAGTTTCCTTCCTATGAACAAACCATGGCGAAAGCGACATCCTTGGAAGACCATCTCCTCTGGCAGTTGTCGTTTTCCGGTTTGTCTGAACGTGAAAAGGGGCTGGGGCGGTTGATCATCGGTAATCTTGACGATGATGGGTACCTGCGCATGTCTCTCGCAGAGATGGTCGGCGGGACCGATTTCTCCGAGATGGAAGCAGAGTCAGTCTTGAAGGATATTCAGAGCTTTGATCCGACTGGTGTGGCGGCACGAGACCTTGCGGAATGCCTGCTCTTACAAATCGGACATTTGGGGAAGAGTCCCATGGGATCATTAGGGGCACGGCCCGGCGCCTTGAAAGGATCCATTGTTGAAGCCATTGTTCGGCACCATCTCAAAGACTTGGAGAAGAAACAGTATGCGAGGATCGCGAAAGCCTTGGATGTCACGGTAGACGAGGTGTTTCAGGCGACCAAGGTCATCGAAGTGCTTGAGCCTAAGCCGGGACGACCGTTTACGAACACCCAGAACTATGTCATTGTCCCTGACGTGTTTGTCGTCAAGAATGAAGGGGAATGGGTGGTATTACTGAACGACGACGGACTGCCCCGTATGCGGATCAGCCCGTACTATAAGCAATTGATGGGGGCAGGTGAGAGCGGGTCGGCGGAGACGAAAGCCTATCTGGACGAAAAACTGCGGGCAGCGCAATGGGTCATTCGCAGTATCGAACAGCGGAATAAGACGATTGTGAAGGTGGTATCGAGTATTGTAAAGTTTCAAGAGCAGTTCTTTGAAAAGGGTGTGCAGCACCTGAAGCCGTTGGTGCTCAAGCAGGTGGCGGAAGATATTGGGATGCATGAGTCGACCATCAGTCGTGTGACGGCGAACAAGTATATGTATTGTCCGCAGGGGATGCTGGAACTGAAATTCTTTTTTAACGCTGGTCTGCAGCGAGCGGACCAGCCTTCAGACATGATGTCGTCCGTGACGGTGAGAGAGATGATTCGAAAAATGGTGGCAGAGGAAGACGCGAGCCACCCCCTTAAAGATGAAGAGATCGCGGCGCGGCTGCTCACGCAGCAAGTTGTGATCGCGCGACGGACGGTGGCCAAGTATCGGGCGGAAGAACATATTCCATCCGCCACTCAGCGTAAGCGGTTCTTTTAGACCTTTCCGCTCCGCTGCGCTCGTAGTCATCACCTCTTACCCCTGTATCTCCCCTCGTGTAATGAATGCTCAGAACCAACAAGCATAGACGGGTGGCAGAGGGGTTGACATTATTTAGTTTGAAAGGATGAATGCGTATGAAAATTACAGGACGACATCTCGTGATAACGTCGGCGCTCAGACAACATATTGAAAGTCGGTTTGAGCGGCTCGTGCGGTATGACGTGACGCTGAGCCATCTGGAAGTGATCCTGAGTGTGAACAAGCTTCAGCATAGCGCGGAGGTCGTCTGTACAATGCAAAGGCGACGGATTCAGGCAAAGGCTTCGACGCGGGAAATGTACGCGACGATCGACCAGCTTGTGGACCGCTTGGGTGCTCAGATTCGAAAACACAAGGAACGCCAAGCTGATTATAAAGAGCCAGCGAAGAGGCCGGTGCGTAAGGTTCCGCGTCCGGCTCTTCGTAAGGAAGAGGAAGAGCTTGAAGTCATTCGTCCAGTCCGGGCTGTTCTAACTCTTGAGGACGCGAAACGCCGGCTAGATCCTCTGCCTGGTTCACTGCTGGTGTTTACCGCACTGACTTCTGGAAAGTTGCAGATTCTACAGCGTATCGATCGTAATAGAGTAGTCCTGATTGATCCGTAACAGGCAGGTATGGCTGGACTCAAGTTGGTTGTAGTCAGCGGTCTTTCTGGTTCAGGGAAGTCGCATGCCCTCAAGTGTTTCGAAGACGTCGGGTATTTCTGCATCGATAATTTACCGCCGGCACTTCTGCCCACCTTTGTTGAGCTGTGTCATCAGCAAGGGGGCGAGATTAAAAATGTTGCGCTCGGCATCGATGTCAGGGAACGCGTGTTTTTTTCCGATCTCGTGGGAATTCTTGAGCGGGTGAAGATGCTCGGTCATGCGGTTGAATTAGTATTTCTTGAAGCACGTGAGGAGGTGTTGGTCCGTCGATTCTCGGAGTCTCGGAGGCCCCATCCGCTCCTACCGCATCTCCCAGTATTGGAAGGAGTGCGGCTTGAGAAGGAGCGCCTTGCTGATCTTCGGCGCCACGCCGACCGTATTATTGATACATCGGATTTGTCGGTGCATGAGCTGCGAGAGCTGTTGACTAGGCAGTTCAGGCAGGAGGACGCGCCACACCGGTTGACCATCTCGCTGGTGACATTCGGCTACAAATTCGGCGTGCCCTACGACATCGATCTCCTGTTCGACGTCCGGTTTTTGCGGAACCCGTTTTTCGTTTCTGACCTCAAATCATTGACCGGGGAAGACCCGCGTGTGCGGACCTATGTGTTGACCGATTCGGACGCCATCGCGTTCATTGGGCAGCTGGAAGGCCTCTTCGCATTCCTCATTCCTCTCTACGAACGAGAACGCCGCAGCTATGTGAATGTTGGGATTGGCTGTACCGGCGGTCAGCACCGGTCTGTGGCGATTGCCGGACGACTCCAGGAAAGCTTTTCAGCACTTGGCTATCAAGTGACTGTTGCGCATCGCGATCTCAATAGACAGCAACCCGCGGGCCGTTAGACAGGCTCTCCTGCCACCATCGCATTCGTCCTTGTCTCTATGCATGTGCACAGAAAGCGATTTGCTTGACAGGTAGAGCATATGGACTATACTTAGCATGTGCATGAAGCCAATCCGCAGTGTAGAGGCACAGTTCTGGTGTGTGTGGGATGTGATTCAGATCCAAACGGCCCACATAATGGAAATCTGAGTGGAGTGCAGGACGCAGGTGAATAGCCAGAACGGTTTCGATATACATTCTATATATCGGACGTAGTAGTTTGCGAAGGTGGATAAGGTCATGACTCAGGGTCTGTTCGAGATTCACATAATGATTTGTTCTATGCGGAGAGTCATGTACAGTCAGGGGCACATATGCTGAGTTCATTCAAGAGTCTCACTGAAACTGATCTGTTCTCGATGTTCACTCCGAAGCGACAGCTCGTTGGGTTGGACATCGGTTCGAGTGGTATCAAGCTCGTCCAATTAAAGGAAAGCCGAGGGCGGTATATTCTCCAGAAGTTTGGCTTCAAAGCACTCGAGCCGGAAGTCATTGTCGATGGTACGGTGATTGACGAGGGGCGAGTGGTGTCGGCGATTAAGGAACTGTTTGAGGAAACGAACGTGAAGGTCAAGCAAGTTGCCGTGTCGATTTCCGGCCATGCGGTCATCATTAAAAAGATCAGTTTGCCGCCGATGCCTGATGAGGAGTTGGAGGGGCAGGTGCGGCTTGCCGCAGAACAGTACATTCCCTTCGATATTAATGAGGTGAACATCGACTTCAGTGTGTTGCCCTCTTCTGAGGCCGCGGGCGATACCCAGGGAGAGATGTCGATTATTCTTGTGGCAGCCAAGAAGGATAAGATCACTGAGCTGACCGAACTCGTCAAGGGCGCGGGGCTGATTCCGATCGTCATGGATGTCGACGCCTTTGCGATCGAAAATATGCATGCGATCAACTACCCTGTTTCCCAAGATGAAACGACCGCGCTCATTAATATTGGCGCTAGTGTCATGAATATCAATATAGTTCGCGGAGGCATCTCGCTATTCACGCGTGATATTCCCATCGGTGGGAATCGCTACACGGAAGCTATTCAGCGAGAAATGGGTATGTCCTACGAAGAGGCAGAGGAAACGAAAAAAGGCGAGCGTTCGGCAGGGAGCAATGAGGCTGCGGTGACTACGGTTATCGACAGTGTCAATGCCGAGGTTGCGTCTGAAATTGCGCGGACCATTGATTATTTTAAGTCAACCATGTCGGATGCGGATGTTCAGCAGGTTTTCTTGTGTGGAGGGGGCTCTCAGGTCAAGGGCCTGATCGTACAACTGAGAGATCGAATGCAAGCTGTTGTCGAGATGGCAAATCCGTTCGGTGAAATCGATATTTCAGGGAGCAATTTTGATCAGAATGCCTTGGCGGATTTGGCTCCACTGGCTGCAGTGGGGGTTGGATTGGCTCTGAGATCGGTAGGGGATCGATGATTCGCATTAATTTATTGCCAGGACCCAAAGGGCATAAGGCGAAGCCTCAGTATGATGTCAGAGCGCAGGCGCTCTTGGGCGTGGGGATGTTGTTCATCACCTTGGCGGGATGCTGGTGGTACTCGGCGGCACTCGATGAAGAGATCAATGTGCGGCAGACCGAAAAACTCGAGAGAGAAAAGCAAGTCGCGCAGCTGAAGGAACAAGTCAAGCAGGTTTCTGATTTTGAAAGCCGAAAGAAAGTCCTGGAAGACAAGAATCGTGTTATTGACGAATTGGAAAAATCACGTGTTGGCCCTGTCAAGGTGCTCGACCATGTCAGTCAGAGCCTGGAACCGCTGAAGGTGTGGCTTGTGAGAGTCGCGGTCACTGGGAAAGACATCGATCTTGAGGGTCGTGCGGCGACCAACGATGATGTGGTGGAATTCGTGAATAATCTGCGCCGTACCGACTATTTCACGAACATCGATCTTCAAGAAAGTCGAGCCGCAGTGGAGAGCCAACTCAATATCTATCAGTTTAAACTTGGCTTTCGTCTCAAAGGGTAAGAATTATGAAGCTGCCTGCCATAAATCTTGATCTCTTGCGGTCAGTCCCATTGGTTCAGAAGGTGGGGCTTCTTCTGATGGTGCTTGTGAGCATTATCGTGGGCTTCTACTATTATGTCGCTGAGCCAAAATCGACGGAGATTGCAGGGCTCCAGGGGGAGATCGGCACACTCGACAGCGAGATTCAAACGCTGACCATTAAAGTCAAGCATCTTGATGAGCTCATTGCTGCCAGTAAGCAACTCGAAATAGAGCTTGCAAAAAAGAAGGAACGCTTGCCGCCTGAAGGGGAAGCGGTGATGCTGCTTAAACAGGTGTCGGATTTGGGAATTCGTCTTGGACTCGACATTAAACTGTGGAAACCGAGTCCCAAGAGTGAGGATCCATCGAAACTCTTTGTGCGGATGCCGGTGAACGTAGAAGTTTCTGGCGGCTACCATACCGCTGCCTTATTTTTCGATCGAATCAATGCGTTGCCTCGGATTGTGACCGTGTCTGGTCTCAAGATGGGGGCTCCAAAGTTTGAGAAGGGACGGATTGTCACACAGACCGTGTTTGACCTTGTAGCCTATGCAGCACCAGAAGAAACCAAGCTGGCTGCGGTGGCCCCTGCAACTCCTCAGCAGAAATAGGGCACAGAGTCTGGGATGTGTGTGGGCCGTGAGCGATGGATGGCCTTTGTGAAAACTGGCGGTTGACTATGAAGACAACAAGAATAACGCTAATTGGATGTGCGGGCCTGCTCGTTGCGGTCGGCCTGAGCTTTGCCGAAACAGGTATGAGCGTTCATGTCAGACAAATTAGCCCAGTGCGACAGGACGCCTTGAAAGTTTCCTCTCTCGATGATGTGTCGAGGCAAACACCGTCTCCAACACTAGCCACGGCGGCGGGCGATGAGAATGCTCAATCTGTTGCACCCAATACACCGTTGGAACCAGTGAGCGCACATTCTTATGACCCTTCTGGGCGGCGCGATCCGTTTGCGCCAGTGTTGCAACAGTTGGGACTCGGGCCGATTGACCCCACGTTACCTCCGCTCCAGCGCGTCGGGCTCACTGAGATGGAGCTGATCGCTGTGGTATGGGGGGCCTACGGCAATACGGCTATGGTTCAGACGCCGGATGGGAATGGATATACGGTGCGTCGAGGAACGCGCATCGGCCCCAATAATGGCGTGGTGAGTGCCGTGACAGAGAAAGGCATTGTGGTGCAAGAGAGGTTTACAGATGTGTATGGAGCCAAACAGGAGCGGGAGTACATCAAGCTCCTTCACCCGAAAGAGGGCGCAGAATGACACCTAAGCTAACTATGACAACCACAGCATTTGTTCGTGTGCTCTCAGCGGTGGGAGCGCTCAGTGTCCCGATGGCTATACCATCGATGGGGGTGTCAGCCGATTCGCCTGCCGTCGATTCAAGCATGTCATCGAGCATCGAGGGAGGTCTGGCGCAGACACTGACTTGCATAGACGTTCAGCGCGGCGCAGATGACATCCGTGTTGTCATCTCGGGGGACGGCAAGTTGGCCTATGAGGCGACACGTCTTGATGCGCAACGTCTCATGATCGATATTCCAGGCGTAGCTTCTGCCATACGCAAGCCAGTCATTTCTGTGAATCACCAGATCTTGAAGCAAGTCCGTCTAGGTTATCATGCTGATAAAGTACGGTTGGTTTTGGATCTTGCCGGTACTGCGGCCTACTCGGTTGAGTCGCAAGGGGCGAATCTTATTGTGACTCTTCGGGAAAGTGCCGTTACGGATAGAGGCACAGATACACACCTGAACCCTGGTGGAGCGGTCAAAACCGTCGAGTTAGCGGACCCTGCAGTGCAGTTGCTTCAGGCGGATGCCACTTTTCGGGTGGCTCAGCGGAGAATGGCCAAGGTTCGGCAGGTTTCAACGAAATTTCATGTGCAACCTGCCCAGATGACCTCCGGGGCAGATGCTGCTGAGGTTAGCACGCCAAAGGATGATTTGGTTGTCGGGGAAATGCGGTATATCGGTCGGCGTATTTCGCTGGATTTCCAGCAGGCCGACATCAGTAATGTATTGCGGCTCATTGCCGAAGTGAGTGGGTTTAACATGGTCGTCGGTGAAGGGGTCAAGAGTAAGGTCACGATGAAGCTCGTCAGTGTGCCATGGGATCAGGCACTCGATATGATTTTGAAGATGAATGGGTTAGGCAAGATCAGGCAGAGCAATATCCTCTGGATCGATTCGCTAGCGAACATTGCCAAGCAGCAGAATGAGGAAGCGTCGGCGAGGGATGCCAACACGAAAGCGGAACCACTGGTCGATCGGGTGTTCTATATCAGGAACTTGCAAGCGACAGAGCTCATGACCTCTCTTCGGCAGTACTTGAGTCCGAGAGGGTTGATGCAAATGAGTCAGGGGACCAATGCCTTAGTCGTCCGGGATACGGAAACCCAGATTGTGGTGTTGAAGCAGCTGATCGACGGGCTCGATCTCGAAGTGCCTCAAGTCCAAATCGAAGCCAGGATCGTGCAAGCTGATACGACCTATTCCCGCTCACTGGGCGTTCAGTGGGGAGTACAGAATGTGAATCAGCTTGGATCTTCTTTTGGGGTGGCGAACTTCAAGACGGGTAATGTCGGAGCATTTGGAGCTCAAGCGTCTGATTTTCTGGTCAATCTTCCCGCCACAGTCGGTGGCTTGACGTCAACTCCTGGTGTTGGGTTCACGGTTGGGAGGACAAATGGAGCGTTGTTGGATATGCGGTTGTCGGCAGGTGAGTTGCTCGGTCTGAGTAAAGTCATTGCCGCGCCAAAGGTCACAACGTTGGACAAGCGGGCGGCCAAGATCTCACAGGGAGAATCGATCCCGTTTCAGACGACCTCCCTCCAGGGGACTCAGACAACCTTTGTGGATGCGAACTTGGAACTCAACGTGACTCCTCAGATTACCTCCCGAGATCCCAAGGAAATTGGTAAGCAGATTATGATGACGGTTCGCGCAACCAGGAATGCCGTCGGTGCACGAAGCAATCCGGCTGGTCCCAGTATTGATCGTCGCGAAGCCAGCACTCAGGTCATTATCCGCGATGGCGAGACCATGGTAATCGGCGGGGTCTTTATCGATTCGCAGAACAACAGTGTGGTTGGTATTCCTTATCTTTCTCGTGTGCCTGTTTTGGGATGGCTTTTCAAGCAGAAGACCGAGGCTGTCGCAAAACAAGAGCTGCTCATTTTCTTAACGCCCACTATCGTGAAGACCTCGTGAAGAGCTAGGAGCAGACCTTCTACTCTTGATCAATGGGAAGCTCAAGCGCGGCGAGCTTTCGCGATTGGTGCGTCATCTCGATCCTCCCAAACATACTCTCCAGTCCCTGCGCATTTCCGATATGATCCATGCTGATCCTGCGCGGCGCAAGCACATGCACCGCGCAGGCGGTTGTCCGCACGCGCCAAACAATTGCCAATCGAATTAACATCATGGCCTGGACAACGGTGAGGACTATATTGAAGCGATCAATGTGATGCGCAACCATGTTGCTTGGAGGCCTATCTGAAAACCTTCTAGTTTCAGAACCGTTGTGATACCATCCCCACGATGTTAGCTATCGAAGATCCTCGTCACCGCAGGCAAAGTGGTTCGTGAGTTTAGGCCTTCCTGCCCAAGAAGAGAAGGGTGGGCAACTGGCATACCGGGTCAGGAGAGACCGTCGTTGAGCGTGGCCGGCGTGGCAGAACAGATCGTACCGGTGGCCTTGGGGGAACGAAGTTACGACATCGTCCTTCATCCTGGGTTACTTGCGACAGTGGGCGACAGGCTCAGCGCTTTTACGACTTCACTGAAGGTCGGCGTTGTGACAGATCGGCATGTGGCAAGTCGTTATCTTCACGAGGTTCTCCGCTCGCTTCGCAAGGCGGGATATGACCCGACTCCGATTATCTTGCCGCCGGGAGAGCGAACCAAGACGCTCAGTACAATCACCAAGATCCTCGATGTGTTGGCCCAGCACAAGTTCGAACGTCAGTCTCTGTTGTTGGCCCTCGGTGGCGGAGTCATCGGTGACGTGACCGGCTTCGCTGCCGCGATCTATCAACGAGGAATTCCATTCGTACAAGTGCCGACCACGCTTGTGGCTCAAGTAGATTCCAGTGTCGGGGGCAAGACAGGCGTAGACCATCGGCTGGGAAAGAATCTCATTGGGGCGTTTTACCAGCCTCGCGCGGTATTGATCGACCCCCTCACACTACGCACCCTGCCACGCCGCGAATGGATTGCTGGTTTAGCTGAAGTCATCAAATACGGCATTATTGCCGACGAGGAATTCTTCGCCTTTCTCGAGCAGGAGATTTCTGCGCTGTTGACACTTGAGGAAGAGCCGGTTATCCGCGCGATCACACGATCCTGCGAAATCAAAGCGCAGGTGGTTGCTGAAGACGAGCGGGAGTCGGACCGCCGCCGCATTCTCAATTATGGCCATACGATTGGACATGCACTGGAGTTACTCGCGGGCTATCGTGGGTTGATCCATGGTGAGGCAGTCGGGATCGGATTGGTGCAAGAAGCGGATTTGGCTCGTCACATGGGCCTGTGCGGGCGAGAAGTTGTCGAGCGAATCAGAAGTCTGGTGCAGCGGGCTGGGTTGTCCGAACAGATCCCACAGGCATCCTTTACGTCCCTCTGGGGCGCCATGCAACATGACAAGAAGGTGCTCGGGGGGCGGGTCATCGGGGTATGGCCAGTGCGGGTTGGGGAGGTGGTCATTCGGCCCGTCGAGCAGCAGGTTTGTGCAGCGTGGTTTCAGCGCAAGCACGGTCGTGGGAGCCGACCGTCGCGCGGTCGTCAGCCAAGCAAGCATCCTGTTCGTCGAAAGGTCCGTGCACGAAAGTAACTCGCTTATGACGACGACACGCACGCCAACTCTGGCTCACCTCCAACAGGCTTTGCGGGAAAAAACCCGCGAAGTCGATGTGCTCCATCGGATCTCTGCGTCGATCAGCAACCAGCTTGATCTCGAAGCCATTCTCAAACATATCGTCGAAGTGGTCGTCGAAGTCACCAAAGCGGATGCCTGCCTTCTCTATCTCTTGTCGGATAGCCAAGACGAACTCATTCTTCGAGCCTCAAAAAACCCTCATCCGAAATTGATTGGCCGTATCACGATCGGGGTGGGGGAGGGCATCACCGGGTGGGTCGCTCAGGAACGAACGCGCGTCGTGATTCCGAGTAATGCGAACGACGATCCACGGTTCAAGTTTTTTCATAACCTTCCAGAAGACCGCCATCAAGCCTTTGTCTCCGTGCCGATCATGGCTAAAAAAGAAGTTGTCGGTGTGATCAATGTCCAACATAAGCGCCCAAGGCGTTATCAGGCGGATGAGATTGCATTACTCTCGACCATCGCCAATCAAGTCGGTGGAGCGATCGAGAACGCGCGGCTCTACGATCAAATGCAACGCAAAGCCTTACAAGTAGAAATGTTGTCGCAGGTTTCGGAAACGGTGGCGTCGAATCGGTTGATCAAGGATGTGTTGCAACTCCTGGTGACGATGACCGCGCAAATGATGAGCTCCAAGATCTGCTCGATTATGTTATTGGACGAAGCCAGCGGGGAGCTGCGGATCGCGGCGACGCAAAGCCTCAGTGAGCAGTATCGCCGCAAGCCGAGCTTGAAAGTGGGGCAGGGGATCAGCGGACGCGCGGTGAAAGACCGTCGGCCGATAATCGTGGCCGACGTCACGACAGATCGAGACTATGTGTATCGGGATATGGCCAAGCAGGAAGGACTGTGCTCATTGGTGTCGGTACCGATGATGGTGCGGGAGAAGGCGATGGGCGTGATCAATAGCTATACGTCCGCTCCGCATGTCTTTACCAGCGAAGAGGTTAAATTGCTCCAGGCCATCGCCAATCAGGCCGCCATCGCCATCGAGCATACGGCTCTGGTCGAGAAGTCCTGTGAGATGCAGGAAGCGCTGGCGGTTCGGAAGCTCATGGAGCGGGCCAAGGGCTACCTGATGCGCTCAAAGCGGTTGACTGAAGAAGAGGCCTTCAAACTCATTCAGCGGCAAAGTATGGATTTGCGGAAATCGATGCGAGAGATAGCCGAGGCCGTGCTCTTAGCTGGAGAACTCGACCAGCGGGTTGAGAAACAGCGGGGATAGATCCGGTCGCCGCGCGAGTGGGCACGACTTGCGGGAACCGATTTGTTCCTTTGGTTTGTTTGGTTGAACGAGACTAACCAGAAGAACAAAGTAAACCAGATCAACTCGTTACGCGTCGTTTCACGGTTTTGAACGGGTCCGCTCTGCGTCTTGCTCCGCCAGTTTCTTCTTGATGCCCTCCAACTCCTTCCGTAGCGCCTCCACATCGGTATCCCGCTGAGTCGGTTCCCCTTTCGCAGGCGTCGCTGGTTGAGCGGCAGTCGGTCGCATCTCCGATACGGCAGGCATAGCGGCAAGGAGGTCGTAGTCGATCATCAGCGTCGCGTCGGTTGAGCGGGCGGTTCGATAGCTATCGGGGCGCTTGGCGGATTCCGGGACGAAGGATACTGTACGGTTCGCCAATCCGGTCGGATTGGAAATGTGCTGATCGGCCTTGTTAATTGTTTCGCCCGGTTCCAACCGGCGCCGATACTCAGTCACGGTTAGATACAGTGACCGTCCGTAAGCGTGGATCGAACCTTCTGTCAGCAGAGGCTGTTCTGACGAACAGGCACCGGGGAAACGGACAGAAGACGAGCAGAAGACCATCCCGCCGGATTGTGAAGAGCTCTGCGCACCGATGTGGGCGACGCGAAATCCAACCTGCTGGTCAGACGCAGCCTTGGCGAGCCCCTCCACCAGGAACGGCGCGAGGTACTCAACCTCCTCGTCCCCAAACGCTCGAACGGCCTCCGGCTTGGCGGTACCCGAGTTTCCGAAGAGCCCGTGGCTATCCTTGACGAGCACCCCGCGAAGGACCCGGGCCATCGTATCTGTCGATAACACAATGGGGTGGGCGGCGTGAAAGGACCGATCGTGAATCCGCTCCATATAAACCGCTCCGCGTTCGGACTCATGGATCGTGAGGTCCAGCTCAGATCCTGTCGCGCAGGCAGATAAAGCCATGGCGAGTCCGGCGAGAAGAACATGTGTGACTTGCGGATGATGAGACATAGTGTATTCGTGCACGATGGGCCAGTCGGCACTCTAGCATAGCTGCAAGCGCGAGGACAGCGGCAACCTTCTCAAGACGATGAACATTTCTCTTTGCCATGTGGGGCCGACGTAGGATAGAAGAGGCGCACAGTATGGAGTCTGAGAGGTTCTCGTTTCTCATTGCCCGGGGGTTCTGGTTGCGAGTTCCAGGTTTCACGTTATCGAAACGGTCTGCAACCTGACACGAGAAGCGAGATACTTGAAACGTCAACAGCCGGCTAGGGATATTGCCGCCCGTTCCTAGGGAGATGCCTAGTGTGTTTATCCTTCCACATAGATTATAGATTCCTCCCATTGATCTGGTTGGGGTTTAGTCACGGGCCGTCGTACCCAACAGAACTGGATGAAGACGATGATGAGGGATTGAACCAACGGAGTAATTGAAAGGAGGAATGTCAGATTTGTTTCCATTACTCACTTTAGGAGGGTGACACCATGAAGGTAGCTCAAAGTAGATGGTGGCAAATGTGTGCGGTTGCCGGGGCCACCATGGCGCTCGTGACCGGGATAGCAGCCACGGTCCCCGATGCGTACGCAAGTGGCACGATTAAGGCCAACGATGACCAATATATTTCCCTCGGAATGGGCATACGTAACAGCTTCACAATGGCAGAAGATGGGTCGGCGAGCGGTGGACAATGGAGCAACAGATTCGGAGTCGACAACGCTCGTATCTATATCAATGGGAAGATCCACAAGTATGTCGGTTTCGAGTTCAACACTGAATGCTTCAGCTGTAGTGGAGGTGCAGGTGCAGCTGCAAACACAATTGGGGGTAATTCTGTCGGCATGCTCGATGCCATTGGAAAGTTCGAGATCAATGAACTCGTGAACGTCTGGTTCGGGCGCATGTTGGTGCCGACAGAGCGAGGCGAATTGAACGGTCCCTTCTACCACGCGGTCTACGATGGTTTTAGAACACCGTTCAATCAGGGTGACTTTAGCAGTGGCTATGGCGCAGGCGGGGCCGGTCTCTATGGCCGCGACAATGGCGTGACCTTCTTCGGGAAGGTCCATCCTGGAGGCACCCATCTGCAATATGTCGCGGGGGTGTTCACGGGACTGAGGTCAGGGGCAGGTCTCGGGCCAAATCAAAGGGACAGTCTGAAGTATGCCGGACGTCTCACGTGGAACTTGCTGAACGAAGAGAAGAATCCCGGTTACTATACCAGCGGCACCTACTATGGGACCGCCGGGGATATTCTCGCGATTGCGGTGGGGGGAGAATATCAGAATGCCGGCGCCGGCTCAAATTTAAATAAGAGCGCGTTCGGAAGTGTTGTCAGCGACATCCTGTTTGAGAAAGTCCTCCCGAACAACAATGGCGTGTTTACGTTCAACGCTGAATATAAACGGTATTGGGCGCAGAACCTCGCTGCCTCGGGGCAGGTGGGCGCGCCAGGTACTGCATTTGGAGCAGGCAATGACTGCTTCTGCATGTTTAGCGGCACTTCAGTCACCGCGTACGCCTTGTATCTGTTTCCTCAGGAGATAGGAATCGGGAGATTCCAGCCCTATGGGAGATATACCTTCGTGAACAGTGTGCATGCCAACCAAGCCGATGAATTTGAAGCCGGCACAAACTACGTCATTTCTGGCCACAATGCACGTATCTCGGCATTCTGGCGGAATGGGAGTTATGCTGGACCTGGTTCGGGGAACAGCACCCTTAGTACCAGCCCTACTGGCGCAGGTCAGCATCGCGATTCTTTCGTGTTAGCCTTGCAGTTGCAGTATTAAGAAGGTCGATTGTAATAGGCAAGTTGCCCAGTCTGGAAAAGCCGAAATCCGCCCTGCGGGTTTCGGCTTTTCCTTGCCCTTCGCGCGAACAGGCTACTCAGAGATATAGGTTGTGGCTGAGGTTTAAGGCTCAGATGAAGAAAGTCGGTCTTCGCTCAACCTTGACCTTGTTGGCCGTAGTCTTAACCGTTACTCCACCGCTGACCTTCGTTTCACGCCTCACGCGTCACGGTTCCTCCATGACATGGGCAGATAGCCTCTTGACAGAAGGGTAATAGGCTCCGAATATAGGCACCCAATTGATGCGGTGAGCAATCGGGTGATAAGCATAAATGGCCATGCCTGAAGCAAAGACTCCCCGCCCCTATTCCTGGCTACCAGTCCTCATCAGTGTGCTGACGGTGGCCATGCTGACCATCGGCACCATTGCGTTCCGTTACATTGAAACCCGCATGATTGCGACAGCAGGAGAAACCCTGGCGCTGTCAGCAGCCGAAGTCTCGGACAAAGTGGACCGATTTCTTATTGAACGGCATGGCGATGCGCTGATGATGGCACGGACGTTCAGCGTGCAATCGCATAATCGGGAGTTTCAGTCAGCCTATGTCGCCGGGCTGATGACCGCCTACCCGGACTACTTGTGGATCGGCGCCACGAACGAGCATGGACAGATTGTGGTGGCCACCGATCCGGACACGCTGGGGCGAGATTACAGCGCCCAACCCTGGTTTCAGGCTGCGCGTAATGGGCAGGAGGCCCATATGGGGGACGTGGAGCCATTCGCGGTGATGGGCGGCCCTGACGCGATAGCTGTGACGGCTCCTATCACCGGACCGCGCGGAGAATTCTTGGGAGCCGTGACGACCCGGGTGGGGATTCCCGGGCTGGAAAACCTCATGACAGGGACCCTTCGGTCCTTCCGGCAGCGGGAAGGATTTTGGGGAGCGCTGGAATACCAGTTCCTGACTGAGAAGGGAGTGGCCTTCATCGATTCGGATCTAGAGCATAAGGGCCTTGTCAATCTCAAACGACTCGGCCTCCCGTCGGCACTGGCAAGCGATGGGCTCCTGTCCAATTACGTTGAGGAGGAGCACCTGCGTCGCCATGTGCCGGTCATCACTGGCTATGCCAGGACTACGGGCCGTCGCGAGTTTGAGGGTATCCATTGGACGGTGCTGATGCGCATGGATCGGCGCGACGTGCTGGCGCCAATCCAAAAAGTCCTCTGGAACCTTGGCCTGGCGGGCGGCGCCGTGGTGGTTCCCACGTTTGGACTCTTGGTGTGGACTGTGACACGCGTGCGGAGAGAGTACCAGTATGCACAGCAGGAGCGCGCGCTCGCCAGGGAGGCCGAAGCATCGCTGCGCGAGAGCGAGGCACAGACCCGGCGCATTGTCGAGATGGCTCTCGATGGCTTCATTGGAATGGATGCCGCGGGAGTCATCACCGAGTGGAACGTCCAAGCCGAACAGATGTTCGGCTGGTCACGGCAAGAAGCCATCGGGCGACGCCTCTCCGACACCATCATCCCTGCGCAACACCGGGAAGCCCATGAACGGGGATTGCGTCACTTTCTCGCATCCGGTGAGGGACCGATACTGAACAGACGTATCGAAATCACAGGCTGCCACCGGGGTGGGCACGAGATTCCGATAGAACTGGCGATCTCGCCGGCCTTGGGGCAGGGGGGGAGCTATACGTTCAGCGCGTTTGTGCGGGATATCTCGAGGCGGAAGTTGGCGGAAGAACAGAGCTGCTCGTACCAAGAGGAACTGCAACACCTCAACGAGGCCTTGGATAAACGTGTGCAGGTCCGAACAGAAGAGCTGGCCGCGGTCAACGAATCATTGGTCGCTGAAGTCGCTGAACGAATGCAGACCGAGGCGTCGCTCGAAAGCAGCCGGGAAGCCCTGCAAAAATTGGCGCTCCAGCTGTTGCGCGTACAGGAGGATGAGCGGCGTCGGATCTCGCGTGACTTGCACGATGACATCAATCAACGGCTCGCGCTGCTTGCCATGGATATCGAAGCGGTAGAACAGCGGCTCAGCGTCTCATCGGGAGATGTGGGCCGAGCCGTCCACGCGATACAAGACCGGGTTGTGGAATTGTCCGATGTGGTGCGTCATTTGGCCTATCAGCTGCATCCTTCCATTCTCGATGACCTCGGCCTTCCTATCGCCCTGCAGCGGTTGGTGGACGAGTTCACAGCTCGAAGCCGTATCCAAGGGAGCTTTGGACACACGAATATTCCCTCAACCATCCCACAAGAGGTCGCGTCCTGTCTCTATCGCGTCGCCCAAGAAAGTCTCAGCAACGTGGCTCGCCATGCCGCGGCGTCTCGGGTCGATGTGGAGCTGACCCGGTCTCGATGCGGGCTGACAGTTACGATTACGGATAATGGAGTGGGATTTGACGCTGAACAACCCCGGCATGGACCACAGGGATTGGGGTTGCTCGGCATGAAAGAGCGAGTCGCCTTGGTTCAGGGGGACTTACAAGTATTGTCAGCCGTTGGGAAGGGGACGAGGGTGCAGGTAGTGGTGCTCGTTCCGGAGGAGGTGTGATGAGAAGACCTCGGGTGCTCTTGGCCGATGACCATACCCTGGTGTTGGACGGATTCCGGAAACTGTTGGAGGATCAGTGCGAGATCGTGGGTGTGGCGGAGGATGGCCGTACGCTGCTTCGAATGGCCCAGGAGCTTCAGCCGGACATCGTCACGCTCGATATCTCGATGCCGCAGCTCAATGGGGTCGATGCCGCCCGGAAGCTGAAGAAGATGCTGCCTCGCACCCAGTTGATCTTCGTGACGATGCACGCTGATCCGGCCTATGTGAATGAAGCCTTCAAGGCTGGCGCTTCCGGCTATCTACTCAAGCGATCCGCTGGTTCTGAATTGCACCACGCGATCCAATCCGTCATGGACGGACAGTGTTATGTCACCCCCTTGGTTGCAAAAGGTCTGGTGCAGTCGGTTGTCACCGGGGGGAAGCCGCTGGTACTGACGGACAAGTCCTTGACGGCGCGCCAACGAGAAGTGTTGCAGCTCGTGGCAGAAGGGATGACCGTCAAAGAGATCGCATCGACCCTCACGCTCTCACCGAAGACCGTCGAGTTTCATAAATCGCAGATCATGACGCAACTCGATCTTCACACGACAGCGGATCTCACCAAGTACGCCCTTGTTCATGGCCTGCTCGCATCGGAGTAATGCCCCGCGTCGTACGCGCGAGATGGGTTGATCTGGTTCATCTGGTTTGTTTTGTTTATCTGCTTAGTCTCGTTCAACCAAACAAACTAAACAGACCAAATAAACAAGAGAAACAAACCGGTTCCCGCCATTCTCACTCGTCCCGCCTTTCTCGCGAGTCCCGCTCGTCCCGCCGTCCTCCTGCTAGGGAGATTGCCTCACGTTCCTAGGGAGATGCCTAGTGTGTTTATCGTTTCTTTCAGCGTATAGATTCCACGCATTGATCCTGGTCGAGGCTCAGTCACTGACACACGTACCCAACGGGCTGGATGATGAAGACGATACGGCTCCTCCTCACAGGTGACCACCCGCATCGTGCGTCAGTGGCTCGCCTGTTTCGTATCGGACGAACATCAGGCCTTGGAGTTGGTCATGGACAGGAGGGCCCTCATCAAGGTGGGCTGTCACCAGAATTGCTACCCGTCTGGAAAGTCCGAGAGGTGTTTCCCTGCCTCCCGCACAATTTCCATCTCTGTGTGAGGGACGATACTCCCTCGTGACGGGGGTGACCATCTGCGGAGTGTGCGACCACAAGGATTGAAGCGTGGACAACGACGTCCATCGGGTCGGCCAGAATGCGCGGGAAGGACAACGGCGTCCTTTTCTGAGCGTGGATAACTTTATACTCGTGAAAGGAGATCGACAATGGATGTGAAGAAACCCAATGAGGAAAGTCCGGTCGAAGCAGACACGGTTGATGCGAGCGACGCTGGCCCTTCCCGGCGTGAGCTTCTGGTTAAAGGAGGCAAGGTAGTCGCCGGCATAGGGGTTGCCGCCCTGCTTGGCAACTTAGGCAACTGGGCCCTGTCCTATGCGGCGGACAAGGAACCGATCAAGATCGGCATCCTGCATTCACTCAGTGGCACCATGGCGATCAGCGAAGTCTCGCTCCGCGATACGGTGATGATGGCAGTGGATGAAATCAACGCGAAGGGCGGGGTGATGGGCCGGATGATCAAGCCGGTCGTCGTCGATCCAGCTTCAAACTGGGATCTCTTTGCCGAAAAAGCTAAGCAGCTCCTGTTGCAAGACAAGGTGTCGGTCACCTTCGGCTGCTGGACCTCGGTCAGCCGGAAGTCGGTGTTGCCGGTCTTCGAGAAGAACAACGGCCTCCTGTTCTATCCCGTGCAGTACGAGGGAGAAGAATGTTCGCGCAACGTCTTCTACACCGGCGCCGCCCCGAATCAGCAGGCCGTGCCGGCGGTGGATTATCTGATGAGCAAAGAAGGGGGTGGATTCACGAAGTTCTATCTGCTCGGGACCGATTACGTGTATCCCCGCACCACCAACAAAATTCTGAGGGCCATGCTGTTGGCGAAAAAAGTACCGGCGGACAGCATCATGGAAGAATATACGCCGTTCCACCATCAGGACTACCAAACCATCTGTGGCAAACTGAAGAAGTTCGCCGCCGGCGGCGGAGCTGCCGTGATCAGCACGATCAACGGCGACAGCAACGTGCCATTCTACAAGGAGTTTGCGAACCAAGGTCTGCGGGCCGAAGATGCCCCGATCATGGCGTTCAGCGTGGCGGAAGACGAGTTGCGCGGGATGGACACCGCAGCGTTGGTCGGGCACTTGGCGGCGTGGAATTATTATCAAAGCGTCGATACGCCGCAAAATAAGAAGTTCGTGGCGGATTTCAAGGCCTATTGCAAGAAGAACAACCTGCCGGATGGCGACAAGCGGGTCACGGACGATCCGATCGAAGCCGCCTACTTCGGCGTGTATATTTGGAAGCAAGCTGTCGAGAAGGCCGGGTCGACTGAAGTCGACAAGGTCAGAAAAGCGGTCTATGGCAGCAAGTTCCTGGCGCCGGGCGGTGAGATCATGATGGATGCGGCTAATCACCACACGTACAGGCCGGTTCTGATCGGGGAAATTCTGAAAGACGGGCAGTTCAAGACAGTCTCTCGTTCGAAGGGGCTGGTCAAACCGGAGCCTTGGAGTGAATACACGAATCCTGAGAAGGGCTGCGACTGGGTCGCTCATCAAGGAACCTATCAAAAATAGCAAGTCACTTTAGAGGGGGCGACTGAGTCGCCCCCTCTAAGAGGGCGAGAAGTGCGGTTGACGAGACGAGGCGTCTTTGTCATTCGTGTGTCTTATGGAGGGGCAGTTCACAATCATGATGATGTCTCTTGGTCGCATGGTTGCCGCGTTCAGTATTGTGGGACTGGTCTTGTTCTCTGGGCAGACCTGGGTGATCGCAGCGGATGGGTCTGCTGACGCGCCTCACATATCTCCTGTCGAGCAAGCACTCAGTCAGGTCACCAGCGAGGAGGAATCCATCCGGGACGCCGCTATTCGTGTGCTGATCGACCAGGGCGATGTCAGCCTGGCTCCGCGGTTGGAGGCGATCCGCGCCAATGCAGACCGCAGCATCCGGCAGGCCCTCAAGCCACTCATGGACGCGCTCAAGAATCGAGCGAATCTGGCCAGCCCCAGCACCGACGTGCGTCGATCGGCGGCGACGGATCTTGGTTCAGCCGGTAAGCCCTGGGCGATTCCTTGGCTGGATGCCGCCGCGGCGAAGGAGCCGAGCAAGTGGGTGCGCTATACGATGGAAGAGTCTGCGGCGCTGCTCAAGCTCGCGTCGGACGATCTGTCGATCAAAACCGCTGCAGCCGTGAAGCTCGGCGAACTCTATAGTCAGAACGGGGTGCCGGCCATGAAGAAACTGGTCGCGGCCGGCGAGGGCGCCGAGGCGACCGAACCGCAGCAGACGGTCGCGAAAGCCGCTGCCGACGCCATTCACCGTATTGAAACCTGGGGTGCTTGGTCGAATGCGATTGAAACGTTCTTTCGCGCCATGAGCCTCAGTTCAGTTCTGCTGATCATGTCGTTGGGATTGGCGATCGTCTTCGGTTTGATGGGCGTTATCAATATGGCCCATGGCGAACTGATGATGGTCGGCGCCTATGCGACGTTCGTCACCCAAGAAATCTTCAAAGCCTATCTGCCCCCCTCCATGTTCGAGTCCTACTTTCTGACCGCGATGCCGGTGGCATTTTTGACTGCCGCCGCCTTCGGACTGGCGCTTGAAGCCACCGTCATCCGGTTTCTGTATGGACGTCCGCTCGAGACCATGTTGGCAACGTGGGGCGTCAGTTTGGTCTTGATGCAAGCGGCGCGTGTCTATTTCGGCGACTTGACTGCTGTGATTGCGCCGACATGGCTGAGCGGCGGCGCGCAGGTCATGGTCGGGGTGTATCTTCCGTTTAATCGCATCTTCATTATCGGGTTGTCTATCGTCTGCGTCCTGGGTATCTATTTCATGCTATTTCGTTCGAGTTTAGGCCTGCGTGTTCGAGCGGTGATGCAGAATCGCAATATGAGTGCCTGCCTGGGCATCCCTACGCGAAAAGTCGATGCCTATACCTTTGCATTCGGATCAGGTCTCGCGGGCATTGCCGGTTGGGCCCTCACGCTGGTCGGCAATGTAGACCCCGGTCTTGGACAGAACTACATCGTCGACGCCTTTATGGTCGTGGTGACCGGTGGGGTCGGAAAACTGGCTGGCACGATCGTGGCCTCGCTGGGGATCGGCGGGCTGAACAAGCTGATCGAGCCGAGCTTCGGTGCCGTATACGGCAAGGTCTTCATTCTCGTGCTGGTAATTCTGTTCTTGCAGTGGCGTCCGTCCGGACTGTTTGCGATGAAGGGACGGAATGCCGATTGAGACGGGTACAGCGCGAGTCCTTCCGTGCTCGCGGAACCCCCACGATGATGCGGTGGTCGTTCGGCGCGCGCAGTGGAATGGACTCGCGCCGCACCCTTGGGGAGAACAGAGAAGACGATGAGTGACGGAACAGTGGACACGAATCGTGGTGGGGGTCTGGCCTTCTGGGTTGTTGGCTTCATTCTGCTTGTGGCCATGCCGCTTCTGAATGTCTTGCCGCCGGAGGATTCTTGGCTGCACCTCTCTGATTTCAGCCTCAATCGATTCGGTAAATTCCTTGCCTTTGCGATTCTGGCCCTTGGGCTCGATCTCATCTGGGGCTACACCGGCATTTTGAGCTTGGGGCAAGGCGTCTTTTTCGGATTAGGCGCGTACTGCATGGGCATGCACATGATGCTCACCATCGGGAAAGAGAGCGTCTACGGCAGCGATCTACCGGACTTCATGGTGTGGAACCAGGTGAAAGAGCTGCCGCTCTTCTGGAAGCCGTTCTACAGTTTTCCGGCTGCGGTCGCCGGCGCGATTCTCGTGCCGGCACTGTTCGCGTCCGTGTTTGGATTCTTCGCCTTCCGCAGCCGGATCAAAGGCGTCTATTTTGCAATCATTACGCAGGCGCTGGCGCTCGCCGCTTGGCTGGTCTTTAACCGAAACGACACGAACCTCGGCGGCACGAATGGATTGACCGATTTCAAGCAGCTGATCGGGTATCGGCTCTCCGAACCCGGCACGCAGCGGGCATTGTATGTGGTCACGGTGCTCTGTCTCGGCGGGGCCTATCTCTTGTGCCGCTGGATCATTCGATCGCGGGCCGGGCGGGTGCTGGTCGCCGTGCGGGACAGCGAGCAGCGCGTCGTCTTTTCCGGGTACACTCCGGCCAACTATAAATTATTCGTCTTTGTCGTGGCCGCGGCCCTGGCAGGATTGGCTGGGATGCTCTATGCCCCTCAGGTCGGCATCATCACGCCGGCGCAGATAGGGGTCCTGCCATCGCTTGAAATGGTCATTTGGGTGGCGGTCGGTGGCCGTGGCAGTCTGGCGGGGGCAGTATTAGGGGCTGTGAGCGTGAATTACGGTCGCAGTATACTCACGAACTATTTCCCCGAACTCTGGCCGTTCATTCTCGGCGGGCTCTTTGTCGTCGTCGTGCTGTTGTTCCCAGACGGGCTCATCGGGATTATGCGCAAGATGAAAGAGCGGATGTGGACCGGTAAGGCACCGGCACATTCGGACGGGAAGCGTTAAGATGGCCGAGCCACGTTCTTTTCAAAAATCCATCATCTATCTCGATGGCGTGACCGTCGATTACGACGGGTTTAAGGCGCTGAACAACCTGACCTTCATGGTCGATTACAAGGAATTGCGCGTCGTCATCGGGCCGAACGGGGCGGGAAAGACGACGCTGTTGGATGTGATTTGCGGGAAAACGAAACCGGCTGCAGGCCATGTCGTCTTCGGCCAAGATACGGAACTGATCGGGAAACACGCGGATGAAATCGTGAAGCTCGGCATCGGGCGAAAGTTCCAAGCCCCTTCCATCTATGGCAATCTGACGGTGTGGGAAAATCTCGACTTGTCGTTGAAACGGAACAGCAAAGGCGTCTTCCCCACGCTGTTAGGGAAATCGACGGCGGAGGAACGGGAACGCATCGCGCAGAACCTTGAAACGATCAACCTGAAAGAGTATGCGCATACCAGAGCCGGATCGCTGTCGCACGGGCAGAAGCAATGGCTTGAGATCGGCATGGTGATCCTACTGGAGCCTTCGTTGCTTCTCGTCGATGAACCGGTCGCCGGGATGACCGATAAAGAAACGGAACAGACTGGTCGGTTACTCCAATCCTTGGCGGAGCACCGGGCGATCGTCGTCATCGAGCACGATATGGAGTTTGTCCGGCAGATCGCCCGGATCGTCACCGTGCTCCACGAAGGCACCGTCATCTGCGAAGGCACCGTCGAAAAGGTGCAGGCCGACGAACGCGTGCGTGAAATATACCTGGGACGCCAGAAAGTCGCGCACACGTAGGGGCGGTAAGGCGGAGGGCTGAGGCGTAAGGGGTGTTTCAGAAAAGTTGAAAGCTGAATTATATGCTGGAACTCAAAAACGTCAATGCCTACTACGGTGAGAGTCACATTCTTCGGAATGTGTCGTTCACGGTTGAACCGGGAGAAGTCGCCTGTTTGATGGGTCGCAATGGCGTGGGGAAAACCACGACGCTGAAGGCCATTACCGGACTGCTGCCGGTGCGGTCAGGGCAGATATCATTCGGTGGCACGGATATGACGACGTTGCCGACTGACCGTCGGGCTCGACAAGGTCTGGCGTATGTCCCGCAGGGTCGCGAGATCATTCCCCATCTGACCGTGCGGCAAAACCTGCAACTCGGATTCTGGGCGAGGTCGGACAAGCCGAATGGGACGGTTGAGAAGACGGCGTTCGATGAGGTCTACCACCTCTTTCCCAAGCTCACACAAATTCTCAATCGTCCAGGTGGTGTCCTGAGCGGCGGCGAGCAGCAGCAGTTGGCGATCGGCCGTGCGATCTTGTCGAATCCCAAGCTGCTCTTGCTTGATGAGCCGACCGAAGGCATTCAGCCTTCGATTGTGGATCAGATCGAGGATGTGATTATTGGATTCAAACAGCAGCGCCGTTTCGCTATTTTGTTAGTGGAGCAGGGGCTCCATTTTGCCGCCCGCCTGGCGGAGAAGTATGTGGTGATGGCCAAAGGGGCGGTGGTGGCGGCGGGCAAGAGTGATGAGTTGAGCGCGGAGATGGTGAAGCAGCATTTGACGGTGTAGCGAAGAATTGGGGTGGACAGGATGACACTTAACCGAGGAGGCTCTCATGGTATCTACTACAAAAGTCATCGGTCTTATGTCTTGTGGGTTCTTGCTGTGTCTTGGTCTGTATAACGTGCCTCAGGCTGTAGCGGGGGACGGAACTCATACGAGGCAGCCGGGTGGTCCGAGGGTAGGCGGACAAGGTGGTCAGCCGGATACGAATCAGGGTGCAAAGGGGGAAGCCAGCACACCTCATACGAGGCAGCCGGGTGGTCCGAGGGTAGGCGGACAAGGTAGTCAGCCGGATACGAATCAGGGTGCAAAGGGGGAAGCCAGCACACCTCATACGAGGCAGCCGGGTGGTCCGAGGGTAGGCGGACAAGGTAGTCAGCCGTAACGCGATCAGCCGGATAACGCTGCTAAAAAGAAGATGGGTAAGCAGCCTGACCAACCTTATACGAGGACAGCCTGATCAATGAGCCGACTGAAGGGATTCAGCCCTCGATTGTGGATCAAATCGAAGACGTGATCCAGGAGTGGTCTCCTGCTCGCGCAATGCGCGAGCCTCAGAAGGATGAAGAGGGAGTGGAAGAGGAATGAAAGGCTTTCGCCAGGGCTAATGGCATGTCTCGGCGTGCCAGTGGGTGGGCGGGTGAAAAAGTTGCGCGCAATCGAGACCACTCCCGCCCCCTTGGCCCTTCAGTCTCTTGCCCGCCGCCTGGGGGAACAAAGGGAGAGGGCGGGATGCTCAGAATGACTTCTGTGCTCCCAGAGCGCGCACGATCAGAATGTGCTCGCTCGATGGGCGAAGTTGAAGTCACCCTGACCATCCCGTTACTATTCTGGCCCCTGAGCAAGTTGGGAGAGCGGGGGCTCTCTGATCGATTGACGAATGACCATTGACGGGGTTGCGCGATGCATCTGACACCGAGAGAACAAGAGAAGCTGCTGATCTATGTCGCAGCAAATTTGGCGAAGGAACGCAAGGCGCGCGGACTGAAGTTGAATCATCCCGAAGCAGTGGCGTTTGTGACTGCGGCGATTCTGGAAGGCATTCGTGATGGACGCTCGGTGTCGAACCTCATGAGCTATGGCGCCACGCTCCTCAAGAAGAAAGATGTCATGCCCGGCGTGGCAGAGATGATTCCGGAGTTACAGGTCGAAGGCACGTTTCCAGATGGGACGAAGCTGGTCACAGTGCATGAACCGATTCGATAAGAGATGAGCCGACTAGTGCTGCAGCATTCCCGCTTATTTATGGTGACTGGGTTAGTTTTGGCGTTAGCTTTTGCTGCGCAGGCGGGCACCATGAGCATACGTAACCTAAAATTGCAGGCGGTGTCGTATCAACTCAAGTCTGTCACAATTGAGGGCACTATCAAGGACCTCAAAGCTTTTCCTCCACACTTCGGGGGGGGTAGGGGAAAAGAGTTGTATGGTTTATGGCTCTTATGCATTTACCTTGGTTGACGATACGGGCGAGATAGAGGTGCAAGCATTAGGCCGTTGCTTTGAGGTAGATGCTAAACCGCCGATTGCGGATGGGGATGTTGTGACCGTGGTAGGGCAGGTTCAATTGTTTCGGATTGGCGAATCTGGAGCATCGGTCGATACGATTCGAATTGAGACTCAGAATATTGTGCGAACTGGGCACCAGGAGTACCGATGAAGGTAAGGAAGAAGGAACCACAATCAGGCTCCAAATCAAAAAAGCAACGCAGCCCGGCCAAAAGAATTCACATGGCGAAAGCACGCCGCAATGTTTCTGCTGCTCCTGTTATTCCCGGCGAAATCATCCTCGGTGAAGGCGACGTTGTAGCGTTCAAAGGCCGTCAGACGGTTGAGCTTCTCGTCGCCAATACCGGCGATCGGCCGATTCAGGTCGGATCGCATTGTCATTTCTTCGAGGCGAATCGCGCGCTGCGGTTTGACCGTGAGAAGGCCTATGGGTTTCGGTTGCAAGTTCCGGCTGGAACCGCGGTGCGGTTTGAGCCGGGCGAAGACAAGCGGGTCACGCTGGTCTCAATAGGCGGCAATCGCGTGGCCTATGGGATTAATGGGCTCGTCGAGGGTCGTCTAGATGATCCAGCGGTCAAGCAACGCGCGTTTGCCAAGGCGAAAGAGTTGGGTTTTAGTGCGAAGGGGGCGAGATCATGAAGTTGACTCGACGCCAATATAACGATCTGTATGGCCCGACAGTTGGCGATCGTATTCGCTTGGCCGATACGGATTTGCTGATCGAGATCACGCGCGATCTGACAGTGCCTGGTGAAGAGGCCAAGTTCGGCGGCGGCAAGGTTATCCGTGACGGCATGGGGCAGTCGCCGTCAGCCACCCGCGCGAAGGGCGCGCTCGACCTCGTCATCACGAATGCGATCATCCTCGACTGGTGGGGTATCGTGAAGGCCGACATCGGCATCCGGGATGGCCGCATTGTCGGCATTGGCAAGGCCGGCAATCCTGACATGATGGACGGTGTGACAAAAGGGATGGAGGTCGGCGCCTGCACCGAAGTGCTCTCGGCGGAAGGCAAGATCGTGACGGCTGGCGGAATCGATACGCACATCCATTTCATCTGCCCGCAAATTATTACTGAAGCGATCGCAAACGGAATGACCACGTTGATCGGTGGCGGTACCGGCCCGGCAACCGGCACGAACGCCACGACCTGCACACCCGGCGCATGGAATATCCATCGTATGCTGGAAGCGGCCGACGGGTTTCCGATCAATCTGGGTTTTCTCGGGAAGGGCAATGCATCATTGCCGGATGGACTGCGCGAACAGGTCGAGGCAGGCGCGATCGGGCTCAAGTTGCACGAAGACTGGGGCACGACCCCGGCGGCGATTTCGACTTGTCTCGATGTGGCGGAAGAATATGACGTGCAGGTGGCGATCCATACCGATACGTTGAACGAAGCCGGGTTTGTCGAAGATACGATCAAGGCCTTCAAGGGACGGACGATCCACTCGTTTCACACAGAAGGCGCCGGTGGTGGGCATGCGCCCGACATCATCAAGGTGTGCGGCGAGGCCAACGTGTTGCCTTCGTCCACGAATCCCACGATGCCCTTCACGGTCAATACGATGGATGAGCACTTGGACATGCTCATGGTCTGTCATCATCTGAATCCTCGTGTGCCGGAAGACATCGCCTTTGCTGAGTCGCGCATTCGCCGTGAGACCATTGCGGCGGAGGATATTTTGCACGACATGGGGGCGATCAGCATCATGTCATCGGACTCGCAGGCGATGGGGCGGGTCGGTGAAGTCATCATTCGCACCTGGCAGACGGCGCACAAGATGAAAGTGCAGCGGGGGCATCTGTCTCAGACGGCGGCTGAAAAGATGTCCGGCTCGAACGACAACTTTCGTGTGCGGCGCTACGTGTCGAAGTACACGATCAATCCGGCAATTGCGCACGGCATCGGGCACGAAGTAGGCTCAATTGAAGTCGGCAAGTTGGCGGACCTCGTGTTGTGGAAACCGGCCTTCTTCGGCGTGAAGCCAGAGATCATCTTGAAGGGGGGCTTCCCCATGTCTGCTGCCATGGGAGATCCCAATGCGTCGATTCCCACACCGCAGCCGGTTCTCACCAGACCCATGTTCGGGAGCTTTGGCCGCGCCCCGTTTTCCACCAGCCTGACCTTTCTTTCCAAGGCCGCAGTGGACCACGAGGTACACAAGTCACTCGGCCTGCAGAAGCGGGTGGTTGCTGTGAAAAAGTGCCGCGGCATCGGCAAGCGCGATATGAAGCTGAACGATGCGTTGCCGCACATGGAAGTGGATCCGGAAACCTATGTGGTGAAAGCCGACGGGCAGATCCTGACATGTGAGCCGATGGCGGTGTTACCAATGGCCCAACGTTATTTTTTATTCTGACGGCTGCTGAAAACGCCGTCCAGCTTCGTTCTCGCCTTGAACGCATCCTCAACGTACCCCAGAGGGTACGCCTGCGGTGCGTCCGTCGGCTCGGCCTTGCTGGACAACGTTTTGAGCAGCCTGTCTTTTGGAGGTTTGAATTCAAAATGGATTTTCACGAGGAGCTGGTCCACTTCTACCTGACTGCTTACAGAGGATTATCCGCTCTTCCGCAGGCCGCAATTCAGAAGGATGTGAACGGTCGTCCTTGGAATGCCGATCTGGATTTCATGGCTGTGGACTTTGCAAAGAAGAACATTTATCTAGTTGAGGTGAGCAGTTCGACTGATTATCCTGTAAAAATCTGTGAACGGCTTGTAGATCCAAATTTTAAAAATATTGAGCCTTATGTGCGAACTGAAATCTTACAAAATGAGCTTTCATCATTTACACTCTCGTGGTGGTTTTTTGTGAGGAGCCGACACGCCGACAAAATAAAAAAAGAGTCGTCATATCTAGAGTATGTAGAGTCGGGGGGCCACTGTGAGGTAACTGCGCTTCAAGATGTCCTTGATCAAATTAAGGAAAAACTCAGCTAATGGACACACTTGGACTACTCAGAGGGTTTCGTTTCATAGACAGCTTCTTTCCCTCTGGAGGTTATGCTTTCTCTTCCGGGCTTGAGGCGGCGGTGCAGGGTGGTGCGGTTCGGAATGCGGAAGAGTTGTCGCGTTTTGTGGTTGAGTCGCTCACGACTGGAATCGGTGAGCGGGAAGCAGTCGCAGTGGGATTGGCGCATGATTCCTTCGTTTCCGGTGTTCTCGAAATTGTGTTGGACGCGGATCTCGAATTGGACGCGATGAAGCTGGGCCGTGAATCACGGACAGCCAGCCGGCAAATGGGACGCCAGGTGATTCGTGTGGCAGCGGAACAACACGATCGGCATCTCTTGATCGACGATTACCTGGCTGCTGTTGAAGCGGAGCAAACACCGGGGCATCTGGCCGTCAGCTTGGGCCTCACGCTGGCGGCAGCCGGTTGGTCGAAGGA
Source organism: Nitrospira sp. (assembly GCA_043745235.1). Classification (GTDB taxonomy): domain Bacteria; phylum Nitrospirota; class Nitrospiria; order Nitrospirales; family Nitrospiraceae; genus Palsa-1315. Next base: position 20,456 of record JAYTTD010000101.1, on the reverse strand, counting down.
AGACACGATCGCCGCGTTCCTCTATCAAGCGGCGACAGGTTTTGTCGCGGCGGCAATGAAGTTGATGCCGCTCGGTCAGCGTGAGGGACAGCGGCTCTTGGAGGGCTGGATCGAGGTGATTGAGCGTGTGAGTCGGCAGGCAGCGCGCCAACGAGAACTGCGCTCCTGGTCGCCGGTGCAGGATATCTATGCGATGCGGCATAGCCGGCTGGAATCGAGGCTCTTTCGGTCCTAGGAGCGTATGGCACGGGCGTCAAGACGATGAGATGCTTTTCCTTGCTTCTGCTATAAGCGATACGCCATAAGCCATCAGCTCTTTTATTTCTATGCATCGTGAAGATGAACATATGGTTGGCAGCGGTCGTGTCACGGTGGCGCGGGCGCGTCATATTCCTGTGATCGGGGTTGGCGGGCCTGTGGGGTCGGGAAAGACCGCCCTTGTCGAAGCCCTCTGCCTCCGTCTACGCGATCGCGTGAGTTTGGCGGTGGTCACCAATGACATCTTTACCAAGGAGGATGCAGAGTTTCTCACGCGCCGGGGCGCGCTGCCTCAAGACCGTATTCTGGGCGTCGAAACCGGAGGCTGCCCGCATACGGCGATCCGTGAAGATGCCTCGCACAATCAGGAGGCCTTGGACGATTTACTCAAGCGCCATCCCGATGTCGAGCTGATGTTTGTCGAGAGCGGCGGCGACAATCTGGCCGCGACATTCAGCCCTGAACTCGCGGACACCGTTATCTATGTGATCGATGTGGCAGCCGGCGATAAGATCCCACGCAAAGGCGGGCCTGGCATTACGCGTTCCGATCTGCTCGTGATCAACAAGATCGATCTCGCGCCGCATGTCGGAGCCGATTTATCCGTGATGGATCGTGACAGTAAGCGAATGCGTGGCGATTTGCCATTCATCTTCACGAATCTCAAAACGGGGCAAGGCTTCGATCAGGTGGTGGCTTGGGTTGAGCAGTTCTTGCTGCAGCGCGTACATCGCCATTAGCAAGTTGGTTTGTTTGGTTTATTTGGTTAACCGGACCAACCAAATAAACCAAATGAACCAGACAAACCAGATCAACCATTCTGTGCTTGACTCCGTCGGCCGTCGTGGGACGCTGTCCTATGAGTTTGAGCGAGATGGCCCACGGACGATACTCACGCGCTCGTCTTGTACGAGTCCCTGGCATCACTTTCCTCCTTCATATCTTGACGACAGCGGCTGTGCCTACACCTGGCTCGTGAATCCATCCGGCGGGTTGGTCGGTGGAGATCATGTCTCCGTGGAGGCGCGGCTCCATGCCGAGACGCATGTGCTGATGACGAGTCCATCCGCCAATCGTGTCTATCGAAGTCTGTCTGAGCCGGTGCTACAAGAAATTCGACTGTCGGTCGGTCCTGACGCTCGGCTGGAATGGGTGCCCGAGGTCACCATCCCTTTTGCCGGCTCTCGCTTTCGCCAATCGATCCATGTGGATCTAGCGCCTGGCGCGACCGTGGTTCTGTGGGACGCACTAGCCTCCGGTCGGGTTGCCATGCAGGAGCGCTGGGCATTTGCATCGGTCGAAAACGAGATCTGCATAAGGGGACTGGCTCCGCCGTCCGAGGCGGTGCCTGTCCCCTTGCCTCTCAGACGGGGACAGGCACCGAAAAGAAGGGCGCCAGTCCCCTGGTCGGTCGTCGAACGGTATCGTGTGGTCCCTGGCCGATTGCCTGAATCGGTAGGCCTCGTCGGGAGCTGGGACTATGTGGCATCGCTCTTTGTCATCGGCGATACGGGCGATGCCGAAATTTGGAAAAGCCTCGAGGTGGCAATCGCAGCGATTCTGGATAAGCGCCCCGGCTTAGTGCTGGGAGGGGTTTCAATCCCTCCAGCTCCAGGTCTGGTGGTTAAACTTGTCGCACGGTCGGCTCCGGACCTTACGGTGACCTTGGAGGCGATCTGGGCGGCGGTTCGGAAAGATCTGTGGAATCTTCCGGCTCCGAACCTACGACGGTATTAGCCAGCGCCACTCACCGTGGCGCTGGCTCGCGAGACGAGCGGGAAAAGCGGGACGAGCGCGACTGGCTGGACAGGGAGGGCTCGATATTTCCGAAACTTCGAGTCGCGCAATTCTCGCCTGTCTCGCTCGTCCCGCCTGCCATTTATGGTATAAATGGCGCGTATGCGAACCTTTCGAATCGCCATGGTGCAGATGAATCCGACGGTCGGGGATCTGGATGGGAACGTCCGTCGGATCACGGCTTGGCTGCGCGAGGCGAAGAAGGCGCAGGCCGACTTGGTCGCATTCCCGGAGCTGGCGATCACCGGCTATCCACCTGAAGATCTTCTGCTGAAGCCACGGTTTGTGGCGGACAACCGCCGCGCGCTCCAAGAAATCGTCCGCCACTGTCGGGGCCTTGCCGCGGTGGTGGGCTACGTCAGCCAGAGTGATGGCATCGATCCGAAACCGGCTCGCTCGTCGGTGGTGTCAGCCGGCGCGCACGAACTCTACAATGCGGCGGCGATCATCGCCGATCAGACGCTCATCACGACCTACTGCAAGTGGTATCTGCCGAACTACGGGGTGTTTGACGAGAGCCGCTATTTTCATCCAGGCCGGCGGCTGCCCCTCATCCGTCTGCGCGGAACGATGGTCGGGGTCAATATTTGTGAAGATATCTGGTTGCCGGATGGTCCGACCGGCTTCCAGTCGGCAGCCGGCGCCGAAGTCATCGTGAATATCAGTGCCTCACCGTTTCATCTGGGCAAGAGCCTGGTGCGCGAGCAGATGTTGGCGACCCGGGCGAGGGAGAATGGCGTGGTGCTCACCTACACCAACGCGGTCGGCGGCCAGGACGAACTGGTCTTCGACGGGAGTAGTGTGATTCTCGATCACCAGGGTGAGGTCATTGCGCGAGGGAAAGCCTTTGAAGAAGATCTGATCGTCGCCGACCTCAATATGGAGGCGGTTACGCGGGCAAGACGAACCGGCCGGACAAAGCTCTTGCCGCGGCGGATGGCTTCTGTCGTAGAGGTCTGTGCCGTGTCGCTTCCTCCTGCTCAGAAAACCCGGGCGCGCGCAGTCCCCGATGTGGCGGAGGTCCTGGACCAACTGGAGGAAGTGTATCGGGCTCTCACGCTGGGGGTACGCGACTATGTGAGGAAAAACGGATTTGCGCGTGTCGTGATCGGCTTGAGCGGCGGAGTGGACTCGGCGCTGACCGCCGTGCTCGCCGTCGATGCCCTGGGCGCCGAGAACGTATCGGGTCTGTTCATGCCGTCGCCCTACACATCGCGAGACAGTCACGAGGATGTCGCCGAATTGGGGACCGGACTCGCGATTTCCGTCAGGACGATTCCCATCACGACCCTGTTCGACCGCTATCGGCAGGCGCTCGCGGAGACGTTCGAGGGGCGCGCGCCCGATACGACAGAAGAGAATCTCCAAGCCCGCATCCGGGGCACTCTCCTCATGGCCTTCTCGAACAAGTTCGGCCATCTAGTGCTCACGACAGGCAACAAGAGCGAGATGAGCGTGGGGTACGCCACGTTGTACGGCGATATGGCCGGCGGCTTTGCCGTGATCAAGGATGTGCCCAAGACGATGGTGTATGACCTGGCGCGGCTCCGCAACCTTCGTGGCGCGACTCCAGTGATTCCCAAACGGACGTTAGATCGGCCGCCGACCGCCGAGCTGCGGCCCAATCAAAAAGATGAAGACTCGCTGCCGCCCTACGAATTACTCGATCCCATTCTCCAGGCCTATGTGGAGGAGGATCGGTCTCTCGAAGAAATCGTCGAAGCGGGGTACGACCGCGCGACGGTCGCGCGTGTGATGAGGATGGTGGATGGCAGCGAGTATAAGCGCCGGCAGGCGCCGATCGGCATCAAGATCACCCATCGGGCCTTGGGGAAGGATCGGCGGATGCCGGTCACGAATGGGTATGGAAGAAGGCTGAAGGCTGAAGGCTGAAGTTCGGATTCGAGGTTCGACGCTCCGAAAGCTTCAGCCTCGGATTTCCGCCTTCATCTTTGTTGCGGCGCGGCTTTCGGTTTTTGACGGGCTGGTTTGGTGGTCGGGCTGCCGAGTTGTTGTTGAACGGATTGCAGTTCCTTCCTGAGAGTTTCCACTTCCGACGCGTTCTTATTGACGAGATCCTTGAGTGTGTGGATTTCCGCCTCGCGCTGCGCCAGGGCCTCTGTCGTCTGAGCTGAGGCGGCGGATGCGCCGGTTCCTGCTGGAGACTCGCGGCGTTCCATCTGGGGCGCCGTGCGCTCAGTGGTGGCGACGGCCGGCGATGCATGTTGCACCAGCTCATAATCGATGGCCAAAAACCGATCGGTCGACTTCGCTCCTGCCGGCGGATCGAAGCCATCGGATCGTTGGGCGGCTTTCGGCGTGAACAGGAGAGTCCGGTCTCTGAGGCCTGAAGAGTCTGGCGGGCGGGGGCGGGCCGTGCTCCTGCCCACGTTCACGTTTGCCCGGGTCGGGCCGGATCGATATTGAGAGAGTGTCATGTGCAGCTGTCGGCCAAGGGCGTAGAGGGACCCGGCGGTGGTTTCGGTGGCCGATGATTCGAAGGCAGAGCCTTCATAGGTCGTCTGGACACGATACTCGACAGACTGATCCGGTGCCGCTGTGCGTAAGCCCTCTGCAAGCAGGGGAGCGAGGAACCGGATCTGATCGTCCGAGAAGACGGGGCTGGAGGCTGCTAGTCCTGTGAAGAGTTTCTGGAGACCGAACGCCTGATCTTGAATCTCCATGCCTTGCAATATCTGAACGAGAAGGGCTGGGTCTAGATTGATTGGATGAGTGGCCTGGATCGACCGATCGGACACCGTCTGCAGCGACACGGTTCCGCGCGGATCATCGAAGAGGATCTTGCCGGTCGGGGCGGTCGCGCTACAAGCCGTGCCGACGAGACAGAGCAGGGCGAGGACACACGAAGCCGCGCGGGACAGTCTCTGTGCCGAATGCTGTGGTGAAGGAGCCATAGATGGGAGCGAACGTAGCACAGACGAACGGGAAAGGCGAGACAGATGAGCGGGACTGGCGGGATCTAAAGTTTGAAGCTCAGCGTTCGTTCAGAGTTCGATGTTCCGAAAACTTCGAACGTAGAACCTCGAATCTTCCCCCTCTCACTCGTCTCGCCTTTCCCGCCCGTCTCGCGCGCATGAGATATTTATTGACAGGTTTTTCTGGCGCATGTATAAACACGTAAAGTAGAAGGGCTTCTACAAGGGTGTCCTTCGATGAGAACAGGGGAACAACGGCGTTTCCCACCGGCCTCAAGACATAGTACGGTATGGACAATGGCGTCCTTTGGTCCCAACCGGGCTAGAGGGCGTTTTTTTTGGCCGCATGTGTGCCGCTGGTGGGAATCGAGAGAGACGCGAGAGCGCGAATGGGCGGGAAGGGGCTGACTGGTGCGCACAATGGCGTGCGTGGCGACGAGGATGTCGAGTGAGAGAGGCAAGGGAGTGACCGAATCACCAATCGGACGAGGAGGACGATTATGTCAGTACGCAGTCGTATCGGAATAGGAATCGGCATGTGCGCGATGGTCTCGCTGCTGGGCGGCAACCAGGTCAATGCTGCCGACGAAGCGGCAGGCCTCTGGAAGACCATGGGCTTTCAGATCTCCGGGGCGGTAGATGCGTCCTATACCCATAATTTCAATAATCCCAGTTCCAACGTCAATTCACTCCGCATTTTCGACACCCAGGCCAACTCATTCTCGCCGAATCTGGCGCAGATTATGGTGGAACGACCGGCCAATGCCTCAGGCAGTGGCTGGGATCGGGTGGGCTTTCGGGCCAGGCTCAGTTTTGGAGCCAATGCCAGGTTCTCGCGGGCACGGACGAACTTCCAATCTGGCCAGGCTGACACCGAAATGGATCCCCAAGAACTCTATGCGGAGTACATCGCTCCGGTCGGCAACGGTTTGAAGATTCAAGTGGGAAAAATCCATACGTTGATCGGGTATGAGCAGATCAACAGCTGGGAGAATCCCAACTTCTCACGCAGCACGATGTTCGGTCTGTCCCAGGCCTTCACGACGACCGGCATCCGGTTCACCTATCCGTTTGCGTCATGGGCGACCGCGTCCATCGGACTCATCAACGGCTGGGACAATATCGAAGACAACAACAGGGGTAAATCGTTTGAATACCTCATGGCCTTTACGCCGCATGAGCGGTTCGGGGTCAGCTTCTATGGGTCCTACGGAGCTGAACAGTCGAACTGTCCAGGGAACTTTCAAGGGGCGCCTTGTACAATTGGCGCGACCGGCACCGATCCTACGGGCAAGCGCACAGTGGTGGGAGCGATCATTACGGCAAAGGTGACCAATAGCGACACCATCATCCTGGAGCCTTACTACGGGAACGAGGGCAATGCCAGCGTGTCCAGAGCGAGTTCTGGCCAGTCGCCCAACGCCCGCTGGAACGGGTTTGGTGCCTATCACATTCATGATTTCAATGATCAATGGAGCACCAGGATTCGTGGAGTCATCTGGGAGGATGCGGGCGGTGCCCGTTCTTGCGCTGGGATCCTTCCTGGGTCCGCGGGTTTCAACGGCGGAGTAAATAATTGTGCCAGTACATCCGGTGCCCTCAACGCCGCAGTTTCCCCCGTAGGTGGAGGGGTTGCCCAGACCGTCTGGGATGCGACCTTTACGCTTCAATACAAGCCGGCTCCGTCCCTCATCACGAGAGCGGAGTTCCGGTATGACAAGTCCAACAAGAACGTCTTCTTGCAAGGGACTGAGGCAACGAACAATCAACAGACCTTGGCCTTCCAAGTTATCTATCTGTTCTAAGCCAGGGGATACGGACGTGTGCTGAATAGTGAAGCGTGGCTCCTGTGCTGAGCCCGGTCGAAGCGCCTCCGTGGCATGCGCCACGGAGGCGCTTACGATAAGGAGCCACCAACCTCGTGTGCGGAACAGGCGCAGCCGTGCCTGGCGGGATGTGGGGGCGATCTCGTGCAACAAGCAGGTGGTACAGACGCTGGTTCGCTCATCCACTCGGTAGGCCGATTCCTCGACAGGTTCAGAACGAGAGCAGGCGGAGCAGCATATGCTTCGATGGAGAGACTTGTCCTGATCGCAGTCGAAGGGGTCGTCGCGTGAGACAATCATTTGGGAGCCGTTCAGAACATGGTGATGAACATCATGACAACCTCGTCCTGACCAGGGGATGAAAGGATGCAATCTATGCTATCGGCTATGAGTCATATGAAAAAGATTTTGCCGGTCTTCCTGATCTGCCTTGTCATGGTAGCAGGATGGACGGCTCTCTCTGTGCCAGATGTCGCTGCGCAGGCTCCTGAAGCAGCTGCGGCTCCTGACGCGGCAGCCGCTCCGGCTGTGCTGAAGGTCGATACGGGGGACACGGCATGGATCCTCGCCTCCGCGGCGCTGGTGATGGCGATGACGCTGCCTGGGTTGGCGCTCTTCTATGGAGGACTGACCAGGCAAAAGAATATTCTGAGTACGGTCTTGCATAGTTTTATCTGCCTCTGTCTGGCCAGTATCGCGTGGGTGCTGTTCGGGTACAGCCTCTCGTTTGGTCCGGATGTGGGAGGATTCATTGGAAACCTCGATTGGGCGGGGTTGCGTGGGGTGGGCGCCGATCCCCATCCGGTCTACGGTCCCACGATTCCCCACGAAGTCTTCATGATGTACCAGATGATGTTTGCCGCTATTACCCCGGCGCTGATGACGGGGGCCATTGCGGAACGCATCAGATTTTCCTCGATGCTATGGTTCCTCGGTATCTGGTCCGTGGTGGTGTACTATCCTGTCTGCCATTGGATTTGGGGCGGTGGATGGTTGGGGCAGATGGGCGCCTTGGACTTTGCCGGAGGCGCAGTCGTGCACGTGAGCTCCGCAACGTCTGCCTTGGTTGCCTGCATCATGCTGGGAAAACGGATGGGCTATCCGGCCACGCCGATGCCTCCTCATAACCTTCCCATCATGTTGTTGGGCGCGGGCCTGCTCTGGTTCGGCTGGTTCGGATTCAACGCGGGCAGTGCCTTGGGTGCGAATGGGCTGGCGGCCAGCGCCTTCGTCGCCACTCACATCGCAGCCTCTGTTGCGACGGTGGTGTGGATGCTGATCGAGTGGATGCATCGTGGGAAGCCCACCGCGCTCGGTTGTGCGACCGGTGCCATTGCCGGTCTCGCCACCATTACTCCTGCTGCCGGGTTTGTCGGATTGTTCGGGGCGATCGTGATTGGTCTCGCTGCTGGAATCGTCTGCTACGTGTGCGTCAGTATCTTGAAGCCGGCTCTGGGTTTCGACGATTCGCTCGATGTGGTGGGAGTGCACGGTGTGGGCGGAGCGCTCGGCCTCGTGGGGGCAGGATTGTTTGCATCGAAGGCGATCAATGCTGCCGGGAACGACGGGTTGTTCTTTGGAAATCCAAAACAGCTCATGGTGCAGCTCATCATGATCGGCGCAGTGGCGGCCTTTTCCATGATCTGCACCTGGATTATTCTCAAAATAATCGATGTGGTCATGGGTCTCCGTGTGACGCAAGATGAAGAGCAAGCAGGTTTGGATATCAGTCAGCACGGTGAGAAGGCCTATCACGTGTAATAAGCGGACCATGATACAATCGACGAAACGATCGTGCAGGCAGTCCCCGCGGCGCTGTACACACAGCGTCCGCGGGCGAACCTGAGAGGGAGGTCGCGTTATGAAGATGATTGAAGCTATCGTGAAACCGTTCAAATTGGATGAGGTCAAGGAGGCGTTGGTGGAAATAGGCGTCCAGGGGATGACGGTCACGGAAGTCAAAGGATTCGGCCGTCAGAAGGGGAGTAAGGAAACCTACCGTGGCGCTGAGTATACGACCGACTTTTTGCCTAAGATCAAGATCGAACTGTATGTTTCGGACAATATGGTGCAGAAGGTGGTCGACGCCATTATCCGCACCGCGAAGTCCGGCAGCGTCGGGGACGGCAAGATCTTCGTGTCGGATCTCGAATCTGTGGTGCGAATCAGGACCGGCGAGACGGGGGAAAGCGCTCTGTGACAATGATGCCGGACAACGGGTCGTTGCCTGGGCTCTTGCGCGGGGCGGAGGCCGAGCCGGCCTCCGCCCTGGCTGGGCGCCGGCAGGCCCTCCGGCAACGATTGTTGGACGGAGGATCGGGGGCCGAGGTCATGGCGGCCTTGACGGAGTTCGTGGACGGCCTGATCATCGGCAAGTACAAGCATGCCATGCGGCAGGCCGGCGAGGTGGCGCAAGTCGCGGGAGCCCAGCATTGTTGCTTGGTGGCGCTGGGAGGTTATGGATTCCGGGAGTTGGCCCCCTATTCAGACATCGATGTGATGTTCCTCTTTCGTGAGGAGGCGGGGGAGGCGGCGCCGGCTTTGTTTCGCGAGGTGCTGCACTATCTGTGGGATCTCGGCTTTCAGGTCGGCCACAGCATGCGGACGATTGACGATTGCATCGACCTGGCAGGGAAGGATCTGACGATCCGCACCGCCATGATGTCGGCCAGGTTTATGACCGGAAGCCCGCACCTGTTCCAGGAGTTCAATCGCCGCTATGCGCGGGAGGTGGTCGGCCGTGGGAGAGGGCGCTTTATCGAGCAAAAGGTCGAGGAGCGTCGCCGTGAGTATGAGAAATTTGGGCAGACGGTCTATCTTCTGGAGCCCAATGTCAAGAAAAGCAAAGGTGGGATTCGGGACTTCCATCTGCTTCGGTGGGCCGGGATGGCCAGGTACCAGGCTGCGACACTACAAGATTTGGCGGATCGAGGGTTCCTTTCCAGACAGGACCTTCTTTCGCTGACCGAGGCCCGGGATTTCGTGTGGCGCGTCCGGGCGTTTCTGCATCTTGAAGCCGGGAGGGCCGAGGAAATTCTATCGTTCGACGAGCAGGTCCGGCTGGCTTCCCTGTACGGATTCGAGGATCAGCCCCACCTCCTGGGGGTGGAGCAGTTCATGCAGCAGTACTACCGGCATACGATAGGTCTCCACGAGACCTTGCTTCGGTTTCTGGACCGTTGCCTGGCGGTGTCTGCGAAGCGCCGATCGTCTGGCGCCCTGCCGGCGGCCAAGATGGACGGCTATTTCGTGGTGACTGGCCGCCAGCTGACTGTTCCCTCTGAGCTGCGGGCTCGGGTCTTAGAGCGTCCTGACTTACTCCTCCAACTGTTCGAAATGGCGAGGTCGCGGCGCCTCAAGATCGACACTGACTTGCTGGATGAGATTCACAGCCACATGGATAGCATGTCGAGCGAGGCCTTCCGGACGCCTGAGGTCAGCCGGGTCTTTCTGAAAATTCTCGCTGGACCGGACGCGGTGGCCGCGACACTTGAAGCGATGCATCGGGTCCATCTGTTGGAGAAGGTCATCCCGGTTTTTGCCACGCTCCGCGGCCTGATGCAGTTCAATCAGGATCACAAGTACACGGTGGATGAACATACCTTGCGGGCGGTGGCCAAGGCCGAAGCGCTTGCCCTGGAATCCGGTATTATCGGGACGGTCTACCAGGAGATCAGGAGAAAAGACCTCTTGCACCTGGCGATTCTGTTACACGATCTGGGGAAGGGGCGGAAGGAAGATCACTGCGAAGTGGGCAAGGTGATTGCCGAGGAGACGGCGGCGCGGCTGGGGTGTGATCCTCACGAGACGAGGACGCTGGTTTTTCTCGTGCACCGGCATCTGCTCATGTCTCACACGGCGTTCAGGCGCGATCCGTACGACGAGAAGGTGCTCGCGCCCTTCGCCAAGGCGGTGGGGACACCGGAGGTCCTCCGCAAGTTGTTGGCCCTGACCGTTGCCGATATTGCGGCAGTTGGGCCTGGTGTCATGACTAAGTGGAAGCAGTCCTTGCTCATCGAACTCTTTCTGCGCACGCTGCCGGTGGTCTCGGGTGAGCAGGCTCAGGCGGACGATTCAGACCGTCTCAAGCAACTGGCTGCCGATGTGGCGCGCGAGTTCACAGACACAGCGGAAGCGGGGCTCGACTGGATCGAATCGCAATTGGGCCAGTTTCCCTTGCGGTATCTGTACGCGACACCTCCGAAGCGGATCGCGGTGCATCTAGGGGCGATCAAAAGGCTGCAAGCAGGGGATGCGCTCGTCGAGGATCGCTTCAACGAGGAGCTCGGTATCTGCGAATACACGGTGATTACCCACGATAACCTCACTCCGGGTATCGTGTTTAAAATTGCCGGCGTGATGGCGGCCCAGGGGCTTCAGATTGTCGACGCCCAGATTACTACCCGAGAGGACGGAGTCGTGGTGAACTACTTCCAGGCATCCGATCCTGATTTTGAGGGCGCTCCCCCGGCCGAGCGTGGGGCTTCTATCGCCGAGGCGATTGTTCGTGTGCTGAAGGGCGAAGAGACGGTCGAGCGGGTCATGAGCCGAAATACCCGCCTGTCTTACCTGAGCAAGCTGCCTGCCGGTCGTCATGCCACCGAGGTGAAGGTCGATAACGAGACCTGCGACCGGTCCACGATCGTCGATGTGTTTGCCGATGATACGCAAGGACTGTTGTATGCCATTACCCGCAGCATCTTTCAGCTCGGCCTGTCGGTCCAAGCGGCCCGGATCTCGACCAGAATCGATGACGATATCAAACAGTCCTTGCGCACCATCGGCAGACATCAGGTGGCGGATGTATTCTATGTGACGGACCGGCAGGGAGCCAAGATCGAGGACTACAGTCGCCTGGAGGCGATTCGCGAGACGATCAAGGGGGATATCGATCTGTTCATGGACCGGCAGGTTGGCGCAGCGGAAGGCGTAGCGATAGGATCACCATCATAAATCGAAGTTGACAAGGAGGCGTGGTTAGCATGAATCCCCGCGAGGTATCGGAGTTTGCGAAGAAGCATAAAGTCCAGATCGTGGACTTGAAGTTTGTGGACCTGATCGGCACCTGGCAGCATTTCTCGATTCCTGTGGAAGAGCTGACTGAAGGGCTCTTCAAGGACGGGTCCGGGCTGGACGGTTCGTCGATCCGGGGTTGGAAGGCGATCAACGACAGCGATCTGTTGATGGTCCCCGATCCGACCACGGCCTGTCTCGATCCGTTTTCTGCGGTTCCGACGTTGAGCCTCATCGGCAATATCTTCGATCCGATTACGCGCGAGCCCTACGATCGCGATCCGCGGTTCGTGGCGCAGAAGGCGGAGAAATACCTCCAGAGCACGAAGATCGGCGATACGTCCTACTGGGGGCCGGAGGCGGAATTCTTCATTTTCGATCAGGTTCGGTACGATCAGACGGGTCACAGCGGCTTCTATTTCATCGATTCCGAAGAAGGCGCTTGGAATATCGGGCAGGAAGGCCACAACTTGGGCGGAAAGATCCGTCACAAGGAAGGCTACTTCCCGGTCCCGCCGACCGATACGCAACAGGATATCCGCACCGAGATGGTGCTGGAGATGCAGAAGGCCGGGATTTACATTGAGAAGCACCACCACGAGACGGCGACGGCGGGTCAGGCGGAAATCGATATGCGGTTCGACTCACTGGTCAAGACGGCAGACAAGTTGATGATGTATAAATACATCGTCAAGAACGTGGCCCGTCGACATGGCAAAACCGCCACCTTCATGCCCAAGCCGATCTTTGGGGACAACGGTACCGGCATGCATACGCATCAGAGTATCTGGAAAGACGGGAAGCCCCTGTTTGCGGGGAAGGAATATGCCGGCATTTCGCAACTCTGTCTCTATTATATCGGAGGCATCCTGAAGCACGCGCCGGCCCTGGCGGCGTTCACGAATCCGACGACGAACTCCTATAAGCGGTTGACCCCAGGCTTTGAGGCGCCGGTCTTGCTGGCGTATTCGAGCCGGAATCGATCGGCGGGCGTCCGGATTCCCATGTATTCACCGAGCCCGAAAGCCAAGCGGATCGAGGTGCGCTTTCCTGACCCGACCGCGAATCCCTATCTCGCTTTTCCGGCCATGCTCATGGCAGGGTTGGATGGGATCGAGAATAAGATCAATCCTGGTGAGCCGGCTGAGAAGGATCTGTACGATCTTGAGCCGGAGGAAGCGGCAAAAATCAAGACCCTGCCTGGCAGTCTCGACGAATCGCTGCGCAGCCTTGAACAGGACCATCAGTTTCTGCTCAAGGGCGGGGTCTTCAGCAAGGACCTGATCGAAGCCTGGATCAGTTACAAACGCACCAAAGAAGTCGATCCCATGCGATTGCGGCCTCATCCGTATGAGTATGTCCTCTATTACGATGTCTAGAGCGGCCTGGGGTACTTCGGTAAGGTTCTGATAGAAGGCACAGGAGATAAGGATGTCCGTCTCTCGCGACTGGGGGGCGGACGTTTTTCGTTTCGCGCCTCGGCGCGCGAGAGGTGCAGGACGAGCGAGACAGGCGCGACTGGCGGAATCAGAGGTGGAGGGTTCGACGTTCCGAAAACCTAGAACTTCGAACCTCGAACTCTCCCCAGTCCAGCTTGCTACAGACCGCCGAACTGCCGTGTGAAAAAATCACGGGTTGCCTGCATGTGGTGCGCGATATCGGCCTGTAAATGGCGCGCGCAGGCCCGCCAGTCGTCTGTCGTGTAGCCGACGCGGCGGGCAAGACTGACAAACTCTTCCGATTCAGGCGGAGGAAGCACAAGGTCCTTGGTGTTTCCACGGACCATCCGCAATCCGTCAACCAGGATACGTGTGAAGATGTAGGCTTTCCGGAGGCTCTCTCCGTCGGCGCGCGAGACCAATCCCTCTTTCACCAGCGCGGCGAGCGCTTGCAGCGTATTCGGTGTGCGCAGGCTCGGGTGGTCGTGTCCATGCATCACTTGCAGGTATTGCACGGCATATTCAATATCGATCAATCCTCCTACACCATACTTCACGTTGATCTGCCCCGGCTTGACAAATTGTCTCAGCTGCTGTCTTCGGAGCTCCACTGCTGCGGGAATGTCCCAGGGATCTTTGGCGTAGACGAAGGAGTCCCGGTGAGCCTCCATCTGCCGGCCCAACGACACATCGCCGACAATATGCCGGAGTTTGATGAGGGCTTGCCGCTCGAATGGCGCGGCGGATCCTGTCGGACTGCAGTAGTCACGGCCCGCTTCGAACACATTGGCCAGCGAGCTCTTTCCTCCATGCGGGCGCAATCGCACGTCGAGATGAAAGATGCCTTCCTGTTTGGCCTCGATCCATTGCAGCAGCTCTTGAACGAGTCGTTCGAAGTATTCCGAGTTCTCCAGTTTCGTCTTGCCGTTCGTAGAGCCTTCCCCTCCATAGACGAACAAGAGCTCGATGTCCGACGCATAGCCGAGTTCCCGGCCGCCGAATTTGCCCAGGCCCAGCACCGCAAATGGGCAGGGCTTCCGGTTTCGGAGCAGGGGGCGGCCATAGAGCCGGCCCAGCTTTGTCTGGCAGTCGACGACGCTACGGGCCATGATGACCTCGGCGAGTTGCGTGAGGGCCAGGGAGAAATCGGTCAAGCTTGGCGACACGTCGACGATATGTTTCATGTCGATCCGGAACAGCTCATTATCTTTGAACCGATTCAGGGCCTCTTTTCGCGCGTCGTCTGTTTTGGTGCGACCGACCACACGGTCGAGCTCTTTCCTGAGGGTCGTTTGCGGTTTGATCAGAGGCGCATCCCGGTATTCCGTGAGCAGTGGAAGGAGGTTGTTATGTTGGCGGCGTAGAAAGTCTTCCCACAAGAAGTCGCTGGCGCCGAGTAGTCGTGCGAGCAGGGGAAAGGTTTTCTTGTCGCTGATGAAGTCGAGTGCCTTATTTTTGCCTTTCTTGCCCGTTTCCGCGACGATGAGATCCAGGAAGTGGTCGAATGATGCCAGCGCTTTGGCCGGGTCGGACGCCCAGGTCAAGGCATGGGTGAATTGCTTGATGAGCACGGCGGTCAGGCGCAGTTGCTGTTGATCTACGGGGTTGAGCAGCTTCTGCCCATCGCGATTCCTGACAGAGAAACGATCATGCAGTTTGGTGCCGTCGCATTCGATCTCGGCTTTGGTAATGTATATGTTGCGCATGGCCAGGGCATTCGCAAGCGCATAGAGGAAGGCCGGCGTATCGTCCGATTGGATGTCCATGATCGTGTCGGTCGGTGACTGGCTATTGTCGAAGGTAATCTGCACCGTATGGAGCAGGCCGGTGAAAGCGCTTCGATGTTTATCCAATCGTTCGACGAGCCGGCGGTTGACGTATTGGCGCGCTTCGTCGAATCGACCGGCATCCAGTAGCTGAACGATCTCGGTGACCATCTGTCGGAGAGCCTGGTGTTGTGATACGGGAAAGCCTGTGCGCTCTAGGGAATGGACGAGGAAGACATCGACGATTTTTTTGCGGCTCAGGCCCGGACGGCCTTTAGGCCGACTGGTCGCCGAGGGAGCTTCACGGCGCAGCAGTGGGGAGGGCAAGGCCTCCACAAAGGTATAGATCCGTCCTTCTTCGATATTGAGTCCGAAGGCCGAGAGCAGGCCGCAGATGGCGGCGAATTCCGAGAAGTAGTCGTAGGCGACGATGCTGATTTCCGACCGCCCCGCTCCTTTATCGAGCACCGATAATTCGCAGGGGTGGTCCGGCGTGAGCCGGCTGGCAAGCTGAATATGGTGCGCGACGGCTTCCGGTTGGAATCGCTCGAAGTATTCGGAGTCTACCCGTGAGACGAAGTCCCGGAGCACCTCGTCGTCGACATCCGGACACAGAGAGGCGAGGGACTCGATGATCGACTCGCGTGATCCAAGCCCGTCCGTCATGGCCGGGAGTATAGCCGAAGTGGGGTTCATTGTGCGAGCGCCTAGCTCTCAGTATAATGCCTGCCCATGACTGATCATCCCAAGAAAGAAGTGCCGCGTTATTGCGCCCTTCCGAAACTGGAGTGGGCTCCTCGCCCAGATCCGACCCCTATCCTCTTAGCGTCCGGGCTTGAACAGACTCAGATTGAAGCGATTCTTCAACCCTATGGACTCCGTCGCCTTCGGGATGCCAATGCGAATTTGCAGTCGATGGCCGGCGATCCGGACCAACGACGTCAGTTGGCAGATATCCTGCCCGTGTTGCTTGAGGCTATTGGGCGGACCGCTAATCCGGATCAGGCCTTGAACCACTGGGAACGATGGCTCGCGAGCGGAGTCAGCCGATCGGCTGTATTGGAATACCTGCGGAGCGCTCCTCGCATGTTGGATCTGGTATGCGCGATTTTCGGGAACAGCGATTCGCTCGCCTTCACTCTCGTCCGCGACCCGCTGCTGTTGTATTGGCTGGCCGAACAGAACGTATTGTCCACCGCGCCGACCAAAGCGGGAATGGAACGTACGGTCCGGCAAAGTTTGGAGGCTGCCACTGCCACTGAACTCCGGTTGGACCTGCTCAGACGATTCCGTCATCGAGAGATGCTGCGCATCGGTGTGCGCGACCTTGTGCGGTTAGCCGATGTGGTGGAAACCACCGCCTCTCTTTCGGATCTGGCTTCGGTGCTCATCGGTGCCGCCTATCGGATTGTGGACGCCGATCTACGGGCCAGGCACGGCATTCCCATGCACCAGAACCGGCAGGGGCGGTGGGTGGAGACCGGTTTCACGGTCATTGCGATGGGGAAGTTGGGTGGGCATGAACTCAATTACAGCTCCGATGTCGACGTGCTCTATGTCTGTGAATCCCATGAGGGGGGAACCAGGCCTGCTGCGTCCGGACGCACGAAGGCGAAAGGCCCTACGCTGCGCAGGCTGTCCAATGAAGAGTACTTTGAAATTCTTGCGCGGGAGCTGACGAAGGCGCTGACCGAACAGACTCAGGAAGGATACGTCTATCGCGTGGACCTTCGTTTGCGGGCAGAAGGTTCGGTGGGGCAGCTCACTCGCTCGCTCGACGACTATGCGAAATACTATCGGACGAGAGGGCAAGTGTGGGAGCGCTTAGCCTTGCTGAAAGCCTGGCCCGTTGCCGGGTCGAAGGAGGTCGGAAGATCGTTTGTCAAGATGGTGCGGCCCTTTGTGCTGGCGCCCATATCGAAACGACTGGACGTCGAACAGGGGCTTGCGATTGTGGAGGAGATCCGTTCGGTCAAGGAGCGGATCGATGCGAAGATGGCAGAGCGCGGGCATGAGCAACGCAACGTCAAACTCGGTGTCGGTGGAATCAGGGAAATCGAATTCTTTGTTCAAACGATCCAGGTGTTGGCCGGTCGGTGGTTGCCGGGGATTCTTGGACGGGGAACCCTCGGTTCATTGGTGCGGCTTCAGAAGGCTGGGATTCTGTCAGGGAAGCAACAGGCTGGTTTGACCCGTGCCTATCGGTTTCTTCGAGACGTGGAGCACAAACTCCAGATGGTGCATGATCTGCAGACCCATGCGCTTCCGGATCAACAGAAGGAATTAGAGCGTTGCGCAATCCGTATGGGCTATGACAGGGCGGATCGACCGATCGCGCTCAAGCAATTTCAAGCCGACCTCGCCGCTCACAAGACCGTCGTGCATGACATCTTTCGGTCATTCTTCGACACCCCGAAAACTTCGGCGATACTTAAGAAGACCTTCCGACTGATAGGACTAGAGCTGGTGAAATAGCCCTTTGTTCTTCGCTCTAGGCTATTAGCCCTTGTTCGTTTCATGGCACATACCCTCCCTGCGGTGGCGGAAGCTAGTCGGCATATCGGATATCACGATCACTGGCCAGGGAAAGATACGCTTCTCCCCATTGACGAGGGCTTTCGAGATTCCACGCTTCCTCGATATTGATCGGCTTGAACCTCAGGCCGTAGAGTCCTCCATACACCAGGTGTGTCAGGCCCGAGCCAGAATCTTCAACCAGCTGGGCATAGGCTGGGCAGGCCGGCGTCCGTTCATCGTCGCTCCAGCCAGTAATCCAGTACCACTCCCCGGCAGGATTTCGGTCGTAGAGCCGTACCTGGGAGACTAGTCGCGCGTGGCCGGCGTCCTTGAATCGCGCGAAGACACTTGCCTCGCAATTATCGTTTGATTCGACTTCCACGATCATGGGAGCCCTCCCAGCATATCCAGGCGAGACCGATTGTATCGCACAAGCGAGAGAGAACACGACACTCCCACGCGCAGATCCCCTATTGGCTTGACTTGCCGTAAGCTTGAATTAAGCTTGCCTAAACAGCCAGGAAGGGGCCGAATGGTTCGGCTAGTTTGAGTACATGCGAGACGTGATGAGACATGCTGCGGCGATCATGATGGTTGTAGGGATGGTCTTGTCTTCTGCGCTCCTCGCTGTGGGAGCGAGTCGTCCATTCTGGACCGAACAGGCGATGTTTCGATTTGGGGAGGATCTGTTTTTCGTGGGCCGGTCGACATGCGCTCCCACTGCGGAAGTGGGAAGACAGAGAGCCTATCACGCTGCAATCCAGGAAGTTCAGAACTACACCAGGACGGCGGAAATTGTGAATGTGCAGATTGAAACACAAATGATCTATGAAGAACCAAACCCTGAGTCCTGCCGGGAGGGGCAGACGTCGGTATGGAGACTGCTCCGTGCCCCAGCCCAACGGTTGGACAGAATGAATCGCATGGCATTGCAACAATCGACGCCGCAGGAGACGAAGGGGAGCAAAACAGGTTTCTATCAGAAGGTGCGAGATCTGACGCCGAAAGTCGGCATGCACAAGGATGAGATCTTTGAATCGTTTGGACAGCCAAGGTCCATCACGATGTTTCAGAAGGGTACTGTCATTAAGTGGGAATATCCACGGTTTGGATTTATTCTCTCGTTTGATGGGAATGGATATTTAGCGGGGTGGAAGCATGCGGGTCCAGTCTCTGGTACGCAAGCCAACTCCTCTTCGTCCTCAGCACCTGAAGAGGTTAGCGCCGGCGCTGGCCAACAGAAGAGAAATCGTCAGCCGGATGAGCCTGCGATCGATCTCACGAAGCAGCTGGAGAAACTTCAGATACGAAACAAGGGGCTCGCCGAAGAAAAAGAGGCCAGAAGGCATTGTGAGAGGAGATACTCTCACGATAGTTCGTTGCAGGAATCCTGTACACGATATGAAGTGAGCAAAAGGGAGCGTCTGCAGGCTTCGGGGGCTGTTGGTCTGGATGCCAATCGAGCGGCGAAGGTTATTTGTAACAGTCGATGGCCGAATGACGAGGTGCTTCGACAATCATGTCAGGGGTTTGAACGAGACCGTATTCTCGATTCCCAAAAGGGGAGATACTAGTTCTTCACTTGTTTCGCATTCCCGTTCTCACCAAGGCGTCTGCCGTAGACGCTCTTCTGTGCGGCATCTATTGCAAGGGAATGGCGCGTAGCCCGTTATGGTCTATGACAAACGCTGCTCCCTTATATTGCATAGATAGGCCTTGGGTGGTATTCCATAGACAGACTCCGCCTTCTCCACCAATTTGAAACAGGAGCTATTATCATGTCCATACATGAAGGTGGGACTCCTTCTATCAAATGACTCAGTGTGAATCAGGACGTCGGGTGGTACTCCAGATACTCATTGGTCGTGGTACCCATTCAGAAAAGCCTTGGCCAGTTTCGCTCCCGGCTCGATCTCAATCTGCCACTCCACTGATTCATAAGCGGTGAGGAGAAGGGTGATCGGGCGACCGTCGTCTGCAAGGAAGACGGTTACCTTCCCGTACTTGTGGGTGTGTCCTTCGTAAACCACGAGGACATAGAAATCGGTGTTCTTGTCTAGTGATTGGGCGCCGAGGTTGGAAGGGACTCCTGCTGTTACCATCCCCAGAAGGATGACCCCGACTCCGAAAAGTACCGATCGAGTCACAGCGCTTCCTCTTTTTTCATGTGAACAGAGATGCCGGTATGCTGTAACACAATAAGACCCTATTTTGACCGATCTTGCAATTTCTCCAACGTTTCCAACGCACAGCAGAAACACGAAGGGCCCGGCGGTTTCCCGCCGGGCCCTTCGTTGGATTCCAGTAGCTGAAAGCTGTGTGCTGTCAGCTATCAGTTTCTCTTAGTACATGCCTTCCATGCCGTGGTTGTGTCCACCGCCACCACCACCGGCTGGCTCTTTCTTCTCTTCCGGCAGTTCGGTGATCATCACCTCGGTCGTGAGCATCAATCCCGCCACGCTCGCCGCATTCTGCAATGCGCAACGCGACACCTTGGTGGGGTCGATGATACCAGCCTTGATCATGTCCACATATTCCTCGGTCGCGGCGTTGTAGCCACCGCTGGCGTTCTTGTCATTGCGAACTTTCTCAACGATGATGGAACCTTCCATCCCGGCGTTTGCCGCGATTTGACGAATCGGCTCTTCGAGCGCGCGGCGGATGATATTGACACCCACTTGCTGTTCCGCCACCAGCTTGAGCGAATCCAACGCGCCGATGCAACGAAGATAAGCCGTTCCGCCGCCAGGGACGATCCCTTCTTCGACGGCTGCCTTGGTGGCATGCAACGCGTCTTCCACGCGCGCCTTCTTTTCCTTCATTTCAGTTTCGGTCGCGGCGCCGACGTTGATGACGGCCACACCGCCCACGAGCTTCGCGAGGCGCTCTTGGAGCTTCTCCCGA
>JAYTTD010000100.1:0-5521 GCA_043745235.1 Nitrospira sp. | reverse complement strand
GCGTGCCGGTCTTGTCGGAACAGATGACTGTCGTCGAGCCCAACGTTTCGACCGCGGGCAACCGCCGGATCAGCGCATGGCGCTGCACCATTCGTGTGACCCCGAGGGCCAGCGTGATGGTTACGACAGCCGGCAGCCCTTCGGGAATCGCGGCAACCGCTAAGCTCACGGCAGTCAGAAACATCGTGACGAGCGGGATACCGCGCAGTGCTCCGAGTACAAACACCACCGCGACGATAGCCAACGAGAGCCAGAGTAACGTGTGACCGAGCTGTTCGAGTCGGCGCTGTAGGGGAGTCTCCTCCTGCTCAGCCTGAGCCTCGCGATGGATCATCGCCGCGATCTTTCCGAGCTCCGTCTGGCTCCCGGTGGCCGTCACCAGCGCGCGCCCTTTCCCGGAGACGACAATGGTCCCCATGAAGAGCATGTTATGGCGGTCACCCAAGGGCACCGCTGTTTGGGGAATCGGCTCGGCTGATTTGACGACTGGAGTCGATTCGCCCGTCAGCGAGGCCTCCTGTGTCTGGAACCCCGTTGCATAGATGACGCGGCTGTCTGCTGGAACACGGTCGCCCGCTTCGATCTGAATGAGATCGCCCGGCACGAGATCACGCGCTGGAATTGACCGAATCACCCCCTCTCGGATCACGCGCGCCATTGTGATCGAGAGCTTTTTCAACGCCGCGATGGACTGCTCGGCTCGATACTCCTGCACAAAGCCCAGGGCGGCGTTCAGCAAGACGATGGCGAGGATCGCGGCCGCGTCTACCCATTCTTGGAGCAGCCCCGAGATGACCGCGGCTCCGATCAGCACCCAGATGATGACGCTTGTGAACTGTGCGAGGAGGAGAGTCAGGACTGAGACAGGAGGAGCCTCGGGCAGTGCATTTGGGCCGTGCTCAGCCAAGCGCTGTTCGGCGTCTCTCTCCGCCAGCCCTCTTTCCAGATTGGACTGCAGGATCGTCTCAAGCTCGTCCGGCGTATGAGTGTGCCACTCACGCGAGTCCATGCCCCCTTCTGCGTTGAAGAACTTCACCTGTCGTTGTCCTTCCCAATTGCTCTGCTATAATCCTGCTCGATGAGAATCCTGGCCACCCACTCCGAGCAGGCACGGATCACTTCCGGCCTTGCCGCCATAATGATGGCCTCCTTCCTTGCGGCCCGTGAAAGCTCTCCCAGGTTCCTTCGAATAGTGTATGAAGGCCCAACCAGCCCGACAACAGATAGAAGGTCAATTGAAACCCATACATCTCCGCAAACAGGGCTACGTAAACGCTGAGAACGTGCACAGGGACCGCCAATCGCATGTCGTCCGCGGACGGGTCAAGCTGAACGCGAAGAGGATAAACACCACGAAATTGATGAGGACTAACGACCACAACCCGTAGGCTGGTCCTTCGCCCATGGGAATGTCATTCGGTGTTGTCCTGTGAGCTAGCCTGCTTCTTACCTTGCTGAGGTTCGAAGACATGGCCGCCATGTCGCCTGTGCAGGAAGAGATGGAGCAATGGACAGGCGAGGAGTAACACATACGGCAGTGCTCCGAAGAGATGATCCCGGTGCTCGGTGAGAAGGGAAAACCCCAGGATGCCCAGAAAGGCACATAGCAAAATCGCTCGTAATGAGCGGCTCACCATCGGCAGTTCACCTTCTCACAATGCCCACCCAGCTCACCCGCACATCCTGTCACTTCGCTTCTGCGGCTGGCCGCATCTGGGTCTCTCGTCGTTCCTTCCACCACCGCCACATCACATAGATGGGCGGGATGACAAAGAGTGTCAGGATCATGGCAGAGAACACCCCGCCAACCTGAGGGGCTGCAATCCGCTTCATCACGTCCGCACCCGTGCCGGTCGCCCACATCACAGGGAATAACCCCACGACATCGACAAGCCCGATCATGGCCATGGGTCGGATGCGTTCCACAGCCCCAAGATGGACGGTCTCGATGAGGTCTTGAAGTGTTCGTAGTCCTCCAGCTTCTTTTCGCCGCTTACAGGCTTCATCGAGATAGGCCAACATTACGGCGCTGGTTTCCGCGGCCGTTCCCACGACCGTGATGAGTCCCACCCACACCGCAATGCTCATATTGTAATCGAGGATGGCCAGATACCAGACTGCGCCGACGAGCGACAGCGGCACACCCACCATCACCATGAAGGTTTTCGCGACCGATTGGAACGCGAAGTAGAAGATCACAAAAATGATGATGAGCGTCAACGGCACGACGAGCTTCAGCCGCTCTTTCGCCCGCTCCATAAACTCATATTGACCGGACCAGACAATCGTATAGCCCGCCGGCAGCGTCACCTTCTCTCTGACCACTCGTTTGAGATCCTCCACATAGCCGCCGACATCCCGCCCGGTCATATCCAGGAAGACGTAGCCCGCGAGGAGGCCGTTTTCGTCCCGGATCATGGGTGGACCATTGACGAACCGGAGCGTCGCCAGTTGCGCGAGTGGCACTTGCGCGCCGGTCGGCGTATCAACGAGCACGCGCTTCAGCTTTTCAGGATCATCCCGCAACTCACGCAGATAGCGGACGTTGATCGGATAGCGCTCACGGCCTTCGATGGTGGTGGCGATATTTTCACCCCCGATGGCCGTTTCGATGATCTTGCCGACATCCATCAGCTTGAGGCCGTAGCGGGCGATCTCGTCACGGTTGATGTCGACGTCCAGGAAGTAGCCACCGGACACCCGTTCCGCATAGACGCTGCGTGTCCCAGGCACTTCTTTGAGCACCACTTCCAGATGCTCGCCGATCTGTCCGATCTGCGTGAGGTCGGAACCGAAGATCTTGATCCCCACCGGAGAGCGAACGCCGGTGGTGAGCATGTCAATCCTCGCCTTGATTGGCATGGTCCAGGCATTCGTCACGCCCGGAATTTGAAGTGCCCGGTCCATCTCATCAACCAGTCCTTCATAACTGAGGCCTGGTCGCCATTGGCCCTTCGATTTCAACTCCACCACCACTTCCATCATGCTGAATGGTGCCGGGTCGGTCGAGGTCTCGGCCCGGCCCGCTTTGCCGAAGACATGGTCGACTTCCGGAAAGGAGCGCAGCTTTTGATCCATGATCTGAAGCAGCCGGCTGGCCTCCGTCACCGAGAGCCCTGGCAGAGTCGTGGGCATATAGAGGATCGTGCCCTCATACAGAGGCGGCATAAACTCCGACCCCATGCGCTGGTACGCAGGAATAACGCTGAACATGAGTCCGATGGCCAAAATCACCACGGTTCCGCGATGCAGTAGCGTCCATCGCAACAGAGGGGCATACAGCCGCTGCAAGCCTCGACTGACCGGATGGCGATGTTCCGGGAAAATCCGCCCACGAATGAAGCTCGGCAGGCAGGCGGGAACAAGGGTAATGGCCAGCACCGCACACATGGCGATCGCGAGGTTGTTCGTCCAGGCCAGCGGCTTGAACATACGACCTTCCTGGGCTTCGAGGGCAAAAATCGGGATAAAAGAAATGGCGATGACAAGGACGGACGCAAAAATTGGCGGTCCGACTTCCTTGGCAGAATCGATCAGCACTTGTAGCCGGTCGCCCACCTTGCCGTTCCGTTCCCAGTCCTCCAATCGCTTGTGGGCGTTGTCCACTATCACGATCGCGGCATCCACCATGTCGCCGATAGCCACAATGATGCCACCGAGCGACATGATATTGATGCCGATCCCCATCAGATACATGGGAATGAACGCGATCAGCACCGCCAACGGTAGGGTAAGGATCGGCACGATGGCGGAACGGACATGCAGCAAGAAGGCAATGATCAGCACGCCGGTCACAATCAGTTCTTCCAGGAGGCTTTCCTTGGCCGTCGCAATCGATTCATGAATGAGGTCGCTCCGGTCATAGGTGCTGACCACTTTGATGCCTTTCGGCATGGACGGTTCAATCTCTTTCAGCTTCGCTTTGACTCGTTCGATCACGGTGAGGGCGTTCTCGCCAAACCGCATAATCACAATACCGCCGACGACCTCGCCTTGGCCGTTCAGTTCAACCAATCCTCGCCGCATATCCGGCCCCAGCCGAACCGTCGCCACATCACGCAAGAGAATCGGCGTGCCGTTGTCGCTGACCCCCACTGCAATCTTTTCAATGTCTTCCACCTTTTTGATATAGCCGCGCCCGCGCACGACATACTCGATTCCGGAAAACTCGACCACGCGGCCCCCCACGTCGTTGTTGCTCTGTCGAATCGTCTCCACAATGGAAGGAAGGGACAGACGATAGGCCGAGACCTTGGTGGGATCCAGATTGACCTGGTACTGCCGGACAAAGCCGCCGATGCTCGCCACTTCAGCCACACCTTCCACAGCCCGCAACCAGTACTGGAGATACCAATCCTGGAAACTCCGCAGGGCGGCCAGATCATGTTGGCCGGTCTCATCCACAAGGGCATACTGAAACACCCAGCCGACGCCGGTCGCGTCCGGACCGAGCTGCGGCGTGACTCCTTCCGGCATGCGTCCGGAAAGTTGATTCAGCCGCTCCAAGATACGAGAGCGCGCCCAGTAGATGTCGGTCCCGTCTTTGAACAGGATATAGACATAGGAATAGCCGAAGTCCGAGAAGCCGCGCACGACAGTGACCTTGGGAGCCGACAGGAGCGCGGTCACGATCGGATAGGTGATTTGATCTTCAACGAGATCGGGAGAGCGCCCCGCCCAGGTGGTGTAGACGATGACTTGCGTGTCGGAAATATCCGGCAGGGCATCGATCGGTGTCTGCCACATGGCCCAGAGCCCGACCGCTGAGAACGAGAAGACGAGCAGAAAGACAATGAAGCGGTTCCTCGCACTGAATTCGATGATCCGTTCGACCATGGGCGCTCAATCCTTCATCTTCATGCCGGACATGCCACCCATGCCCTCGACAACAGACTTGAGCCGACTTTCACTGTCGATCAGGAAATTCGCCGAGGTCACAATGTGCTCCCCTTCTTTCAGCCCTTCCAGCACTTCAGACCACTCTCCGGTCTTCACGCCGGTCTTGATCAGGCGCGGTTCAAGCTTCCCGGCGCCGTGATGGAGAAACACGACTTGCTTCTGGCCAGATTCGATGACGGCTTCTTGCGGAATCGCCAGGCGAGTGCCCAAGTTCACCCGCAGCTCCACGTTGGCATACATGTCCGGCTTCAGCTTTTCATCGCTGTTGTCGAGTTCGAACCGCACCTTGGCCGTGCGGGTCTTCGGGTCCAAGGTGGGGTAGATGAAACTCAGCTGTCCCGTGAGGACCGTGCCAGGATCGTAGGTGAGTGTCACCGCAGCCTTCTGCCCTGCCTTCACGAACGACAGCTCATATTCGTAGATGTCCGCCAAGATCCAGACGTGCGAGAGATCAGCAATGGTGTAGAGCTCCTGGCCAGGGTCGATGTGGATCCCCGCCACGGCCTCTTTCTTAATCACGGTGCCGGTGATGGGCGAATGGATCGGCAGGGTCTTCAGGACCTTCCCGGTCTTTTCGAGTTCTCGGATGTGATCATCCGTGATATCCCAGAGCTGAAAGCGG